>NZ_JBIUTD010000017.1:0-156978 GCF_044741705.1 Kitasatospora sp. NPDC088134 | reverse complement strand
GCCGGACGGCCACTCCTCAGAAGCCACTGAAGGCAGAGAACCATAAGCCACATCCGGCCCTCCCGGGCCGCCTAACACCTTACGGAGAACCATGAACACCCGCGCGCTGACCTCCCGGACCGCGAGGGCGCTCGCCGCGGCCGCCGCCGTCGCGCTCGCCGCCACGGCCTGCGGCTCCGGCGGCGACCGCAAGGACGCCGCCCCCGCCGCCCCGGGCGGCGCCGCGAACAAGGGCCCGGTCGTCGTCGAGGCCAGCAACGGCAAGGTCACCGTCCCGGCGGGCGTCCAGCGGATCGTCAGCGTCTCCTACGCCACCGGCGCGCTGCTCGACCTCGGCGTGCAGCCGGTCGGCACCAGCACCATCGACGAGAACAACCCGATGGAGCTGCTGCCCGCGCAGACCGAGGCCGCCAAGAAGATCGAGCCGATCGGCTCCGGCATCGAGATCAACATCGAGAAGGTCGCCTCGCTCCGCCCCGACCTGATCGTCGTGGAGGGCGCCACCGCCTTCGACTGGGGCGTCAAGAAGCTCGAAGGCATCGCCCCCACCCTGTACTTCGGCATCGACAAGCCCGTCGACCTGCTGAACGCGCAGGAGAAGATCGCCACCGCGGTCGGCAAGGAGACGGAGTTCAAGAAGCTGAAGTCCGACTACGAGGCCAAGGCCGCGAAGATCAAGTCCACTTACGCGGACAAGCTCAACTCGACCAAGTGGACCATCGCCTCCTCCTACGGCGGCGGCGAGTTCCTGGTCGACACCGCCACCTCCTGGGTCGGCCGGGTGCTCCACGACGCCGGCGCCACCTTCTCCCGGGCGTCCGCGGACGCCACCGACCACGAGGTCACCTACTCGGTGGAGAAGCTCGACGTGCTCGCCGACGCCGACATCATCCTGATCCCCCGGACCGCCGCCACCGGCGAGGTCCCGCAGGACACCAAGGACCTGGCCAAGCAGCCGTCCTGGCAGAACCTCAAGGCCGTCAAGGCCGGCAAGGTCGTCCCGCTGACCTACGCCACCACCGACCGCTACGGCACCTCGATCAACGTGCTCGACCAGATCGAGACCGTCCTCAAGGGCCAGTAAGGCCCCCGCGCCGGAACCCGGGCCGCCCGCGGCAGCGGCCCGGACCCGGCGCCACCCCGGCACACGCACCTCGCACCACGCTGCGGCCCCCGCCCGTCCCCGGACCGGACCCGGCCGCCGACCTCGGGAAGGGCCCGACCATGGCTGGCACCACGACCACGCAGGCCGAACACGGAGCCGGACCGGAGCTGACGGCGGCCCAGGCCGGCGTCCTCGCCGCGCAACGCATCGACCCCGGCAGCCCCGCCCACAACGTCGGCCAGTACGTGCGCCTGGACGGCCCGCTCCGCCCCGACCTGCTCGAAGCCGCGCTCGCCCGCACCCTCGCCGAGGCCGACGGCCTGCACCTCACCGTCGGCCCGCGCCACGCCCGCCCCGGCCGCTTCGACCCCGACGCCTTCACCCTCGCCCGGCTCGACACCAGCGCCGCCACCGACCCCGTCGAGGCCGCCGTCGACCTGGTGCGCCGCCAACTCGCCCGCCCCGCCGACCTGGAGCGCGGACCGCTGCACGGCGCGCTGCTGGTCCGCACCGGCGAGGACCGCCACCTCTGGTTCCAGTGGTTCCACCACCTGGTGATCGACGGCTACGGCGTCACCCTGTTCACCCGCCGGGTCGCCGAGGTGTACACCGCCCTCGCCACCGGCCACCACGTCCCCGACAGCCCGCTGCGCCCCGCCGCCGTCCTCGCCGACGCCGAACGCGCCTACCTGGCGGGCGAATCCGCCGCCGCGGACGCCACCTGGTGGCAGCGGCGCTTCGCCGACCGCCCGCAGGTGCACGCCCTCACCGAGCAGCAGGCCGCCGCCGCGCCCGCCGCGCTCCGGCACCGGATCGAACTCGACGCCGCCCGCACCGCCCCGCTGCTGGCCGCCGCCAAGGCCGCCCGCGTCACCTGGGCCGAGGCCGCGCACGCCGCCCTCGCCGCCTACCTGCACCGGATCACCGGCACCACCGACCCGGTCGTCGGCCTGCACGTGATGGCCCGCACCGCGCCCGGCACCCTGCGCGTCCCCGGCATGGCCGTCAACATCCTGCCGCTGCGCCTCGCCGTCGCCCCCGAGGACGGCTTCGCCACCCTGCTGCGGCGCTCCGCCGCCGAGCTCAAGGACCTGCGCCGCCACCAGCTGCACCGTGGCGAGGAACTGCGCCGCTCCCTCGGCCTGGTCGGCACCGACGGGCGGCTGTACGGCCCGCTGCTGAACCTCAAGCCCTTCGACCTCGACCTGGACTTCGCCGGCATCCCCGGCCACACCGTCAACCTCGCCGCCGGACCGGTCGACGACCTCTCGCTCTCCGTCGCCAAGACCCCCGACCACCGGCTGCTGCTCGACTTCGACGCCAACCCGCGCCTGTACACCGAAGCCGAACTCGCCCTGCACGCCGAGCGGTTCACCGCCCTGCTGGAACGCCTGGCCGCCGAGCCGGACCGCCCCGTCGGTGAACTCGACCTGCTCACCGCCGCCGAGCGCACCGACCTGCTGGAGCACCGCAACGCCACCGCGCACCCCGTCGAGCCCGGCACCCTGGTCACCCGGATCGCCGCGCAGGCCGCCCGCACCCCCCGCGCCACCGCCGTGATCGCCC
This sequence comes from Kitasatospora sp. NPDC088134, assembly GCF_044741705.1. Taxonomy (NCBI): domain Bacteria; kingdom Bacillati; phylum Actinomycetota; class Actinomycetes; order Kitasatosporales; family Streptomycetaceae; genus Kitasatospora; species Kitasatospora sp. NPDC088134. The sequence goes on along the minus strand of NZ_JBIUTD010000017.1, from coordinate 154,307 downwards.
CCGACGGGACCCTGAGCTACGCCGAACTGTCCGAATCTGCCGGGAAGTTGGCCCGGGTGCTGGCCGCTGCCGGGGCCGGCCCGGACCGGATCGTCGCCGTCGCCGTGCCGCGCTCCGCCGCCCTGATGACCGCGCTGCTCGGCATCCTCGGCTCCGGCGCCGCCTACCTGCCGCTGGACACCGACCACCCCGCCGAACGCCTCGCCTCGATGGTCGAGGACGCCGACCCCGTCCGGGTCGTCACCACCGCCGCGCTGCTCGACCGGCTCCCCGCCGCCGCCCGCGAACGCGCCCTGCTGATCGACGGGTTGCCGCCGGACGCGGACGGTGCCGAGCCGGTCCCGGCCGGGCCCGACCACGCCGCGTACGTCATCTACACCTCCGGCTCCACCGGTCGCCCCAAGGGCGTCGTGGTCACCCACCGGGCCATCGTCAACCGGCTGGCCTGGATGCAGCACGCCCACCCGCTCGGCCCCGACGACCGGGTCCTGCAGAAGACCCCCGCCGGATTCGACGTCTCCGTCTGGGAGTTCTTCTGGGCCCTCGCCGAGGGCGCCACCGTCGTGCTGGCCCGCCCCGGCGGCCACAAGGAACCCGGCTACCTCGCCGACCTGATCGCCGAACGGGCCGTCACCACCCTGCACTTCGTCCCCTCCATGCTGCGCGCCTTCCTGGAGGAGACCGGCCTCGCCGCCCGCTGCGCCAGCCTGCGCCGCGCCTTCTGCTCCGGCGAGGCACTGCCCGCCGACACCGTGGAGCGCTGGTACGCCGAACTCCCCGGCGTCCCGCTGCACAACCTGTACGGCCCCACCGAGGCCGCCGTCGACGTCACCTTCCACCCCACCGCCCCCGGCGCGGGCACGGTGCCGATCGGCCGCCCGGTGTGGAACACCCGGCTGTACGTGCTGGACGCGGCGCTGCGCCCCGTTCCGGTCGGCGTGGCGGGCGAACTCTACCTGGCCGGTGTGCAGTTGGCGCGCGGCTACCTGGGCCGTCCCGGCCTGACGGCCTCCCGTTTCGTCGCCGACCCGTTCGGCGCGGCGGGGGAGCGGATGTACCGGACCGGCGACCTGGTGCGCTGGGCCGCCGACGGCACCGTCGAGTACCTGGGCCGCACCGACGACCAGGTGAAGATCCGCGGCTTCCGGATCGAACTCGGCGAGATCGAGGCCGCGCTCGCCGCCCAGGCCGAGGTCGCCCAGGCCGCCGTGCTGGCCCGCCGACTCCCCGGCGGCGCCCGCCAGTTGGTCGGCTACGTGGCCCCGCCGCCCGCCGACCCGCAGGCCCTGCTGGACCGCCTCGCCCTCACCCTGCCCGAGTACTCCGTCCCCGCCGTGCTGGTCGGCCTGGACGCCCTGCCGCTGTCCGTCAACGGCAAACTCGACCGCAAGGCGCTGCCCGCCCCCGCGACGGGACCGGGCGGCACCGCCGCGCCGCGCACCGGCACCGAGCGGCTGCTCGCCGCGCTGGTCGCCGAAGTCCTCGGCCTGCCCGTCGAGCAGGTCGGCGCCGACGATAACTTCTTCTCGCTCGGCGGCGACAGCATCTCCGCGATCCAGCTCGGCAGCCGGGCCCGGCACGCCGGCCTCGCCCTCACCCCCCGCGAGGTCTTCGACCGCCGCACCGTCGCCCGGATCGCCGCCGCCGTCACCGCGACGGCCCCCGGGGCCGCCGGGACCGGCCCGGCCGTCGACCCCGTCGGCCCGCTCCCGGCCACCCCCGTCACCGCCTGGCTGCGCCACCGGGGCGGCCCGATCCGCCGCTACGCCCAGACCACCACTGTCACCGTCCCGCCCGGCCTCGACCACGACCGCCTGGTGGCGGCGCTCGACGCCCTGACGGACCGCCACGACGCGCTGCGCCTGCGCCTGCATGCCGGTGCGGACACGCCCACGGGGGAGCAGGACTGGATGCAGGAGGTGCGGCCCGTCGGGGCGGCACCGGCCGGGGAGCGGGTGCGGCGGGTGGCCGTGGCACCGGAGGAGCTGGTGGCGGCCGCGGCCGCCGAGCGGGAGGCGGCGGCCGACCGGCTCGACCCCGAGCGGGGCGTCGTGCTGCAGGCCGTGCACCTGGACGCCGGGCCGGGGGGCGACGGGCTGCTGGTGCTGGTCGTCCACCACCTGGCGGTGGACGGGGTGTCCTGGCGCATCCTGCTGCCCGACCTGCGGGACGCCTACCAGGGGCGGCAGCTCGCGCCCGTCCCGACCTCCGTCCGGGCCTGGGCGCACGGGCTGGCGGAGGCCGCCGGGAGCCCCGCCGTGCAGGCCGAACTGCCGTACTGGCAGCAGCAGGTGACGCCGGAGCCGGCCCCGCTGCTGGCCGAGCGGGCGCTCGACCCCCGGCAGGACACCGCCGGCCGGCAGCGCCGCCTGCGGCTGACCCTGCCGGCCGGGCGCACCGCCCCGCTGCTGACCGCCGTCCCCGCCGCCCGCCGGGCCGGGGTCGACCACGTCCTGCTGACCGGCCTCGCGCTGGCGCTCCAGGACCGCCGCCGCGCCCTGCACGGCGAGGCCGCCGCCACCGGGCTGCTGCTGCGTCTGGAGGGCCACGGCCGCGAGGACCACCTCGTCCCCGGCGCCGACACCTCGCGCACCGTCGGCTGGCTGACCAGCGAGTTCCCGCTCCGGCTCGACCTGACGGGCCGCGAGGACCCCGGCACCGCCCTCGGCCTGGTCAAGGAGCGGATGCGCGCCCTGCCCGCCGCCGGCACCGGCTGGGGCCTGCTCCGGTACCTCGACACCGCCGGCGGCCTCGCGCTCGCCGACGCCCCCGAGCCGCGCCTGCTCTTCAACTACCTGGGCCGCTTCGCCGCCACCGGCGAGACCTGGACGCCCGACCTGCGGGCCGGGGACGCGATCACCGCCACCACCGACCCGGAACGGCCCTGCGGCCATGCCCTGGAGATCGGCGCGTTCGTCCACGACCGCCCGGACGGCGCCGAACTGACCGTCCAACTCGCCTGGCCCGAAGGGGTGTTCACCGAGGCCGAGGTGGAGGCGCTGGCCGCCGCCTGGTGCGACCGGCTGGACGGCCTGGCCCGCTGGGCGGCCCGCCCGGACGTTGCCGCGCCCACCCCGTCCGACGTGCCGCTGGCCCCCGTCACCCAGGCCGACCTGGACGCGCTGGCCGCCCGCCACCCCGGCCTGGAGGACGTGCTGCCGCTCTCCCCGCTCCAGGAGGGACTGCTGTTCCACGACCGGATGCAGCGGCCCGGCGACGACGAGCTGTACACCTCGCTGACCTCGCTCGACCTGCACGGCCCGCTCGACCGGGCCGCCCTGGTCCGCGCCGTCGACCTGGTGGTCGACCGGCACGGCGCGCTGCGCGCCGCCTTCGTCCCCACCGCCGCCGGCGAACCCGTGCAGGCCCTCGCCACCGAGGTCCGCGTCCCGTGGACCGAGCACGACCTGACCGCCCTGGACGAAGAGCGGCAGGCCGCCGAGAGCGCCCGGATCGAGGCCGCCGAGGCCGCCCGCCGCTTCGACCTGGCCCGGCCGCCGCTGCTGCGCTGCGCCCTGGTCGCGCTCGGCCCCGACCGGCACCGGCTGCTGCTGACCCGCCACCACATCGTGATGGACGGCTGGTCCACGCCCGTGCTGCTGCGCGAGGTGCTGACCGCCTACGCGGGCGGCGAGCTGCCCGCCGCGCCGCGCTGGGCCGACCACCTGGCCTGGCTGGCCGGACGCGACACCGCTGCCGACACCGCCGCCTGGCGCGACGCCCTGGCCGGGCTCGACGGCCCCACCCTGCTCGCCGACGCGCTCGGCGCGCCCGCCGCCCCCGACGGCGCCCCGGCCCGCGCACTCGACCTGCCGATCCCGGCCGCCCTGGCCGCCGGGCTCACCGCCACCGCCCGCCGCCACGGCCTGACCCCGAACACCCTGGTGCAGGGCGCCTGGGCGGTCCTGCTGTCCCGGCTCACCGGCCGCACCGACGTGGTGTTCGGCGCCACCGTCTCCGGCCGCCCCGGTGAACTCCCGGGCGTGGAAAGCGCCGTGGGCCTGTTCAGCAACACCGTCCCGGTCCGCTTCGCGCTCCGCGAGGACGAGCCGGTCGCCGCGGCGCTCACCCGGCTCCAGCAGGCGCAGTCCGCGCTGCTCGACCACCAGCACGTCGGCCTCGCCCGGATCCAGGCCGACGCCGGGCACGGCACCCTGTTCGACACCCTGCTGGTGTTCGAGAACTACCCGTTCGACCCGGACGCGCTGGCCACCGCCGGCCTGCGGGTCGCCGCCGTCGGCCACCGCGGCGCCACCCACTACCCGCTGACGCTGCTCACCCTGCCCGGCGAGCACCCGAAGTTCACGATCGAGTACCGGCCCGACACCTTCCGCCCCGAGCAGGCCACCGCGATCGGCCGGCGCCTGCTCCGCCTGCTGGACGCGATGGTCGCCGAACCGTCCACGCCGGTCGGGAAGTTGGACGTCCTGACGGCCGAGGAGCGGCACACCGTCCTGACCGGCTGGAACGCCACCGACCGCCCCGTCCCGGCCGGCACCGTGGTCGACGCCTTCCGCGCCACCGCCGCCGCCCGCCCCGAGCAGGTCGCCGTCGTGCACGACGGACACACCCTGACGTTCCGTCGGCTCGCCGACCGGGTCGAGGCGTACGCCCGCCACCTGGCCGCGCTCGGCGCCCGCCCCGACACCGTGGTCGCGCTCGCCCTGCCGCGCTCCGCCGACCTGGTCGCCGCGCTGCTCGGCGTGCTCGCCGCCGGCGCCGCCTACCTGCCGGTCGACCTCGACCACCCGGACGAGCGGATCGCCCTGATGCTCGCCGACGCCGAACCGCTGCTCACCCTCACCACGAGCGAACTCGCCGCCGAGCGGCCGGTGTTGGCGAACGCCCGGCTGGGCGCCGTCCCGCTCGCCGAGCTCGGCACCCGCTCCGAGCTCGGCACCCGCTCCGACCTCGGCACCCGCTCCGCCGAGCCGGTCCGGCCCGGGCCCGACGACCTGGCGTACGTCATCCACACCTCCGGCTCCACCGGCCGCCCCAAGGGCGTGCAGGTCCCGCACCGGGGCCTGGCCAACCTGCTGGAGCACCACGGCAGTACGGTCTTCGCCAAGGCCGTCGCCGCGGCCGGCGGACGGCGGCTGCGCGCCGCGCACACCGCCTCGTTCTCCTTCGACTCCTCCTGGGAGCAGCTGCTGTGGCTGCTGCTCGGCCACGAACTGCACGTCTACGGCGAGGAGTTGCGCCGCGACCCGCAGGCCCTCGCGGCCCGCCTGCTCGCCGACCGGATCGACACCCTGGACGTCACCCCGTCGTTCGGCGCCCAGCTCGTCGAGTGGGGTCTGCTGGACGACCCCGCCCACCGGCCGCTGCTGTTCCTGGTCGGCGGCGAGGCCGTCGGCGACGCCCTGTGGCAGCGCATCCGGGCCACCCCCGGCGTGCTCGGCCACAACTTCTACGGCCCCACCGAGTACACCGTCGACACCCTCGGGGCCGACCTCGCCGACAGCCCGACCCCCTTCGTGGGACGGCCGATCGGCAACACCCGCTGCTACGTGCTGGACGCCCGGCTGCGCCCGGTGCCGCCCGGCATCCCCGGCGAGCTGTACGTCGCCGGGCCCGGCCTGGCCCGCGGCTACGGCAACCGGCCCGGCCTGACGGCGTCCCGGTTCGTCGCCGACCCGTTCGGCCCGCCCGGGGAGCGGATGTACCGCACCGGCGACCTGGTCCGGCACCGCGCCGACGGCAGCCTGGACTACCTGGGCCGCGAGGACGACCAGGTGAAGATCCGCGGCTTCCGGGTCGAACCCGGCGAGGCCGAGGCCGCGCTCGCCGCGCTGCCCGGCGTCGCGCAGGCCGCCGTGCTGGTCCGCCCCGGCCCCGGCGGGGGCAAGCGCCTGGTCGGCTACCTGGTGCCCGCGCCCGGCGCGGACGCCGACCCGGCGGCGCTGCGCCAGGCCCTCGGCGAAGCGCTGCCCGCGTACCTGGTGCCCGCCGCCCTGGTGGTGCTGGCCGCGCTGCCGCTGAACGTCAACGGCAAGCTCGACCGGCAGGCGCTGCCCGAGCCCGGCGCCGACGCGTACGCCGCCCCCGTCGGGCGGGCCCCGCGCACCGCGCACGAGCAACTGGTCTGCGCGGCCTTCGCGGACGTCCTCGGCCTGCCCGCCGTCGGCGTCGACGAGGACTTCTTCGCCCTCGGCGGCCACTCGCTGCTGGCGACCCGGGTGGTCGGTCGGCTGCGCGCCGCGCTCGGCACCGAGGTCGCGATCCGCGACCTGTTCGAGGCCCGCACCCCCGCCGCGTTCGCCGCCCGGCTGGACGGCGAGGGCCCCGCCGCCCGGACCGCCCCCGTCGCCCGGCCCCGCCCCGAGCGCGTCCCGCTCGCCCCCGCGCAGGCCCGGCTCTGGTTCCTGGACCGCCTGCAGGGGCCGTCCACCGCCTACACCATCCCGTGCGCGCTCCGGATCGACGGCGAACTCGACGCCGCCGCACTGGAGTCCGCGTTCGGCGACGTGCTGGCCCGGCACGAGGCGCTGCGCACCGTCGTCGCCGAGCACGAGGGCCGCCCCTACCAGCGCGTCCTGCGGCCCGAGCGGGCCGGGGTGCCGTTCGAGGTCCGCGCGGTGCCCGGGCACCGCCTGGACGCGGAGACCGCCGCCGCGGGCGCCCACGCCTTCGACCTGACCGGTGAACTCCCGGTCCGCGCCGTCCTGCTGAGCGCGGGCCCGGGCCGGCACGTGCTGAGCATCGCGCTGCACCACCTGGCCGGGGACGAGTGGTCCGAGGGCGTGCTGCTGCGCGACCTGGACGCCGCCTACGCCGCCCGGCGGGCCGGGCGCGCGCCCGAACTTCCGCCGCTGCCGCTCCAGTTCGCCGACCACACGCTGTGGCAGGCCGAGCAGCCGACGGACCGCCAGAGCGCCTACTGGGCCGAGCGGCTGGCCGGCCTGCCCGCCGAACTCGCACTGCCCACCGACCGGCCGCGCCCCGCCGAGGCCACCGGCCGCGGCGGCGCCGTCCGGCTCGCCCTGCCCGCCGAACTGCACACCGCTCTGGGGGAGTTGGCCCGGCGCACCGGCGCCACCCCGTTCATGGTGGTGCAGGCCGCCGCCGCGCTGCTGCTCGGCCGGCTGGCCGGGAGCCGGGACGTGGCGCTCGGCGCCCCCGTCGCCGGGCGCGGCGAACAGGCGCTGGAACAGCTGGTCGGCTTCTTCGTCAACACCCTGGTGCTGCGGCACCGCTGGGAGGACGGGCAGAGCTTCGAGCAGCTGGTCGCCGGGGCCAAGGAGACGGTGCTGGGCGCGCTCGCCCACCAGGACCTGCCGTTCGACCGCCTGGTCGACCTGGTCAACCCCGAACGGACCCTGGGCCGGCACCCGCTGTTCCAGGTGATGGTGCAGCACCGCAAGGAGGCCGACGGTCTGGGCGCCCTGTTCGGCGCCCGCACCGCGCTGCTGCCCGACCCGGTGCACGCCGCCCGCTTCGACCTGGCGTTCACCTTCGTGGAGTCCGCCGACGGCACCCGCACCGACCTGACCGTCATCCACGCCGAGGACCTGTTCGACCGGGCCACCGCCCGCCTGTTCGGCGCCCGCCTGCTGCGCGTCCTGGAACAGGCCGCCGCCGACCCGGCCCGGCCGGTCGGCACGATCGAGCCGACCGCCGCCGAGGAGGTCCGCGGCCTCGCCGGGGCCTGGAACGCCACCGCGATCCCGGTCCGCGAAGGCACCCTGGTCACCCGGATCGCCGAGGCCGCCGCCGCCACCCCCGACGCGGTCGCCGTCGAGTACGAGGGCACCGCCCTGACGTACCGCGAACTCACCGACCGGGCCGACCGGTTGGCCCGCGCCCTGACTGCCGCCGGGGCCGGCCCGGACACCGTGGTCGGCGTCGCCGTCCCGCGCTCCGCCGAGCTGATGGTCGCGCTGCTCGCCGTGCTCCGGGCCGGGGCCGCCTACCTGCCGCTGGACACCGAGTACCCGGCCGAACGCCTCGCCGGGACGATCGAGGACGCCCGCCCCATCTGCGTGCTCACCCTGCCCGGCGCCGGCGCCGCCGTCCCGGCCGTGCCCGGCGTGCCGCTGCTGCCCGTGGACGCCACCGGCCCCGCCGACCTGGCGCTCACCGCGCCCGGCCCCGACCACGCCGCGTACGTCATCTTCACCTCCGGCTCCACCGGCCGCCCCAAGGGCGTCGTGGTCACCCACCGGGCGATCGTCAACCGGCTGGAGTGGATGCGCGAGATGTACGCGATCGACGCCGCCGACCGCGTCCTGCAGAAGACCCCCGCCGGATTCGACGTCTCCGTCTGGGAGTTCTTCCTCGCCCTCACCGTCGGCGCCCGCGTCGTGCTGGCCCGCCCCGGCGGCCACCGCGACCCCGCTCATCTGGCCGACCTGGTCGCCCGCACCGGCGTCACCACCTGCCACTTCGTGCCGTCCATGCTGGCCGCCTTCACCGCCGCCGCCGAACAGGACCCCGCCCTGCAACGGCAGTTCGCGGGCGTCCGCCGGGTTTACTGCTCCGGCGAGGCACTGCCAGCCGCCGCCGTCGACCGCTTCCTCGCACGCTGGCCGCAGATCGAACTGCACAACCTGTACGGTCCCACCGAGGCCGCCGTCGACGTCACCCACCACCGGGCCTGGGCCGGCGCGGGCACCGTCCCGATCGGCCGCCCCGCCTGGAACACCCGGCTGTACGTGCTGGACGCGGCGCTGCGCCCCGTCCCGGTCGGTGTGGCGGGCGAACTGTACCTGGCGGGCGTGCAGTTGGCGCGCGGCTACCTGGGCCGCCCGGGCCTCACCGCCTCCCGTTTCGTCGCGGACCCGTTCGGCGGCCCCGGGGAGCGGATGTACCGGACCGGCGACCTGGTCCGCTACCGGGTCGACGGCAGCGTCGAGTACCTGGGCCGCACTGACGACCAGGTGAAGATCCGCGGCTTCCGGATCGAACTCGGCGAGGTGGAGGCCGTGTTGGCCGCCGTTCCGGGTGTCGCGGCGGCCGCCGCGACGGTCCGGGAGACCGCCGGCGGCTCGAAGCAACTGGTCGGATACGTGGTGCCCGCGGCCGGCTCGGGCGCCACCGGCTCGGGCGCCACCGGCTCCGGGGCGCGGGCCGCGCTCGCCGCCACCCTCCCCGCCCACCTGGTCCCGTCCGTGGTGGTGGAACTCGCCGCGCTGCCGCTGTCCGTCAACGGCAAGCTCGACCGCAAGGCGCTGCCCGCCCCCGAGCGTTCGGCCGCTTCGGGCGCCCCGGTTGCCGCTGCCGCCGCCCCGGCGACCGCGCTCACCCGGGTGTTCGCCGAGGTGCTCGGCCTGCCCGAGGTCGGCCCCGAGGAGAACTTCTTCGCGCTCGGCGGCGACAGCATCGTCTCGCTCCAACTCGTCAGCCGCGCCAAGGCTGCCGGGTACGCCATCACCGCGAAGGACGTCTTCCAGCACCCCACCCCCGCCGCGCTGGCCGCCGCCTTCGGCGCCCCCACCGCACCCCCGGCAGCCCCCGCGGCCCTTCCGGCTGACGGACCGGTCCCGCTGCTCCCCGTCGTGCACTGGCTGCGCGAACGCGGCGGCCCGATCGGCCGGTTCAACCAGTCCGTCCTGCTCACCACCCCCGCCGGCCTGGACCCGACCGCCCTGCGCACCGCCCTGCTCGCCCTGATCGACGCCCACCCCGCACTGCGGCTGCGCCTCGACACCACCGACGGCCTGTGGACCCAGGAGACCGTCCCGACCGCCGAACTCGGCCTGCTGGACGGGGACGCGACGCCGGCCGACGCACGGCCGGTCGGGCCGGCGGGTGCGGCTGCGCCGTTCGGTGCCTCCGGCGGTGGGGGAGCTGGTGCTGTTTCGGGCGGGCGGGCCGAGGTGGTGTCGATTGCCGCTCTTGGGGGGCTCTCGGCCGGACCGGTGGCTGCGCCGCTCGGTGCCTCCGGCGGTGGGCGGGCCGGTGCGGTGCCGGTCGCTGCGCCCAGTGGTCGCTCGGCCGTGCCGCTCGGCGCTCCCGGCGGTGGGGGAGCTGGTGCTGTTTCGGGCGGGCGGGCCGAGGTGGTGTCGGTTGCCGCCCTCGGGGGCCTCTCGGCCGGACCGGTGGCTGCGCCGCTCGGTGCCTCCGGCGGTGGGCGGGCCGGTGCGGTGCCGGGTGCTGCGCCCAGTGGTCGCTCGGCCGTGCCGCTCGGCGCTCCCGCCGGCGGCGGCGGGCTGCTGCGCCGGGTCGACGCCCCCGGCGGGCCGAGCGCGGCGCAGCTCGCCGTCGAGGCGGACCGGGCGGCCGGGGAGCTCGACCCGGCGGCCGGGCGGATGGTGCGGGCGGTGTGGTTCGACGCCGGGGACGGGGCCGCGGGCAGGCTGCTGCTGACGGTCCACCACCTCGCCGTGGACGGTGTCTCCTGGCGGGTGCTGCTGCCGAGGCTCGCCGCCGCGTACCGGGACGCCGCCGCCGGGCGCCGCCCCGTCCTCGCACCCGAGCCGGTCGGTCTGCGCGCGTGGGCCGAGCACCTGCACGCCCACGCCCAGCAGCGGGCCCGCCTCGCCGAGACGGCGTACTGGCGCACCGCGACGGCGGGCCCCGCCGGGCCGCTGGCCGCCCTGACCGCCGACCCGGCCCGCGACACCGTCGCCACCCTGCGCACCCTGCGCCGGGTCCTCCCGGCGGAGCGCACCGCCCCGCTGCTCGCCACCACGAGCACCGGCGTCGACGAACTCCTACTGACCGCCCTGGTGTTGGGCCTGACCACTGCCCGGCCCGGCCACGCACCGAACCTCCAGGTCGACCTGGAGGGCCACGGCCGGGGCGGCCACGACGGCCACGACGGCCACACCCCCGACCTGTCCGGCACCGTCGGCTGGTTCACCACCGTCCACCCCGTCCGGCTCGACCTGGCCGGGCTCGACCCGGCCGCGCCGGCCGACGTCCTGGCCCGGGTCAAGGAACAGCTGCGCGCCGCCCCCGACAAGGGACTCGGCCACGGCCTGCTGCGCCACCTCAACCCGCAGACCGCCCCACTGCTGGCCGCCGCCCCGGCCTCCCCGGTGCTCTTCAACTACCGGGGCCGCACCGACCAGGCCGCGCCCGCCGCGGACGGCTGGCCGCTCGCCCCGGCCGATGAGCGTGCCGCAGTGGCGGCCGGGGCCGGACCGGACCCCCAACTCCCCGCCGGCTACCCCCTGGAGATCGACGCGGCCATCGTCCCCGACCCGGCCGGCCGCCCTGTGCTCGCCGTCGAACTCTCCTGGCCCGCCGCCCTGTTGACGGAACCCGAGGCCGCCGAGATCACCGACGCCTGGCTCACCGCCCTCGACACCCTCACCCACCGTACGGCCCCCCTCACCCCGGCCGACCTCCCCCTGGTCACCCTGCAACAGGGCCAGCTCGACCGCCTCCAGTCCAAGCTCCGTACCCGGCGCCCCCGATGACCCACCCCCACGAGACCCCGCCTGCGGCGAGCACCGCCGCGTTCCCGCAGGGTTCCGGTTTCGTCGAGCAGTTCCCCTCCCTTTCCTCCTTCCCCGAGAAAGCGATCATGAGCAGCGAATCCACCACCTCGCACGACGACGACCCGCAGCAGACCGGTGCGGCGCCTTCGGACCTGGAGGACGTGTATCCGCTGTCCTCGCTCCAGGAGGGCCTGCTGTTCCACGCGCTGTACGACGACGGGGCGCGGGACGTCTATGTCGTGCAGTCGTACCTCGATCTCGCGGGGGAGGTCGCGGCGGACCGCCTCGCGGCGGCCGTCGACGCGCTGCTGGTACGGCACGCCAACCTGCGGGCCGGGTTCTGGTACGAGGACCCGCAAGACGTGGTGCAGTTCGTGCAGCGCACCGTCGGGACCCCGCTGCGTACCGTCGATCTGACGGAGCGTCAGGAGGGCGACGTGCAGGCGGTGATGGACGAGGAGTGGCGCCGCCGCTTCGACCTGGACGCGCCGCCGCTGCTGCGGTTCGCCCTGCTGCGGTTGGGGGTTGAGCGGTACCGCCTGGTGCTGACCTGCCACCACCTGCTGCTGGACGGGTGGTCGATGCCGATCGTGGTGCGGGAGTTGCTCGCGCTGTACCGGGGTGAGGCGCTGCTGCCCGTGCGGCCCTACCGGGATCATCTCGCGCTGCTGGCGACCCGCGACACCGCGGCCGCCGAGCGGGCCTGGGCGGCGGCGTTGGACGGGTTCGAGGGGCCGCACCCGGTCGGGCCGGCCGTCGCGGGGGCGGGTGCCGTCGAGCCGGGGCTGATCACCCGGTACGCGGGGCCGGAGTTGACGGCGCGGCTGGCGGCGGCCGTCCGCGGGCGCGGCCTGACGCTCGGGAACGTGGCGTACACGCTGTGGGGGGTGCTGGTCGGTGCGATGACGGGTCGGACCGACACCGTGTTCGGCACCACCGTCTCGGGGCGGCCCGCCGACCTGCCGGGGGCGGAGTCGATGGTCGGGCTGTTCATCAACACCGTTCCGGTCCGGGTGCGCCCGGCCGCCACCGCGACCCTTGCCACGGCCGCCGCCGAAGTGCAGCGCGCCCAGGCGGAGTTGCTGGATCACCAGCACCTCGGCCTGGCCGCGATCCAGCGGGCGGCCGGGGTCGGCGGAGCGCTGTTCGACACGCTGCTGGTGGTGGAGAACTACCGGGGTGGCGGCGACGGGCTCAAGGAGGCGCTGGCGGGGGCGGGCGGCCCGGTCGTCACCGGGCTCGGGGCCCGCGACGCCACCCACTACCCGCTGGGCCTGACGCTGCTGCCCGGTGCGGACCTGCGGGTCGAACTCGAGTACCGGCCCGACGTGTTCGACCAGGCGGAGGCCCAGGCCGTCGCCGAGCGCTTCCTCGGCCTGCTGGCCGCGTTCGCCGCCGACCCGGACACCCCGCTGGCCCGCCTCGACCTGCTGACGGCCGCCGAACGGGACGCCCTCCCGAAGGCGACGACCGGCCCGGCGCTGCCCGCCGTCCCGGCGCCCGGCATCGACGACCTGCTGCGCGCCCGCGCCGCCGAGCAGCCCGCGCTGCGCGCCCTGGTCGGCCCCGGCCCGGACGGGACCCGCACCGAGCGGAGCTTCGCCGAACTCGACGCCGACACCGACCGGTTGGCCCGCCTGCTGCTGTCCCGGGGAGTGCGCGCGGAGCAGATCGTCGCGCTCGCGCTGCCGCGCTCCACCGAGTCCGTGACCGCGCTGCTCGCCGTGCTCCGGGCCGGCGGCGCCCACCTGCCGATGGACCTCGACCACCCGGACGAGCGCCTCGCGTTGCTGCTGGACGACGCCCGCCCGGCCGTCCTGCTGACCACCTCGGCGGTGCTGCCCCGGCTGCCCGCGCACCCGGCCGCCACCGTCGTGCTGCTGGACGACCCGGCGGTCCGGGCCGAACTCGCCGCCCTGGACGGCGGACCCGTCACCGACGAGGAGCGCGGCGGACCGATCGACCCCGCGCAGGCCGCGTACGTCATCCACACCTCCGGCTCCACCGGCCGGCCCAAGGGCGTCGTGCTGGCCCACGCGGGCCTGGCCAACCTGGCCCACGACCACCTGGGCCGGGAGTTCGCGGCCGCGCTCGCCGCCACCGGCGACCCGCGCCTGCGCGCCCTGCACACCGCCTCGTTCTCCTTCGACTCCTCCTGGGAGCAGCTGATCTGGCTGCTCGGCGGCCACGAGCTGCACCTGCTCGGCGAGGACGACCGGCGGGACGCCGAAGCGGTGGTGGCGTACACTCGGGCCGAACGGGTGCACGCCCTGGACGTCACCCCCAGTTACGCCCAACAGCTGCTGGACAGCGGCCTGTTGGCGGGCGAGCACCGCCCGCCGGTGCTGCTGCTGGGCGGCGAGGCCCTGCCCGAACCGCTGTGGACGGCGCTGCGGACGAGGTTGCGGGAAGAGCCCGGCGTCACCGTGCTCAACTACTACGGGCCGACCGAGTTCACCGTGGACGCCCTGGTCGCCGACCTCGCCGACAGCGCCACCCCGACGGTCGGCCGCCCGCTGACCGGCGGCCGGGCGTACGTGCTGGACGCGCTGCTGCGCCCCGTCCCGGACGGCGCGCCCGGTGAACTCTTCCTGGCCGGTGTGCAGGTGGCGCGCGGCTACCTGGGCCGGCCGGGGCTGACGGCCTCCCGTTTCGTCGCCGACCCGTTCGGCGAGCCGGGCTCCCGGATGTACCGGACCGGCGACCTGGTGCGCCGCCGCGCCGACGGTGCGCTGGACTACCTGGGCCGGGCCGACGAGCAAGTGAAGATCCGCGGCTACCGGATCGAACTCGGCGAGATCGAGGCCGCGTTGGCCGAACACCCGGGCGTCGCGCAGAGCGCCGTGCTGCTGCGGCGCGGCCCCGTGGACCGGATCGTCGGCTACCTGGTGCCCGCCGCCGGGGAGTTGGACCCCGCCGAGGTGCGGGCCCACCTCGCCGCCCGGCTGCCCGAGTACATGGTGCCCTCGGCGTTCGCCGTGCTGGACGCGCTGCCGCTGACCGTCAACGGCAAGCTCGACCGGGCGGCGCTGCCCGAGGACGGCCTCGCCTACGCGGGCGCGGCCGGCTCCCGGGCTGCCGCCACCGCCACCGAGGAACTGCTCTGCGCGCTCTACGGCGAGGTGCTGGGCCTGCCCGCCGTCGGCGCCGAGGACGACTTCTTCCGCCTCGGCGGCGACTCGATCTCCTCGATCCGGCTGATCGGCGCGGCCCGCGCCGAAGGATTCGCGCTCAGCCCCCGGGACGTTTTCGAGCGCCGCACGCCGGCCGCGCTGGCCGCCCTCGCCGACGGGCGCGGCGCCGCCGGGGCAGCACCCGAACTGCCCGAACTCCCGGCCGCCACCTCGGCCGAGCACGCCGCCGTCCGGGCCGCCGCCCCGCACCTGGAGATCGCGGAGATCTGGCCGGTCTCCCCGCTCCAGGAGGGCCTGCTGTTCGAGGCCGCCTACGACGACGGCGCCGTCGACGTGTACACCGCCCGCGACGTCATCACGCTGGACCGCCGCCTGCCGCTCGCCACCCTGCGGGCCGCCGTCGCCGCCGTCCTGGACGCCCACCCCAACCTGCGGGCCGGCTTCCTGCCGACCGGCCCCGACCGGCCCGTGCAGTTCGTCCCCCGGGCCGTGGACGTGCCGCTCACCGAACTCGACCTCTCCCACCTCGGCGAGGCCGAATTCGCCGCCGAACTGGCCGCCTTGACGGCCCGCGAGGCCGCCACCCGGTTCGACCTGGCCGCGCCGCCGCTGCTGCGCCTGGTCTCGGTGCTGGCCCCCGGCGGCGGTCAGCGCATCCTGGTCACCAACCACGCCCTGCTCTGGGACGGCTGGTCTTCCGGCCTGTTCCTGCAGGAGCTGCTGGGCCGCTGCGCCGACCTGCCCGCACCCGAACCCGCCCTGCCCTACCGGGACTTCCTGCGCTGGCTGGCCGCCCGCGACGGCGCGGCCGGCGCCGCCGCCTGGACGGCCGCGCTGGCCGGGCTGGACGGCCCGACCCTGCTCGCCCCGCAGGCCCGCGAGCGCGCCGGACTGCTCCCGCACTCCGTCACGGCCCGGCTGAGCACCGAACTCAGCGGCCGGATCACCGAGTTCGCGCGGATCCGTGGCCTGACCCTGAACACCGTGCTGTCCGGCGCCTGGGCGCTGCTGCTCGGCGGCCTGACGAACCGTCAGGACGTGGTGTTCGGCGGCACCGTCTCCGGCCGCCCGGCCGAACTGCCCGGCATCGACGGCACGATCGGCATGTTCCTGAACACCGTCCCGGTCCGGGCCGTGCTCGACGGCTCGGAGTCCGTCGCCGCCTTCCTGGCCCGCCACCAGGCCGAACAGGCCGCCTTGCTCCCGCACCACCAGACCGGCCTGGGCACGATCCAGCGCGGCACCGGCTTCGGTCGCCTCTTCGACACCCTCCAGGTGCTCCGCAACACCCCCGCCGACGCCGACACCCGCGCCGAACTGCGCGACCGCCTGGGCGTCCGGGAGATCGAGGACGTCGACGCCGCGCACTTCCCGCTGATCTTCATCACCAACCCCGGTGAGGCGCTGACCTTCGAGTGGAAGTACCGCCCGGACGTCTTCGACCGCCCCGAGGTCGAGCAGCACGCCCAGCGCCTGATCGTCCTGCTCGACCGGCTCACCGCCGACCCCGACCGCCCCGTCCGGACCCTGGACGTGCTGACCGGCGCGGAGCGGGAGTTGTTGGGGGAGTGGGCGGCGACGGGTCGTGGGTTGCCGTCTGCTTCGGTGGCGGAGTTGTTGGCGGAGCGGGCGGTATCGGTGCCGGGTGAGACGGCGTTGGTGTTCGGGTCCCAGTCGTGGACGTATGCCGAGCTGGATGCGCGGGTGGACCGGTTGGCGCGGTTGTTCGCGTCGCGGGGTGCGGGTCCGGAGCGGGTGGTGGCTCTGGGGTTGCCGCGTTCGTTGGACATGGTGGCGGCGCTGTTCGCGGTGCTGCGGGCGGGTGCGGCGTATCTGCCGCTCGAACTCGACTACCCCGCCGACCGGTTGGCGTTCATGGTCGAGGACACCGCGCCGGTGGTGCTGGTGACGGACTCCACGGCCGCCGCCCTGCTGCCGGAGCACCCCGTCACCCTGCTGCTGGACGACCCGGCCGTGACCGCCGAACTGGCCGCCCTGCCCGCCGAGCCGTTCCGGGTGCCGTACGAGCCGGACGCCGCCGCGTACGTGATCTTCACGTCGGGGTCGACGGGTCGGCCGAAGGGGGTGGTGACGCCCTACCGCGGCCTGACCAACATGCAGTTGAACCACCGGGAGGCGATTTTCGACCCGGTGGTGGCCTCGGCCGGCGGCCGTCGGCTGCGGATCGCGCACACGGTGTCGTTCTCCTTCGACATGTCGTGGGAGGAACTGCTCTGGCTGGTCGAGGGCCACGAGGTGCACGTCCTCGACGAGGCGCTGCGCCGCGACGCCCAGGGGCTGGCCGACTACTGTGCCGAACAGTTGGTGGATGTCATCAACGTGACACCCTCTTACGCGCAGGCGCTGGTGGAGTGCGGCCTGCTGGACGAGGATCGGCACCGCCCGGTGCTGGTGCTGCTCGGCGGCGAGGCCGTCGCCGAGACGCTGTGGTCGAAGCTGCGCGAGACCCCGGGTGTCATGGGCTACAACCTGTACGGGCCGACGGAGTACACCATCAACACGCTCGGCGGCGGCACCCTCGACTCCGCCACCGCCACCGTCGGCCGGCCGATCTGGAACACCGTGGCGCACGTCCTCGACGCCCACCTGCGCCCCGTCCCGGTCGGCGTCCCGGGTGAGTTGTACGTCAGCGGTGTCGGCCTGGCCCGGGGCTACCTCAACCGCCCCGGCCTGACCGCCGAGCGCTTCGTCGCCGACCCCTTCGGCACCCCGGGCTCCCGGATGTACCGCACCGGCGATGTCGTCCGGTGGCGGCGGGACGGGTTGCTGGACTTCCTCGGCCGCGCCGACGACCAGGTCAAGATCCGCGGCTACCGGATCGAACCGGGCGAGGTCGAGGACGCGCTCACCCTGCACCCGGACGTCGCACAGGCCGCCGTACTGGTCCGCGAGGACACCCCGGGCGTCAAGCGCCTGGTCGCCTATCTGGTGCCCGCCGCAACGGAGTTGGACCTCGCCGAGGTCCGGGCCCAGCTCGCGGCCCGGCTGCCCGAGTACATGGTGCCCGCGGCCTTCGTAGTGCTGGACGCGCTGCCGCTGACCGTCAACGGCAAGCTCGACCGCAAGGCGCTGCCCGCGCCGCAGCTCGGCGGCGGGGAGCGGGCGCCGCGCGGGGCCCGGGAGGAGATCCTGTGCGGCGCGTTCGGCGAGGCGCTGGGCCTGGCGGAGGTCGGTCCGGAGGAGAACTTCTTCGACCTCGGCGGCCACTCGCTGCTCGCCGCCCGCCTGGTCGCCAAGGTCCGCGCCCTGCTCGGCGGCGCCCTGACGGTCCGTGACCTGTTCGAGGCCCCGACGCCCGCCGACCTGGCGCTGCGCCTGGACGGCCCGGGCGAGGCCCGCCCCGCGCTGACCCGCGGGGACCGGCCCGCCGACCTGCCGCTCTCGCACGCCCAGCGCCGGATGTGGTTCCTGCAGAACCTGGACGGCGACGGCGCCACCTACAACGTGCCGCTGGTGGTCCGGGTCGCCGGCCCGCTCGACACCGACGCGCTGCGCACCGCCGTGCGCGCCGTCAGCACCCGGCACGAGAGCCTGCGCACCGTCTTCACCGAGCGCGACGGCTCGGTGTTCCAGCACCTGCTGGACGCGCCGCCGCACCAGGAGGCGATCGAGCTGCGGCCCGTCACCGAGGCCGGCCTGGACGCGGCGGTCGAGGCCGCCGTCCGGCGCGGCTTCGACCTGGCGACGGAGCGTCCGTTGCGCGTCACCGTGCTCGAACTCGGGCCCGAGGACCACGTGTTGGTGCTGCTGTTCCACCACATCGCGGGCGACGAGTGGTCGATGCTGCCGTTCGTCGAGGACCTGACCGCCGCCTACGCCGGGGAGGCGCTCGCGCCGCTGCCCGTGCAGTACGCCGACTACACCCGCTGGCAGCGGGAACTGCTCGGCGACCCCGCCGATCCCGACAGCCTGCACAGCCGACAACTCGCCTACTGGCGAAAGGCGTTGGCGGGACTTCCGGAGGAGCTGGCGCTGCCGCTGGACCACCCGCGCACCCCCGCCGCCGGGTACCGGGGCGACACCGTGCACGCCCAGGTGCCGCCGGCCGTCTACCGGGGCCTGCGGGCCGCCGCCCGGGCCACCGGCACCACGACCTTCATGGTGCTGCGGGCCGCCGTCGCCACCCTGCTGCACCGGCTCGGCGCGGGCGAGGACATCCCGCTCGGCGCACCCGTCGCGGGCCGCGCGGACAGCGGTCTGGACCGCCTGGTCGGCTTCTTCGTCAACACGGTGGTACTGCGCACCGACCTGGGCGGCGACCCGACTTTCGCCGAACTCCTCGGCCGGGTACGGGAGTTCGACCTGGCCGGCTTCGCCCACCAGGACCTGCCGTTCGACCGCCTGGTGGAGGACCTGAACCCGCCCCGGGTGCCGGGCCGCCACCCACTGTTCCAGGTGATGCTGGGTTACCAGCACAACGACGGGCAGGCCGGGCGGCTGCTCGGCCTGGAGAGCCGGATC
Organism: Kitasatospora sp. NPDC088134; assembly: GCF_044741705.1. NCBI lineage: Bacteria > Bacillati > Actinomycetota > Actinomycetes > Kitasatosporales > Streptomycetaceae > Kitasatospora > Kitasatospora sp. NPDC088134. Next base: position 135,304 of record NZ_JBIUTD010000017.1, on the reverse strand, counting down.
GTGCCGTTCGAGCTGGGCGCGGCGAAGTTCGAACTCGACTTCAACTTCGAGGAGACCTCCTCGGCCGAGGAGATCGACATCGCCTTCGAGTACGCCGCCGACCGCTACGACCGCACCACCGCCGAGGCCCTGGTCGAGCGCCTGCTCGCCGTCCTCGCCCAGGTGGCGGCCGACCCGCACCGCCGGGTCGGCGCCCTGGACGTCCTGACCGACGGCGAAAGGAAGCTGCTGGGGGAGTGGGCGGCGACGGGTCGTGGGTTGCCGTCGGCTTCGGTGGCGGAGTTGTTGGCGGAGCGGGCGGCTTCGGTGCCGGGTGAGACGGCGTTGGTGTTCGGGTCCGAGTCGTGGACGTATGCCGAACTGGATGCGCGGGTGGACCGGTTGGCGCGGTTGTTCGCGTCGCGGGGGGCCGGTCCGGAGCGGGTGGTGGCGTTGGGGTTGCCGCGTTCGTTGGACATGGTGGCGGCGTTGTTCGCGGTCCTGCGGGCGGGTGCGGCGTATCTGCCGCTCGAACTCGACTACCCCGCCGACCGGTTGGCGTTCATGGTGGAGGACACCGCGCCCGTCCTCCTGGTCACCGACCGGGCCGCCGAAGCGCGGATGCCGTTCACCCCGGGCGTGCCCCGCCTGCTGCTGGACGACCCGGTGGTCGAGGCCGAACTCGCCGTGCTCCCCGACACCCCCTACCGGGTGCCGTACGAGCCGGACGCCGCCGCGTACGTGATCTTCACATCGGGTTCGACGGGTCGACCGAAGGGAGTGGTGACGCCCTACCGCGGCCTGACCAACATGCAGTTGAACCACCGCGAGGCGATCTTCGACCCGGTGGTGGCCTCGGCCGGCGGGCGTCGGCTGCGGATCGCGCACACGGTGTCGTTCTCCTTCGACATGTCGTGGGAGGAACTGCTCTGGCTGGTCGAGGGCCATGAGGTGCACGTCCTCGACGAAGCCCTGCGCCGTGACGCGGAAGCCCTCGCGGCCTACTGCGCCGAACAGTTGGTGGATGTCATCAACGTGACACCCTCTTACGCGCAGGCGCTGGTCGATCAGGGACTGCTGGACGAGGATCGGCACCGCCCGGTGCTGGTGCTGCTCGGCGGTGAGGCCGTGGCCGAGACGCTGTGGTCGAAGCTGCGGGACACCCCGGGCGTGATGGGTTACAACCTGTACGGGCCGACGGAGTACACCATCAACACGCTCGGCGGCGGCACACTCGACTCCGCCAGCGCCACCGTCGGCCGGCCGATCTGGAACACCGTGGCGCACGTCCTCGACGCCCACCTGCGCCCCGTCCCGGTCGGCGTTCCTGGTGAGCTGTACGTCAGCGGCGTCGGCCTGGCCCGGGGCTACCTCAACCGCCCCGGCCTGACCGCCGAGCGCTTCGTCGCCGACCCCTTCGGCACCCCGGGCTCCCGGATGTACCGCACCGGCGACGTCGTCCGGTGGCGACAGGACGGGCTGCTGGACTTCCTCGGCCGCGCCGACGACCAGGTCAAGATCCGCGGCTACCGGGTCGAGCCCGGCGAGGTCGAGGACGCGCTGAGCGCACATCAGGACGTGGCACAGGCGGCGGTCGTGGTCCGCGAGGACACCCCGGGCGTCAAGCGCCTGGTCGCCTACCTGGTCGCAGGTGAGGGTACCCTTATCGAGGCCGCTGCGATCCGTCGTACGCTGGCCGCCCGGCTGCCCGAGTACATGGTGCCCGCGGCCTTCGTGGTCCTGGACGCCCTGCCGCTGACCGTCAACGGCAAGCTCGACCGCAAGGCGCTGCCCGCGCCCCGGGCCGAGGACTTCACCACCGGCGGCGAACGGCGCGCCCCGCGCTACCCGAGCGAGCGGGCGGTGCACGCGGCGTTCGCCGAGGTGCTCGGCCTGCCCGAGGTCGGCATCGACGAGAACTTCTTCGACCTCGGCGGCCACTCCCTGCTGGCGATGGAACTGCTCCAGCGCCTGCGCGCCGACTTCGAGGGGGACCTGCGCCTGCCCGACCTGCTGACCCGGCCCACCGTCTCGGCCCTCGCCGAGTTCCTGGTCGACCGGCTGGTCGGCGCCGCCCTCGGCGACGCACCGTCCTGCTCCGCCTGACCCCGGCTTTCCCACCCATCCCCACCCCTTCGAGGAGAGACTCCGATGGCTGCCACCAACCCCTTCGAGGACGACGACGCCCGCTACCTGGTCCTGGTCAACGACGAGAACCAGCACTCGCTGTGGCCCGCGTTCGCCGAGGTCCCGGCCGGCTGGCGGACCGTGCACGGCGAGGACACCCGCGAGGGCGCCACCGCGTGGATCGACGCCCACTGGACCGACCTGCGCCCCGCGAGCCTGGTCGCCCGCACCTCCTGACCCGACCGCCGCCGGAGGGGACGGCCCGGCACCACCGGGGTCGTCCCCTCCGCCGCACCTCCCGCCGACCGACGGATGGCCAACGCCGTGAGCACCCACCAGCCAGCCCCCGCCGCCGACCCGACCGCCGAGCACGCGGACGCCGAGCGACTCGCCGACGAGGACCTGCCGCCGACCGCGCTCTCCCCGGAGCGCCGCCGCCGCGCCAAGGCCCTGCTGCGCGGCGCACTGCGCCCGCACCGCGGCACCGTCGCCGCCGCGATGACCGCCGCTGGCGTCCGCCAACTCGCGCTGCTCGCCGTCCCCTGGTGCGTGCAGCAGGCCCTCGACGAGGGGCTGCAGAAGCACGACGGCGGCGCGCTGGCGCGCTGGGCCGCCGCGACCGCGCTCGCCGCGCTGGTCCAGTTCGCCGGCCTGTACGGCTGGCAGTACTGGGCCGGGTACGCGGACGCCAAGGTCGGCGCCGACCTGCGCGGCCGGCTGCTGCGGCACCTGTCCGGGCTGGACCGGGCCGCGCTCGCTGCCCGCGGCCACGGCGACCTGGCGATGCGCGCCACCCGGGACACCGACCTGGTCCGCGAGTGGGTGCACGGCCTGGCGATCTGGGTGGTGCTCGGCACCACCTTCCTCACCGTGCTGCCCGCGATCGGCGCGCTCGACCCGAGCCTGCTGCTGGTCACCCTGGCCACCCTGCCGTTCCTGGTCTGGGTCAACCTGCACTACCCGCGCCGCTTCGCCACCGCCTCCGCCGACCTCGCCGCCGCGCACGGCGCCCGCGCCGACGCCGTCGCCGACCTGCTCCAGCTCGGCACCGGCCTGCGCGGCACCGGCGGCCACCGCCCGCTGGTCGACCGGCACCACGCCGCCAGCGCCGACGTCACCCGACGCACCGTCACCGCCGCCCGGGTCGAGGCGTCCTGGGCCGCCGTCGCCCCGCTCGTCCCGCGACTGGCCGTCGCCGCGGGCGTCGGTCTCGGCGGCCTCGCCGTCCTGGACGGGCGGCTCAGTGTCGGCGGGCTGGTCGCCTTCACCTCCTGGATGGCCATCGTCACCCTCGCCACCCGGGTCCTGGTCGACCGGCTGCTCGAACGCGGCCAGGCCGACGTCGCGGCCGCCCGGATCGACGAGGCGCTCTCCATCGGCGCGACCGTCGCCGACCCCGCCGCCCCCGTCGACCTCCCGGCCGCGGGCCCGCTGGAGTTCACCGGCGTGCGCGCCCGGCGGGACGGCAAGGACGTCCTCGGGCCGGTCGAACTGACCGTCGCGGCAGGCGAGTTCGTCGCTCTCTCGGGTGCCACCGGCGCCGGCAAGAGCACCCTGCTGCGGCTCGGCGTCCGGCTCGACGACCCCGACGCGGGCACCGTCCGCTACGGCGGCGTCGACCTGCGCGCCGCCGCGCTGGACCGGGTCCGGACCCGGATCGCGTACGTCGCGCAGCGGCCGGTGCTGCTCTCCGGCACCGTCGCCGACAACCTGCGGCTCGGCCGCGACCTCCCGCAGAGCGCACTGGAGGACGCCTGCCGCACCGCCGCCCTGCACGACCAGCTCGCCGTGATGCCGGACGGCTACGCCACCGAACTCGGCGAGGGCGGCACCGCGCTCTCCGGCGGCCAGGTCCAGCGGCTGGCGATCGCCCGCGCCCTGCTCGGCGACCCCGCCGTCCTGCTGCTCGACGACGCGACCTCCGCCCTCGACACCACCACCGAGGCCCTGGTCCTGGACCGCCTCCGCCACTGGTCCGCCGGCCGGCGCACCCTGCTCTTCGCCACCCACCGCCCCGCCGTCCTGGCCGCCGCCGACCGCACCGTCCACCTGCACGCCCCCGCCACCCCGACCCCCACGGAGGCCCCCCGTGGCTGAGCCCCCCACCACCGACGCCCGCGGCGAAGCGCTCCGGCCTGCCGGCTTCGTCCGCGCCGCAGGCGGTACCCGCTGCGCGGGCGCCACCCGTTGCACACGCGGCATCCGCTGCGCGGGCCCGGCGCACCCGACGCCGATCGGCGGCCCTTGCGCCCGCGGCGGGCGGCAGCGCCCCGGTTCTCCGTCCTCGGCCGTTGGCGCCGCAGGCAGCCTGCTGTCCGGGTCCGTCCGTCCCGTTCTTCCGGAGGCCGTCCATGGCTGAACAGCCGCTGTTGCGCGAGGAGGCCGACGAGCGCGGGGTGCTGCGGCGGGCCCTGCCGTTCCTGCGGCCGCACCGGCTCCGGTTGGGGGTGGCGCTCGGGGTGGGGCTGGCGGATTCGGCGGCGCTGGTGGCCGTCGCCCCGCTGGTCGGGGTGGCCACCGACGCGCTGCTGGACGAGGACCGGGGGCGGCTCGGTCTGGCCGTCGTGCTGCTCGCCGTCCTCGCCGCCGCCCAGTTGGTGCTGGCCCGGGTCGGCGAGCTGCTGCTGATCCGCAGCGGCGAGGACGTGGTCCGCACCCTGCGCGAGCGGGCCGTGGAGAACCTGGCGACCGCGCCGTTGCGGTTCCTGGAGACGCACCGCAGCGGTGACCTGCTGCGCCGGGCCACCGGCGAGGTCGCCGCGCTGGCCGCGTTCGTCCGGCTGCACCTGCGCAACCTGGTGTCGGCGGTGGCGACCCTCGGGTTCACGCTGACCGTACTGGCCGGGTACTCCTGGCAGTTGCTGCTGGTCCAGCTGGTGGTGTTCCTGCCGCCCGCGCTGCTGGTCACCCGCTGGTTCCAGCGGGACGCCGCGTCCGCGTTCGGCGGGAAGGCGAGCGCGGAGGCGACCGTCGCGGCGACCTTCACCGAGACGCTGACGGCCCGGGAGGCGTTGCAGACCTCGCGCGGCCTGGCCGGCTGGACGGTGCGCTTCGACCGGGAGAACCGGCACGCGGTGCGGGCCGCCCGGCGGGCGCTGCGGGTGGAGAACCGGATCGACCTGGTCAGCCTGGCCGAGGGCCTGGCCCTGGTGGCGCTGCTGGCCGTCGGCGGCCTGCTGGTCACCCGGGACGCGGTGGGCGTCGGCACCGTGGTGGTGTTCGTGGTGGCGAGCCGCAACCTGTTCGACTCCTGCACCGACCTGTCCCAGCTGGTCGGCGAGGTCGCCACCGCCCGCACCGGCCTGGCCCGGCTGCTGGACCTGCTGGCCGCCACCGCGCCCGCCGCCGTCCCGGCCCCCGTCGAGGAGCTGCCCGAGCGCGGTGAACTGCGGTGCGCGGGCCTCGACTTCGGCTACCGCGCGGACGGCCGGGCGCTGCACGGCGTCACCCTGGCCTTCCCGGCGGGCAGCCGCACCGGCCTGGTCGGCGAGACCGGCTCCGGCAAGACCACGCTGGCCAAGCTGCTCTGCGGCCTGTACCGGCCGGACGCCGGCGAGGTCCGGTTCGCGGGGACGCCGCTCGCCGCGATCCCCGAGGAGCAGCTGCGCCGCCGGATCGTGCTGGTCCCGCAGGAGGTCCGGCTGGTCACCGGCACCGTCGCGGAGAACCTGGCCCTGGTGCGGGGCGCGCCGGACCGGGCCGCGATCGAACGGGCCGTCGCCCGGCTCGGCCTGACGCCGTGGCTGGACGGGCTCGGCGGCCTGGACACCGAGGTCGGGCAGCGCGGCTCCCGGCTGTCGGCGGGGGAGCGGCAGATCCTCGGCGTGGTCCGCGCCGTGCTGGCCGACCCGGCGGTGCTGGTGCTGGACGAGGCCACCGCCGACATCGACCCCGGCACCGCGGCCCGGCTGGAGCACGCCCTGGACGAGCTGCACGCCGACTGCACGCTGATCGTGGTGGCGCACCGGCCCGCGACCATCGCCCGCCTGCCCCGGGTGGTCCGCCTGGCCGACGGCGAGGTCGTCGCGGACGGCCGTTCCGAAGCGGCGGCTGAGGGAACGTCACCCCCGGTTCGCTCTGGCCACGAAAAAAAGGTTAGGCTAGCCTAATCTTCAGGCGTTCGCCCGACGCCGCCGCGCCGTCCCCCCGTGCCGTTCTGCCCGGGGCCGGCCCGGCGGCGTCCGGCTGTTCCGGCCACCACCGACCGAATGGGCTGACCGAGATGACCACCACCGCCGCGCCGCCCCGGATGCGGATCGTCCGCCACCCGCTCAAGTACCGCCTCCTGGAGGTCAAGCGGGTCGAACGGGTCACCCCCGGCACGGTCCGGGTCACCTTCGCGGGCGACGCGCTGGAGGGCTTCTGCGAACAGGCCCCCACCGACCACGTCAAGCTCTGCTTCGCCGCGCCCGGCCAGGAGTTGCCCACCGAACCCCTGGTCGAGAACGACACCTGGATGGACGCCCCGGTCGAGCCGATCACCCGCGACTACACGATCCGGCACTACCGGCGCGAGGCCCGCGAACTCGACATCGACATGGTGCTGCACGGCACCGGCGTCGGCTCCGGCTGGGCCGCCGCCGCCCGACCCGGCATGAAACTCGGCGTGTTCGGGCCGCGCGGCTCCGAGCAGATCGACCTCGTCCACGACTGGTACCTGCTCGGCGCCGACGAGACCGCGCTGCCCGCGCTGGCCCGCTGGCTCGAAGCCCTCCCGGCCGGCGCGAAGGCGCTCGCCTTCGCCGAGGTCCCCGGCCCCGCGGACGAGCAGCCGCTCGCCACCGCCGCCGACGCCACCGTGGTCTGGCTGCACCGCGGCGACGCCGAACCCGGCACCACCGACCACCTCGAACGCGCCGTCCGCGCCGCCGAGTTGCCCCCGGGCCTGGGCTTCGCCTGGGTCGCCGGCGAGGCGAACACGCTCCGCCCGATCCGCCGCCACCTGCGCAACGACCGCGGCCTGACCCGCGACCAGGTCGACGTGGACGGCTACTGGAAGCGCGGCACCGCCAACCACGACCACCACGAGGACGAGCACACCCCGCACGCATGAGCACCCAGCACCCCCGAACCGCCCCGCGCGCCGGGCGACTTGACGAGCCCACCGAGCGACTCGACGCGACCGCCGAGCGCCCCCGGCCCACCCGAACCGCCCCGAGCACCGGGCCGCAGGCGGCGTCCGCCCCGGCCGACCCGCCCGCTCCCCGGCGCCGGGCCCCGGCCGCGAGCGCGGGCCGCCGCACCGCCTGGCTGCTCGGGGCACTCGCGCTGCTGGCCGTCCTCGCCGTCCTCTCGCTCGCCGTCGGCGCCCGCGCGATCGCCCCCGGACAGGTCCTGCACGTCCTGCTGCACCGCGAACCCGCCTCCGAGGACTGGATCGCCGTCCACCACTCGCGCCTCCCGCGCACCCTGCTCGGCATCGCCGTCGGCGCCGCCCTCGGCCTCTCCGGCGCGTTGATGCAGGCCCTGACCCGCAACCCGCTCGCCGACCCCGGCCTGCTCGGCATCAACGGCGGCGCCGCCGCCGCGGTCGCCGCCGGCACCGCCCTGTTCGAGCTGCGGACCTTCGCCGCCTTCGTCTGGTTCGCGCTGCTCGGCGCCGCCGTCGCCGCCCTGGTCGTGCAGCTCCTCGGCGGCGGGCGCGCCGCCGCCACCCCCGCCCGGCTCGCACTGGCCGGCACCGCCGTCACCGCCGTGCTCACCGCCTTCGTCAACGCGCTGGTCCTGCTCGACCCGCTCACCCTGAACCGCTTCCGCTACTGGCAGGTCGGCACCTTCGCGGGCGTCGAGGCCCCCGTCCTCGGCCAGGTGCTGCCGTTCCTCGCCGTCGGTGCCGTCCTCGCCCTGCTGCTCGGCCGCCCGCTCGACGCGCTCGCCCTCGGCGACGACACCGGCCACGCCCTCGGCGCCCGCCCCGCCCGCACCCGCGCCCTCGGCCTGCTCGCCATCACCCTGCTGTGCGGCGCCGCCACCGCCGCCGTCGGCCCGATCGCCTTCGTCGGCCTCGCCGTCCCGCACCTCGCCCGCCACCTCTGCGGCCCCGACCAGCGCTGGATCATGCTGCTCTCCGGCGTGCTCGCCCCCGTCCTGCTGCTCGCCTCCGACGTCCTCGGCCGGCTGCTGCTCCGCCCCGCCGAACTCCAGGTCGGCGTGGTCACCGCCTTCCTCGGCGCCCCGCTCTTCATCGCGCTGGTCCGCGGCCGGAGGATCGCCCAACTGTGAGTACTGCCAAGTTTCTTGACGCACCGTCAACCGACCGCGCCCCGGCCGCCGTCCCGCTGCGCGCGCTGCCGCTGCCCGGCGGCCGCTCGGTGCGCTGGCATCCGCGCGCCGCCCTGGTCGCAGCCGTCCTGCTGCTCGCCCTGCTCGGCACCGCCGCCTGGACGCTGACCGCCGGCGACTACCCGCTGCCCGTCCGGGACGTGCTCGACGTCCTCGGCGGCGGCGGGCGGCGCGCCGACCGGTACATCGTCATGGAGGTCCGGCTGCCCCGGCTGCTCACCGCGCTGCTGGTCGGCGCGGCGCTCGGCCTGGCCGGGGCGCTGTTCCAGACCCTGGCCCGCAACCCGCTCGGCAGCCCCGACGTGATCGGCTTCACCGTCGGCTCGGCGACCGGCGCGCTCGCCGTCATCCTGCTGATCGGCGGCAGCGCCGCCACCGTCGCGGGCGGCGCCGTCGTCGGCGGCCTCGCCACCTCGCTGCTGGTGTACCTGCTGGCCCGGCGCGGCGGCACCCACGGCTACCGGCTGGTCCTGGTCGGCATCGGCGTCTCCGCGCTGCTCGCCTCGCTCAACTCCTACCTGATCGCCCGGGCCTCGTTCGGCGACGCGCAGAGCGCCACCGTCTGGCTCACCGGCAGCCTCCACGCCCGCGGCTGGGAGCACTGCACGCCGATGGCGCTGGCCCTGCTGCTCCTGCTGCCCGCCGCCGTGCTGCTCGGGCGGCCGCTGCGGATGCTGGAGATGGGCCAGGACACCGCCGCCTCGCTCGGCGTCCGCACCGAGGCCGTGCAGCTGTGGCTGGTGCTGATCGGGGTCGGGCTGACCGCCGCCGCGACCGCCGCGGCCGGCCCCGTCCCGTTCGTCGCGCTGATCGCCCCGCAGGCCGTCCGACGCCTCACCCGCACCACCGGCCCCAACCTGCTCGGCTCGGCGCTGCTCGGCGCGCTGCTGCTCGCCCTCTCCGACCTGGCCGCGCAGCGGCTGCTGGCGCCCACCCAGCTGCCCGTCGGCGTCCTGACGGGCGTGGTCGGCGGCGGCTACCTGCTCTGGCTGATCGCCCGCCAGTGGCGGCGCACCGCCTGAACTCCCCTGCGTTCAGAGGCCGAACAGCCGGGCGCCGTTGTGGTGGCAGACCGCGCGCAGCCAGTCCGCGCCCAGGTCGAGCCGCTCCAACGCCCGCAGCTGGTGCAGGTACGGGTAGGGGATGTTGGGGAAGTCGGTGCCGAGCAGCACCCGGTCGCCCTGCGCGGCGAGCCGGGGCAGCAGCGCGGGCGGGAACGGCAGGAGGTCCTCGGTGAAGTCGGTGAACGCCATCGTGGTGTCCAGGTGCACCCGTTCGTACCGCTCGGCGAGGTCCAGGAACTCCCGGTACTCGGGCATGCCCAGGTGCGCGACCACCAGGCACAGCCGCGGGTGCCGGGCCAGCACCCGGGCGACCGGCTCCGGCCCGGTGTGCTTCCCCGGTGCCGGCCCCGACCCGCAGTGGATCACCACGGGCGTCCCGGCCTCCGCCAACAGCCCCCAGGCGCCGTCCAGTTGCGCGTCCGCCGGATCGTACCCGCCGACCTGCACGTGCGCCTTGAACACCCGCGCCCCGGCCTCCAGCGCCTCCCGGACGTACTCCTCGACGCCGGGTTCCGGGAACAGCGTCGCGGTGTGCAGGCAGTCCGGCGTCCGGGCCGCGAACTCCGCCGCCCAGCCGTTCAGCCAGCGCGCCATCCCCGCCTTGTGCGGATACAGCATCGCGGTGAACGCCCGCACCCCGAACTCCCGCAGCAGCGCCGTCCGTTCCGCCTCCCCGCGCCGGTACGTGATCGGCCACCCGCGGTCCCCGATCAGCGGCCCGGCCGCGTCGAAGTACTCCCAGACCTTCCGGAGCACCCGCTCCGGCATGAAATGCGTGTGCACGTCCACCAGCCCGGGCAGCCCCAACCCGCCCCAGAACGCCCGGACCTCCGCCGCCTCGCTCACGTCCACCATCCCCCGATCATGCCGCACCCCGGTCGGCTGGCAGACTCGGGCCCGTGGACATGGGAATCACGGGGTTCGAGCGAGTGCCGCTGGTCGGCCTCGCCGCAGTACGGGCAGCACACGGGGCCCGGCTCGCCGCACTGGCCGGCCGACGGCTGACGGGCTTCGCGGTGGTCCGCTTCGCCGAGGACGGCGACGGGTACGCGGACTGCCCGGTGGTGCTGGAGTTCGACGGCCGCCAGGTCGAGATCTGCCACTGGAAACTCGACGAACTGCACCTCGGCTGGGACGCGATCGACACCTCCGCCCCGATCACCGGCTGGGAGTGGTTCGAACTCACCCCGGTCTGGTCCCGCACCGACGACCGTCTCGCCCCTTTCCTGGGCCGGCAGCTGCTGGAGACCGCCCTCCTGGAGTGGCGCCCGACCGACCGCCGCGACCTCGCCGCGGGCACCGTCGCCGTCGAGTTCACCTTCACCGACGGCAGCACCCTGCGCATCGTCAACGGCCTGGACGAGAACCTGCTCGCCTCCGGCCCACCCGACCCCCAGTACCACCGCCACCCCCTGCCCGCCCCGGATGTTCCGGACGTTCCGGACGCCCCGGATGTTCCGGACGTTCCGCCGGGCGGTTGACGGGGCGTCAGCGGGTGGTGTTGCGGGGGTGGTGCTTGGCGGTGCGTTCGTTGCCGCGTTTGTAGTTGCCCGTCCAGCGGGCCATCACGAGTTGGGGGTCGCCGGATTCGGCTTCGGCGAGGAACCGGTCGGCGCGGTTGCCGCGGAGGGTGCCGGCGGGGCGGCCGCGGTGCAGGATCAGGACGGTGCCGTCCGGGCGCTGCTGGTACTCGAATCCCGAAGGGGTCGGCATGGGTGGGGCGGCTCGCTTTCCGTGGCGGGGTCGGGTCGGACCCCCACATGGTGGGGCCGGTCCGGGCGGCGGGCAACGGCTTTTCGGCCGTCAGGGGGTGCCGTCAGGGGGTGCCGTCAGGGGGTGAGGAGGCGGCGGAAGACCCGGGCGCGGCGGGCCGGGTCGAGGGTGGCGGTCCAGGACGGGGGCGCGGCGGCGGGCGGGATCTCGGTGAAGCCGTGGCGGCGGAAGGGCGTGCCGTCGGTGACGGTCGCGGCGAGGACGGCGCGCAGCCCGGACCGGCGGGCCTCGGCCAGCACGGCGGTGATCAGGACGCCGCCCAGGCCCAGGTTCTGCCGGTCCACCCGGACGCACAGGTTGTGCAGGACGCCGGTCGCGGGGTGGCCGGGTTCGGGGGCGAGGACCCGCAGCGCGGCGCAGGCGTCGAGCCCGGCGGCGCCGCGGACCACCAGGAAGGTGTCCGCGGCGCACCGGTAGTCGTCCGGGGTGCGGGCGCGCAGCGCGCCCGAGCGGAGGAACGGCAGCGACAGCGCGTACAGCGCCCCGGCGTCCCGGGAGTCGGTGCGGACGGCGACGGGCGCCGCCAGGACGGGCGTCACCGGCGGCCGGGGGCGAGCGGGACGACCAGCGGGGTGCCGGTCTGCGGGTCGGCGATCACCTGGCAGGGCAGGTCGAAGACCCGCTCGACGAGTTCGGCGGTGACGATCTCGCCGGGCGGCCCCTCGGCGACCACCGCGCCGTCGCGCAGCGCGATCAGGTGGGTGGCGTACCGGGCGGCCTGGTTGAGGTCGTGCAGCACCGCGACCAGGGTGCGGCCCTGCTCGCGGTGCAGCCGGGCGCACAGGTCGAGCACCTCCACCTGGTGCGCGAGGTCGAGGAAGGTGGTGGGTTCGTCGAGCAGCAGCAGCGGAGTCTGCTGGGCGAGCGCCATCGCCAGCCAGACCCGCTGGCGCTGACCGCCGGAGAGCTCGTCCACGAAGCGGTCGGCGAGCGCCTCGACGTCGGTGGCGGTCATCGACTCGGAGACGATCCGCCGGTCCTCGGCCGACCACTGCCGCAGCAGCCCCTGGTGCGGGTAGCGGCCGCGGGCGACCAGGTCGGCGACGGTGATCGCGTCCGGCGCGGTCGAGGACTGCGGCAACAGGCCCAGCCGGCGGGCCAGTTGCTTGGCGGGCAGGGCGGCGATCTGCTCGCCGTCGAGCAGCACCCGCCCGGCGCTGGGCTTCAGCAGCCGGGCGAAGGCCCGCAGCAGGGTGGACTTCCCGCAGGCGTTCGGCCCGACCACCACGGTGAAGGAGCGGTCGGGGACGGCGACGGTCAGCTCACTGGCGATCGGCCGGTCGCCGTACCGGAGGGTGACCCGGTCGGCGACCAACCTACCCTCGGCGGCGGTCACTCGACGGTCTCCAGCAGCTCGGCGGTGTCCAGGACGACGGCGCACTTGCCGGCTACCCAGCGCAGCGCCTCGCGGTGCTGCTCGGCGGAGAAGTCGGCGACCGCGTCGGCGACCACGAACGCCTGCAGGTCGCGCTGCCAGGCGTCGGCGGCGGTCAGCTGCACGCCGATGTGGGCGTACACGCCGACGATCACCAGCTGGTCGCGGCCGAGCTCGGCGAGCTGCTCGGCGAGCTCGGTGCGGACGAAGGCGCTGTACTTCCACTTCCGCACGTGCCGGTCGCCGGGGACGGGCGCGACGGGCGCGGGCGCGGCCTGCGCGCGCTCCTCGGCGGGCAGGCCGGGGCCCCAGAAGTCCAGTTGCAGGCCGCGCTGTTCGGCGCTCTGCCCGCCCCGCTGGTGCGAGTGGAACACCGGCAGCCCGGCCGCCCGGGCGGCGGCCAGGATGCGCGCGGCGTTGGCGAGCACCGGCTCCAGCGGCGGCCCGGCGGCCGGGAACGCGTCCAGGAAGTAGTGCTGCAGGTCGTGCACCAGGACGGCGGCGCGCCCCGGGTCGACCCGCCAGGGCACGCGGCGCGGCGGCAGCTCGGTCGGCAGTTCGTACGGGGCGATGGCGGGCAGGGCCATGGGGAGCGGAAGCCTTTCTCGGTGAACGGGCCTGCGGGAATCATCAGTTGGCGGCGCGCAGGTCCTTCTTGCTGACCTTGCCGATGCCGGTGGACGGGAACGCCGCCACGAACTCCACCCGGTCCGGGACCTTGAACTCGGCCAGCCCGGCGGCCCGGACGAAGGCCTTCAGCTCGACCGGCCGGGGCCGCCGCGCGGCGGGACGCAGGATCACGTACGCGCAGGAGCGTTCGCCCAGGTACGCGTCGGGGACGGCGACCACCGAGACGTCGTGCACGGCGGGGTGGGCCAGCAGGACGTTCTCCACCTCCTCGGCGGCCACCTTCTCGCCGCCGCGGTTGATCTGGTCCTTGGCCCGGCCCTCCACCACCAGGTGGCCGGTGGGGGTGCGGCGGACGATGTCGCCGGTGCGGTAGAAGCCGTCGGCGGTGAACGAGCGGGCGTTGTGCTCGGGCGCCCGCCAGTAGCCGCGGATGGTGTACGGGCCGCGGGTGAGCAGGTGGCCGGACGCGCCGGGGGGCAGGTCGCGGTCCGCGTCGTCGACGATCCGGATCTCGTCGTCGGGGGAGATCGGGCGGCCCTGGGTGGTCAGCACGGTCTGCTCGTCGTCCTCGGGGCGGGTGTAGTTGACCAGCCCCTCGGCCATCCCGAACACCTGCTGGAGCCGGCAGCCGAGCGCCGGGCCGAGCCGCCGGGCGGCCTCCGCGCTGAGCTTGGCCCCGCCGACCTGGAGCAGTCGCAGGCTGGACAGGTCGTACCGGCCCGGGTCGGCCTCGGCGGCGTTCGCCCAGGCCAGCGCGAGCGGCGGCACCACGCCGGTCAGGGTGACGCGTTCGCGTGCGACCAGGCCGAGCGCGGTGGCCGGGCTCGGGTCGGGGGCGAGCACCACCCGGCCGCCCGCGTGGAAGGTGCCGAGCGTGCCGGGGGAGGACAGCGGGAAGTTGTGCGCCGCCGGGAGCGCGCACAAGTACACGGTTTCCGGGCCGAGTTCGCAGATCTCGGCGGACGCCCGGACGCTGTACAGGTAGTCGTCGTGGCAGCGCGGGATCAGTTTCGGCAGGCCGGTCGAGCCGCCGGACAGCTGGAGGAACGCCAGGTCGCCGGAGCGCGGCGGCGCGGGCACCGGCACCCCGGCGGGGGCGCGCAGCTCGGCCAGTGGCGTGAACGGGCCGGGCTCGCCGACCACGAACACCTCCGGCGGCTGCGGCACCGCCGCCCGCACCTCGGCCGCCAACTCCCGGTGGTCGAAGCCCTCGTGGCGGTCCGGTACGAACAGCGCCCGGGCCCCGGCGAACGCGCAGAAGTAGGAGACCTCGGCGCGCCGGTGCGCGGGCAGCGCCAGCACCGGCACCACGCCGGCCCGCAGCGCGCCGAAGAACACCTCGAAGAACTCGGCCACGTTGGGCAGTTGCAGCACCACCCGGTCACCGGGGCGCAGCCCGCGGGCGGCCAGCCCGGCCGCCAGTCGGTCGGCCCGGGCGTCCAGTTCGGCGTAACTCCACTGCCGGGCCCGGTCGGTGACGGCGATCCGGTCCGGCGTGGCGGCGGCGTGCCGGCGGACGCCCGCGTCCAGCAGCTCGCCCGTCCAGTACCCGGCGGCCCGCCAGCGGGCGGCCACCTCGATGGGGTACAGCTCGGCGGGGTACAGCTCGGCGGGGTGCTGCTCGGCGGGGTGCTGCTCGGCGGGGTGCTGCTCGGTGGGATGAAGCTCGGCGGGGTGGAGCTCGGCGGGGTGCGGCTCCGGCGCGCGCTCTTCGGCGGCTTCGTCGGGGTGCGGGCTCATCGCGGGTCCTCCGGGCCCTGCGGCGCGATCGGGTGGGTGCGGAACTGCGGCCGCTCGTCCGGCCGTTCGTCCCCGGCGGGGTGCTGGCGCAGGCCCGGCTCCGGCGGGCGGGCCGACCAGCGGCGGGTGCTCACCGCCTCGACAGCTGCCTCGACAGCTGCCTCGACAGCTGCCTCGGCGGCGGCCTCGCCGGGGGTCATCGGGCACCGGCCGGGCCGGCCAGGCCGACGGCCTCCAGGAAGGTGCCGAACTTGGCGGCGGTCTCGGCGAGTTCGAGCTCCGGATCGGAGGCGGCGACGATGCCCGCGCCCGCGAACAGCCGCAGCCGGTCGCCGTCGGCCTCGGCGCAGCGCAGCGTCACCACCCATTCGCCGTCGCCGCGCTCGTCGCCCCAGCCGACCACGCCGGTGTACAGGCCGCGGTCGAAGGGCTCCAACTCGCCGATGGCGTCCCGGGCCAGGGCGGTCGGGGTGCCGCAGACCGCGGGGGTGGGGTGCAGGGCGAGCGCCAGGTCGAGGGCGCTGGTGGCAGGGGCGCGCAGGACGCCGGTCACGGTGGAGGACAGGTGCCACATCGCGGCGGTGCGCAGCAGGGTCGGCCGGACGGGGACGGCCAGGTCGGTGCAGAACGGGGCGAGCGCGGCCCGGACGGCGTCGACCACGAAGGCGTGCTCGGCGAGGTCCTTGGCGGACTCCAGCAGGGCCTCGGCGCGCCGCCGGTCCTCGGCCGGGTCGGCGCTGCGGGCGGCCGAACCGGCGAGCGGGTTGGACACCACCCGGTCACCGCGCCGGGAGACCAGCAGTTCGGGGCTGGCGCCGATCAGGGTGGCGGCGCCGCCGGCCGGGACGGCGAAGGTGTAGCCGTGCGGGTCGCGGTGCACCAGGCGGGCCGCCATCGCGCCCAGGTCGGCGCCGCCGGGCGCGGTCAGCTCCAGGGTGCGGGCCAGCACGACCTTCTCCAATGGCCCGGCACCGGCCAGGCGGCGCACCGCCTCGGCGACGGCCGCCCGGTATCCGTCCGGCCCGGGCACCGGGTGGCTGTGCCAACGCCCGTCCGCGGCAAGGCCGGTGGGCAGCGGCGCGCCGATGGGCGGCGGCACCGGACCGGCCTGCCGGACCCGTTCGGGTATGAACAGCCGGGCGGGCGCGCCGGGGGCGAACGGGATGGCGCCGACCAGCAGCCGCCGCCCGCCGTCGGGCCGGGCCGCGGCCAGTAGCCGGGCGGCCGCCGCCGGGTCCTCGACGGCGCGGTGCACGCCCTCGGCCAGCAGAGTGCGGGTGGGCGTGGTGAGGAAGGCCCGGTCGGGCCCGGACCGGTAGGCGGCCAGCAGGTCGCTGCCGGTCGCCGCCGCGGGCGGCCGAAGCTCGGAGGCCGTGGTCATCGGGGTCCCTTCGTGGTGGCGCCCGGCCGGGCGGGCGGCCGGGGCTTTGGCTGGTCAAGGACGTTTCAGGAAAAGATGATTGACGGAGCGTCAGGCGCGCAGGGTGGCCCCGCCGTCGACGTACAGGTCGTGCATGGTGATGTGCCGGGCCCGGTCGCCGGCCAGGAAGGCGACGGCCTCGGCGACGTCGGCGGGGTCGGCGAGCCGGCCGAGCGGGATGCCGACCCGGTAGCTCGCCGGGTCACCGGTCAGCACGCGCTGCTCGGCGCCGGGGTCGGTCCACAGCGAGCGCTGCATGTCGGTGTCGGTGGAGCCGGGGGAGACCAGGTTGCAGCGGACGCCCGAGCCGGCCAGCTCCAGGCCCAGGCAGCGGACGAACATGGCGGTGGCGGCCTTGGCGGCGGCGTACGCGGCCATGCCGGTGCGCGGCACCCCGGCGGCGTTGGAACCGACCGTGACGATGCTGCCCCGGCCGCGTCCGGCCATCCGGCGCCCGACGGCGCGACAGGTGTGGAACACGCCGGTGGTGTTGACGGCGAAGGAGTGCTGCCAAGCTTCGTCGGTGAGCTCCAGCGCGGGGCCGACCCGCAGCACGCCCGCGACGTTCACCAGCACGTCCACCGGGCCGACCGTGCGCTCCACCTCGGCCACCAGCTCCTCCACGGCGGCCCCGTCGGTGACGTCCAACTCCCGGACGGGGTAGGGCCCTTCGGCGATGGCGCCGTGCAGGTCGGCGCCCACCGTCCGGGCGCCGCGCTCGGCGAGCAGCGCGGCCACGGCCGCGCCGATGCCCTGCGCCGCGCCGGTGACCAGCGCGACCCGTCCGCCGAAGCCGTCCCCGGCGACGCCGGCCGTCACCGGGCGGTCGGACAGGGGAGGGCGGAGGTGCGGACGGTGAACGGCATGGGGGCTCCCGGGTACGCGGATGCGCAGATCGCAGACCTGCGGCCTACTTAGGTTAGGTTAGCCTAATCAATCATGGGCGGATGCTCCAGGTGTCCGGACCGCCCGGAGGCGGCCGGGCCGCTCGGCCTTGCGGTCCGCCGCCGGGGTGCGGAGGCTGGAAGGGGCGAGTGGCGGCGTCCGACCGCCGGGCCCCGGGAGGTCTCCGGTGCACTTCATCCAGATCATCGAGTACCGGACCGGGCGGATCGACGAGTTCAACGCGCTGCTGGACGAGTGGGCCGCCAAGAACGAGGGCCACCGGCTGGCCGTACGGGCCCTGCAGGCCCGCGACCGGGACGGTACGGACGTCTACCTCAACATCGTCGAGTTCCCGTCCTACGAGGTGGCGATGGAGAACTCGCAGCGCCCCGAGACGACCGAGTTCGCCGCCCGGGCCGCCGCGCTCTGCGACGGTCCGCCGACCTTCCGCAACCTGGACGTGATCGGGGACCGCACCCTCGCCGACTGAACCGGCCGGACCGACCGGGCGGGGCGCACCGACCGGACCGGCGTCCCCGGGGCGTCCTCTGGTCAACGCGCGCCGCGATGCGCAGCATGGGTGGGTCCTGCCCGTGCACGTCCAGGAGGCACCCGTGCCGCACGACCCGCGTCCGCTGAGCTACTCCTCCGGCCCGTCCGCCGCGCCGCTGCTCGGCGACACCATCGGAGCCAACCTCGACCGGGCGGTCCGCGCCCACCCGGCCCGGGAGGCGCTGGTCGAGTGCGCGACCGGGCGCCGCTGGACGTACGCCGAACTCGCCGTCGATGTGGACGCGGTGGCGCTTGGCCTGGCCGCGCTCGGGGTCGGCCGGGGCGACCGGGTCGGCATCTGGTCGCCGAACCGGGCCGAGTGGGTGCTGGTGCAGTACGCCACGGCCCGGCTCGGCGCCGTCCTGGTGACGGTCAACCCGGCTTACCGCGCACACGAGTTGGAGTACGTGCTGAATCAGGCCGGTATCCGGCTGCTGGTGGCCGCCGAGCGCTTCAAGGACTCCGACTACGCCGGGATGGTCGCCGAAGTCCGGCCGCGCTGCCCCGAGTTGGCGCAGGTGGTGCTGCTGGACACCCCGGACTGGGCGGAGTTGGTGGCGGCCGGCCGGGCCGGCGACCCGGCGCTGCTGGAGCGGGCGGCGGCCGAGCTGGGCGCCGACGACCCGATCAACATCCAGTACACCTCGGGCACCACCGGCTTCCCCAAGGGTGCCACCCTCTCGCACCACAACATCCTCAACAACGGTTACTGGGTGGGGGAGTTGTGCGGCTACACCGAGCGGGACCGGATCTGCGTGCCGGTGCCGTTCTACCACTGCTTCGGCATGGTGATGGGCAACCTGGCCGCCACCTCGCACGGCGCCTGCGTGGTGATCCCGGCCCCGGCCTTCGACGCCTCGGCCACCCTGGCCGCCGTCGCCGCCGAGCGCTGCACCTCGCTGTACGGGGTGCCGACCATGTTCATCGCCGAACTCGCCGACCCGGACTTCGACTCCTACGACCTGTCCAGCCTGCGCACCGGCATCATGGCGGGCGCGCCCTGCCCGACCGAGGTGATGAAGGACGTCATCGGCCGGATGGGCATGGCCGAGGTGTCGATCTGCTACGGCATGACCGAGACCTCCCCGGTCTCCACCCAGACCCGCGCGGACGACTCGGTCGAGCGCCGGGTCTCCACCGTCGGCCGGGTCGGGCCGCACCTGGAGGTCAAGGTGGTCGACCCGGCCACCGGCCGGACCGTGCCGCGCGGCGAGCCCGGCGAACTGTGCACCCGCGGCTACTCGGTGATGCTCGGCTACTGGGGCGAGCCCGGGAAGACCGCCGAGGTGATCGACGCCGCCCGCTGGATGCACACCGGCGATCTGGCGGTGATGGACGCGGACGGCTACCTGTCGATCACCGGCCGGATCAAGGACATGGTGATCCGCGGCGGCGAGAACGTGTACCCGCGCGAGATCGAGGAGTTCCTGCACACCCACCCCGACGTGCTGGACGTCCAGGTGATCGGCGTCCCCGACGAGAAGTACGGCGAGGAGCTGATGGCCTGGGTGCGGATGTGCGAGGGCGCCGAGCCGCTCACCGCCGAGGCGGTGCGGGCCTTCTGCGCCGGGCGGCTGGCCCGGTACAAGGTGCCCCGGTACGTGCGGGTGGTGGACGCCTTCCCGATGACCGTCACCGGGAAGGTCCGCAAGGTCGAGATGCGCGCCGAGGCCGCCCGCTTGCTGGGGCGCTGACCCCCCGTCACCTCCCTTGACCAGGCGCGTTGCCGCGGCCGGGCCCCGCCGGGTTCCGGCCGCGCCGACGCGCGGCGGGAACCCGCCCGTCCCGGAGTCTTGACGCCCACTTTTCTCATACGTTAAATCTCGGCCTGAACTAAGCGGTGGCGGTGCGTCGCCGACCTCGGGTCGGCCGGAGCCCCGGACGCCGCGCCGCCGTCCCCCCGGACCTCACCAGACGGGTGTGCCCCCATGACCAGAGCCACCGGACCGCTGACCGGAGCCACCGGACCGCGCCGCCTCGGCCTCGCCGCCGGCGCCGCCACCGCCCTCGTCGCGGCCCTGCTCGCGCCCACCGCGCAGGCGGCCGGGACAGCGGCCGACAGTGCCGTCCCGCCCGGCGGCGGCAGCCTCGGCGAGCACGTCCTGGTCCTCGACCCGAGCATGCCCAAGGCCGAGATCCAGCACCGCCTGGACGCCCTCGCCCAGGCCCAGGCCGGCAACGAGTTCGGCGCCGAGCGCTACGCGGTCCTGTTCGAGCCCGGCACCTACGGCACCGCCGCCGACCCGCTGAACTTCTCGGTCGGCTTCTACGAGTCGGTGGCCGGGCTCGGCCGCGACCCCGGCGACGTGGTCCTCAACGGCTCCGTCGACGTCTACAACCAGTGCGTCGACGGCGACCGGGCCAAGTGCTACGCCACCACCAACTTCTGGCGCTCGCTCAGCAACCTGACCGTCAACGTGGCGGGCAAGAGCGGCTGTTACGCCAACACCGACTTCTGGGCGGTCTCCCAGGCCGCGCCGCTGCGCCGGGTCCACGTCAACGGCAACCTGACCCTGATGGACTACTGCACCGGCTCGCCGGCCTGGGCCAGCGGTGGCTTCATCGCCGACTCGAAGTTCACCGGCGGCACCGTGATCAACGGCTCGCAGCAGCAGTTCTTCACCCGCAACAGCGAACTGGACGGCTGGACCAACGGCGTCTGGAACCAGGTCTTCTGCGGCACCCCCGGCGCCCCCGCGCAGTCCTTCTCCACCGACCCGGCCGCCGCGCCCTACACCACCCTCGACACCTGCCCCGCGACCCGCGAGGCCCCCTACCTGTACCGCGACCCGGCCGGGGCCTACCGGGTCGCCGTGCCCGCGCTGCGCCGCGACTCGGCGGGCACCGACTGGGCCGGTGGCGCTGCGGGCGGTGACGCTGCGGGCGGTGGCGTCGCGGACAGTGGTGTCGCGGCCGGTGGCTCGCTCCCGCTGGACGGCTTCTACGTGGTCCGGCCCGGCGCGAGCGCCCGGCAGATCAACGCCGCGCTCCGGGGTGGCCGCAACCTGCTCTTCACCCCCGGCGTGTACGAGCTCACCGAGGCGCTGAAGGTCACCCGCCCGGGCACCAAGGTGCTCGGCCTCGGCTTCGCCACCCTGGTCCCGACCCGCGGCGACGCGGCGATCAGGATCGCCGACGTGGACGGTGTGGACGTCTCCGGCCTGATCGTCGACGCCGGTCCGGAGAACTCCCGGGTCCTGGTGCAGGTCGGCGAGCGCGGCAGCCACGACCGCCACGACCGCCACGACCGCGACCCGATCGGCCTCTCCGACGTGTTCTTCCGGGTCGGCGGTGCCCGCGACGGCTACGCCACCACCGCGCTGGAGGTCAACAGCGACGACACCCTGATCGACGACGCCTGGATCTGGCGCGCCGACCACGGTGCCGGCGGCGGCAGTTGGAACACCGCCCGGAGCGAGACCGGCCTGGTCGTCAACGGCGACCGGGTGGTGGCCACCGGGCTCGCCGTCGAGCACTTCCAGAAGACCGAGACGGTCTGGAACGGCGAGGACGGCCGGGTGGTGTTCTTCCAGAACGAGAACCCGTACGAAGTCCCGAGCCAGGACGTCTGGATGGCCTCCCGCACCCAGAAGGGCTACCCGGCGTTCGCCGTCGGGGACCGGGTGCGGTCCTTCGAGGGCTGGGGCATGGGCAGTTACTCGTTCTTCAACCAGGGCGTGGACATCCACAGCTCCACCGCCTTCCAGGCACCGAGCCGCCCCGGCGTCCGGCTGCACGACCTGCTGACCGTCTTCCTGAACGGCTCCGGCGGCATCGACTCCGTGGTCAACGGCACCGGACGGGCCGTCAACTCCGGCTTCGGCGGCCCCAGTAACGTGCTCTCGCAGCCGTGACACCCTCTCACTGATCGGATTGTCGTACTGTGCGTTTCGGGGTGTCCCCGCCCCCGGGACGGGTGGTCCGGGACGGGCGTTCCGGCCGGGCCGGGCGGCGGAGCTGTCAGGGAACTCCCAGACATGCCGCCGTTCGGCCCAGCGGCACGCTCCCAGGAATGCCGCCGTTCGGCCCAATAGCGGGCTGGAATGTCTGACGGATGGTCAGGTGGGAGGACAGTCGTCCCCGGCCGCCCAGGCCAGACCCGAGGAGTCCGCCTTGTCCCGTCCCCGCACCGCGCGCCGCGCGCTGACCGTCTCCGCCACCCTGGCGGTCGCGGCGTGCACCCTGGCCGCCCCGGCCGCCTACTCCACCGACAGCCGTCCGACCGCGCACGGCCGCGCCGCGGCCCAGACCCTCGCGGAGAACCGGCTGCCGTTCACCACCCGCTTCCAGGGCGACTTCCACGGCGGGATCACCCACATCAGCAACTCGCTGATGACCTGCGACGAGACCAAGCCCCCCGTCGATCCGGCCCAAGCACCCTGCGAACAGGCCCGCAACGGCGACGGGGCGATGCCGATCAACAACAAGTACCAGATGAAGTACGTCAACATCGAGGGCCCCGGCAAGTTCGGCCCGCTCGGCGACCCGATCTACTCCTCCAGCTCCGCCGACCTCCAACTGCCCGAGGGCGCCACCGTCAAGTACGCCCGCCTCTACTGGGGCGGCACCCGCGGCATCGGCAGCACCGTGCTGCCGGAGAGCCAGATCGACGAGATCTACCTGAAGTTCCCCGGCGACCCCGAGTACACCAACGTCGCCAACCAGCAGCCCTCGATCGGCTACATCACCACCGACGACGAGAGCAGCTACCAGGCATCCTCCGACATCACCGAGATGGTCCGCAAGCACGGCTCCGGCACCTACACCGCCGCCGACATGGACTCCGTCGTCAAGCCGCACAGCTGGGGCGGCTGGACCATCGTCGTCGCCTACGAGAACGACTGCGACCCGATGCGCCACCTGCACATCTGGGACGGCTTCCAGCCCGAACTGCCCAACAGCCCCGCCCTGTCCGGCACTCTGTCCGGCATCCGGACCCCCGCCAGCGGCCCCGTCACCGGCCACCTCGGCTGGGTCGTCTACGACGGCGACCACAAGTGGACCGGCGACACCATGGACCTGAAGTCCACCAACGGCCCGCTCACCCGGTTCACCGACGCCCTGCACCCCGCCGACGACGCCTTCACCTCCAACCTCGACAACGCCGACCCCGCCCAGCGCTTCCCGCGCAACCCCGCCTACCCCAACTCCTTCGGCTACGACGCCAACCGCTGGAACGTTTCGCCCTTCCTGCGCAACGGCGACACCGACGTGACCGTCACCGTCAACACCCAGGGCGACGGCTACAACCTCGGCGTCTTCTACGCCGACATCGACGTCGACCCGGCCTCGCTGCGCACCGGCCAGGCCACGCCGCGCTCCACCTGGAGCACCAGCAAGTAGCCCCCCCCGCGCCGACCCCCGGCCACGGTTCCGCCGCCCCGCCCACCGGGCGCGGGCGGCGGAACCGTCCGGCGTCCGGGCGCGTCCCTCCCCCCGAACGGATGATCATGCCGGTGCGGGAGGAGGACGGATGACCGACGGAACGCCGGAGCACACCGCAGCGAGGGGACGCCGCCCCCGGCTGCGGACGGCCGCCCTCGCGCTCTGCCTGCTCCTGCTGGCCGGATCCGCCGCCCTCGCCGCCGCCCGGCTGCTCGGACTCGACGACGGCACCCGCTGGGCCCTGCCGATGTCCTTCCTCCCGCACGCGGCCCTGCTCACCCTGCTGACCCTCGCCGCCCTCGCCGCGCTCCGCCGCTGGTGGGCCGTCGGCCTAGCCGCCGCCCTGGCCGTGCTGCAACTGTGGTGGGTGCTGCCGAGGACCGTCCCCGACGGGGCGGACGTCCCCGCCGCCGCGCCCCGGCTCCGGGTCGCCACCAGCAACGCCTTCATGGGCGGCATCTCGCCCCGCGCCGTGGTCGACCTGGTCCGCGAACAGCGCGTCGACGTCCTCGCCATGGAGGAGCTCGGCGACTCCGCCGCCGACGCCCTCGACCGGGCCGGCCTGCGCGAACTGCTCCCGCACCGGGAGAAGCCCGCGCACGGCGACACCGTCCTCTACACCCGACTGCCCGTCAGCTCCGGCCCCGACCCGGCCTGGCCGACCACCAACCTGACCGTCGACGTCGGCGGCCGGCCCGTGCAGATCGTCGCCGTGCACACCTACTACCCCCTCGGCGACCCCCGCGCCTGGGCCGACGGCCTGCACCGGCTGCGCGCGGCCGCGCCCGGACGGACCCGCAACGCCGTCCTGCTCGGCGACTTCAACGCCACCCTCGACCACAAGCCGATGCGCGACCTGCTCGCCACCGGCCTCACCGACACCCACGCCCAGCTCGGCGCCGGCCTCTTCCCGACCTGGCCGCAGGACCACCCCGACTACGACGCCCCGCCGCTGATCCAGATCGACCACGTCCTGCACGGCCCCGCGCTGACCGCCGTCTCCGTCAGCGAGCACGCGATGGCCCGCAGCGACCACCGCGCCGTGGTGGCCGAACTCGCCGTCACCGGCTGAGGTCACCGGCCGACACGACCGACCGCCGTCCGCGACCGCCGTTTGCGGCTGTCGTTTGCGGCCGTCGTTTTCGACCGCTGTCCGCGACCGTCTTCCGTGACCGTCGTCCGCGGCGGCGACGCGGCCCCGCCGGAACGGGCAGACTGAGGAGCACAGGAGGTGACCGTGCGAGAACTGGCCAAGGGTGCCAACCTGCCGATCGAGGCCGACACCGTCCGGATCGACCTGGGCCGGCGGGCCGGGCCCGGCACGCCCGGGATCGCCGTGGCCGCGCTGCTGCTGCTCGGCGACGGCCGGGTCCGCGACCGGGGCGACCACGTCGGCGCGCACCTGCCCCGGCACTCCTCCGGCGCCGTCGCCCACCGGGGCCGCACCGGCACCGCCGACGCCCCCGCGGAACGCCTGGAGGTCGACCTCGGCGCCGTCGAACCCGCCGTCCAGCGCATCGTGTTCGTCGCGGCCACCGTCGGCGACGCCACCTTCGGCCAGGTCCCCGACCTCACCCTGCTGCTCGGCGACGCGCGCACCGGCGCCCCGCTGGCCCGCTTCCCGATCGAGGCCGGCCGGGAGACCGCGCTGGTCTGCGGCGAGCTCTACCGCCGCGACGGCCACTGGAAGTTCCGCGCCGTCGGCCAGGGCTACGCGGACGGCCTCACCGGCCTCGCCGCGACCTACGGGCTCCCCGTCCTCCCACCGGCCGCCCCGCCGGCCGCCCCGCCGGTGCCTCCTACGCTCCCCGCGCCTCCTGCCGCTGTGCAGCCGACGGGCCGTCAGGACCCGGGCGCCGGTGCCGGTACCGGTGGCGGTATCGGCGCGGGGGAGGAGCACCTGCCCGTCGACATGCGCAAGCGCCTCTCGCTGCGCAAGCAGCAGGTCGCCGTCAGCCTGCGCAAGCACGGCGCCCAGGACCTGACGGCGCGGGTGATCCTGGTGCTGGACGCCTCCGGCTCGATGAGCACGCTCTACGCGCGCGGGGTGGTCGCCGACGTGGTCGAGCGGATGGCCGCCGTCGCCGCGCAGCTCGACGACGACGGCGAGATGCAGGCCTGGACCTTCGCCAGCAACCCGGCCCGGCTGCCCGACCTGCGCCTGCCCGAGCTGCCGCAGTGGCTCCGACTGCACGTCCGGGTCGGCGAGTTGAGCCTGTTCGGCCGCCGTCGCCCGCGCCCGCCGCAGCCCGACGGGCGGATCGACATGAAGGCCGTCGGCATCCAGAACGAGGAGCAGAAGGTCATCGCGGAGGTCCGCGAGTACGTCCGCCGCCACCCGGCCGCCGCCCCCACCCTGGTGCTGTTCTTCTCCGACGGCGGGGTCTACCGCAACGCCGAGATCGAGCGCGAACTGCGCGCCGCCGTCGAGGAACCCGTCTTCTGGCAGTTCGTCGGCCTCGGCCGGTCCGGCTACGGCGTTCTGGAACGCTTCGGCGAACTCCCCGGCCGCCGGGTCGACAACGTCGGCTTCTTCGCCGTCGACGACATCAGCACCCTCCCCGACCCCGAACTCTACGACCGCCTGCTCTCCGAGTTCCCCTCCTGGGTCACCGCCGCCCGCCGGGCCGGCATCCTGCCCTGACCCGGCGGCGGCCACCCCGGCCGGGAGCCCGTGGCGGGCCGGGACCGGTGCGGCGACGGGCTCAGCGGATGCCGTCCTCGCCCAGCACCAGTTCCCGTTCGACGGCCGAGCCGTCGCCGGGGGCCGGGTGGGTGAGGCCGCTGGGGGCGAAGCCGATCCGGCGGTAGAAGGACTCGGCGCGGGTGTTGTCCTGGTGGACGAAGAGGCGGACCCGGGACACCGCCGGGTCGGTCAGGCCGTGCACGAACTCGACGGCGGCGGCGAACAGTTCGCGGGCCAAGCCGGTGCCGCGCTGCTCGGGGCGGACGAACACGCCGACCAGGTGCGCCTGGTCGATCTCGGCGGGCTCCCCGAGGACGTCGTTGCCGCCGGCCCGTTCGATCAGCACCGTCACCGAGCCGTCCCAGCCGCCGTCCGCCCGCTCGGCGACGAACTGCCGCGACACCACCTCGCCCCAGCCGCCCGCCGCGCGCTGCTGCCAGAACTCGTCCGGCCGGGCGAGCGCGGTCCCGTAGGTCTCCAGGAAGGCGATCCCGGCCAGCGGGTCCTGCAGCGCGTCCAGCCGCAGGGACTTCACGAGGGGCCAGTCCTCGGCGGTGACGGGGCGGATGAGGTGCTTCATGCGCGCATCATCGTCGCAGGTCAGCGCCCATGGCAAGCGGATTTCCGGGAACCGGACCCGCTCCGGGACGAGCCGCTGCGCCGGATGCCCGACGCCCCCGCACGCACTGGGCATCAGGACCGGGCGCTCAGGCGGCCGGGAGGCGGACCACCGCCGTGCCGGCCTGCGACTCGCCGAAGCCCCAACCCGCGACCAGGGCGCAGCCGGTCGCGTCGAGCAGGTCGGACCAGGGCCAGTGCGCGGTGCCGTAGTAGTGGCCGCCCTCGCTGCGGGAGTCCCGTCCGGTGAGCGAGAGCATCCGCAGGTGGTCGCGCAGGCCCGGGTGGGTGAGTGCGGCGAGGCGCTGCTCCCACGGGTCTGCGGCGGCGGTGCGGGTGTGGCGGAGGTCGGCGGGGGAGACCAGGTGGGCGGGGCCGCGTTCGGTGAAGGTGGCGGCGCGCATCGCGTCGTGCAGGGTGCCGTCGGTGGCGACCCGGAGCAGGACCGTCAGCCAGGTGTTCAGCTTCTCGGCCCCGTCGCCGCTCAGGTCGACCCCGTGCCGGGCCAGCAACGGGCCCAACTCCGCGCCGGGCAGCAGGAGTCCGCCGTCCTCGTCGACCGTGGCGAGGGTACGCAGCTCGGCGGTGAACCCCGCCCCGAACGGGCCGGCCCCCTTGTGGCCGTCGGGGCCCCAGGCGCCGGTGCGGTCCACCAGGTCGGGGTCGAAGCGGAACAGCGAACCGGGCAGGTCGAACCGCCAGGTCCAGGGCGAGAAGGGGTACGGCCCGTCGGTGTCGGGCAGCGGGCGGGGCGCCGGGTCCACCAAAACCTCGGGGGTGGTCCAGTCGTTGGGGAACAGGAACTCGTCCAGCGTCTCCGAGGCGTGGTAGACCCCGTAGCGGGCCCCGGCCTCCGCTGTCCGCCCCGCCAGCAGGATCGTGAAGGCCCGCTCCAACTCGGCTTCCCAGCCGACCGGTTCGGCGCTCTGCTCGGTCTCGGACAGCACGATGGACACTCCTCGAATTCTTGTCGCTCCCCCGGCGTGCCACACCGTACCGGCCCCCGCCGACGGCGGCCCCGCCCGGCCCGTCGTCGGTGGGGACGGGCAGGATGGCGGGATGGAATTCGAGAACTCCGCCGCCCTGCACCGGATCTGCGTCGAACGGCTGGGGGAGCGGGCCGGGGCGCAGTTCGCGGCGATGGCCCGGCGCGGGTTCCGGCTGGAGCGGGCGACGGCGGAGCGTCCGGCCGCCGGGCGCTCCCGGCTGGGCGGGCCCGCGCTGCTGGAGCCGGGGGCGGCGTGGCCCGAACTCGACGGCGTCCCGCTGTCGTTGCTCGCCGTGCTGGACACCGACGCGCTCGCCCCGTGGCTCGGCGGGCAGCTGCCGGTCCGGCCCGGGCTGCTCAACTTCTTCCACTTCGACCCGGACGTGCCGTGCGAGGTGTACCGGGAGCTGAACAGTTCCGGCCCGGCGGCCTGGCGGGTGCTCGCCGCCGATCCGACCCGCGCCGTCGAGCGGGCCGCGCCCGCCCCGGCCACCGGGTACCCGGCCCGGCCGGTGCACGCGGCGGGGACGGTGATGCTGCCGGACTGCTGGGACGTGGACGACGGCGACCTCGACTTCGACCGGGACGCGCACTGGGGCGCGACCTCGCTGCTCATCGAGGCGATGGGCGACCTGGACGGCAACACCATGGGCCGGCACTGCGCCTTCGGCTGGCCCGACACCTCCTACACCGCCCAGGTCACCGCCCGGGACGCCGACGGCCCCGCCGTCCACCTGCTCCAGCTCGCCGAGGACGCCGAGCTGCGCTGGGGCTGGGGCGACGCCGGTTCGGCCTACTTCACCGTCCCCGCACGGGACTTCGCGCTCGGCGACTTCACCCGGGCCGAAGGGGCGTCGTACTGCTGCTGAGCCTGCCCCCGGGGTGGTTCCGGTACGGTGGGCCACCATGGTCGAATCCGCACGCGCACCCCAACCCGCACGCGCTCCCGAGTCCGTACCCGCACCCGCACCCGGGATCGAGATCACCGAGGAACTGGTCAGGGATCTGCTGCGGGAGCAGCATCCGGATCTGGCGGGGCTGTCCGTGCGCGAGGTGGCGGGCGGCTGGGGCAATCAGATGTGGCGGCTGGGCGAGGAGTTGGCCGTCCGGATGCAGCGGATGGACACCGGCCCGGGGCCGCAGCTCAAGGAGCGCCGGTGGCTGCCGGTGCTGGCCCCGCGGCTGCCGCTGCCGATCCCCGTCCCGGTGCGGGAGGGCGTGCCGTCGGAGCGCTTCCCCAAGACGTGGACGGTGATGACCTGGGTCGAGGGCACGCCGCTGGAGCACGGCGCGATCACCCGGGGCGAGCACGCGGCCGACGCGCTGGCGGACTTCCTGGCGGCGCTGCACGCGGAGGCGCCCGCCGACGCGCCGGACGCCGCGGACCGCGGCGGCCACCCCGGCCGGTACACCGAGGGGTTCGAGCACTTCCTGCGGGGCGCCGAACTCGGGCCCGCCGTCGAGGCGGACGTCCGGGCGGTGTGGGCGGACGCGGTCGCGGCCCCCGCCTGGGCGGGCCCGCGGCTGTGGGTGCACGGCGACCTGCACCCGGCCAACGTCGTCGTCGCGGACGGCACCCTGGCGGGCGTCGTCGACTTCGGCGACCTCTTCGCGGGCGACCCGGCCTGGGACCTCGCGGCGGCCTGGCTGCTGCTCCCGGAGGGCGGCGCCGCCCGGTTCTTCGAGCGCTACGGGCGGGCGGACGGGGCGGCGGTCCGGCGGGCCCGCGGGCTGGCCGCGCTGAAGAGCCTGTTCCTGATCCTGATGGGCCTGAGCGGCGACCGCGGCCTGCCCGGTGGCAAACCGCACTGGGGCCCGGCGGGCCGCTCCGCGCTGGAACGCGTCCTGCGGGAACGGCCCGAGCTGCCCTGAACTGCCTTGGTCCTGGACGGCCTTGGTCCTGGACGGCCATGGTCCTGAACTGCTTCGACCCGCCCTGATCGTCCACAGCCCGGCCGCCCAGGTGCGCCGTGGGCTCGGGACGGATGGCTCGGGCCGGAGGGCTCAGAGGTGGGCGCGGGCGGTGGCGACGAAGGCGTCGACCAGGTCGCGGGTGGCGTCCCGGCGGGCGATCAGGTCGGGGCGGTCGACGGCCCGGTCGACCTTGCCGATGGCGGTGAACGCCTCCTCGGCGGCCGCGGCGACGGCGGGGGAGCCGGTGCTCAACAGCACCTGGAACAGCGCGTGCTGGGTGGCCGAGCGCAGCTCGAAGGAGCGCCGCCGGATCGCGGTCTCGTCGGCGGCGTCCTCGCCCTCGTGCAGGCAGGTCCAGTGGTGGAACACGGCCTGCCGGAACTCCACCAGCAGGCCCGCGTAGGCCCCGTACGCGGCCAGCCGCTCCTGGCGCAGGCGCTCCTCCTGGCCGGCCCGTTCGGTGCGGCGGGCGGAGCGCTGCTGGAAGACGTGGGTCACCGTCGAGCCGAGCAGCGTGCCGAGGACCGCGATGACGCTCGTGACTATGGCACTCATGGGCGACCATGCAACCAGAACGGGGCCGGGTCCGGGACGCGACGGCTACGAACCGGTCACGGTCCGTTCAGTTAATAGAACTGTTTGTATGTTCACCGTCAGGATTCTGGTCGGCTACCCCTCAGCTACCCCGACTGGAGTCCCGAGTGAGCCCCTCCTCCTCCGCGCGCCGTCGTACCCTCCCGGCCGCCGCGCTGGCCGCCACCGCCGCCCTGCTCCTGACCGGAGTGCAGTACGGCACCGCCTCCGCCGCCACCGGCGGCCGTGACGCGGCGGTCGCCCGGGCCCAGGCCAACGTCGCCTCGCACGCCGACCTGTTCGGCTTCGGCCCCGGCCAGGCCCTGGTCGTCAAGGACGTCGTCACCGACGCGGACGGCACCCAGCACGTCCGCTTCGACCGCACCTACAACGGACTCCCGGTGATCGGCGGCGACCTGGTGGTCCACCAGGACGCCCGCGGCCGGCTCCGCGACTCCTCCCGCGCCAAGGGCCACAACCCGACGGTGAAGACCACCGAGCCCGCCGTCGCCGCGCACACCAGCGCCGCGAACGCGCTGCGCGAGTCCGAGGACATCGCCGGCGCCACCTCCGCGCCGGAGCTCGTGGTGTGGGCCGCCGACGGCGGCGCCCGCCTGGCCTGGCAGACCACCGTCAGCGGCACCGGCAAGCAGGGCCAGCCCACCGGCCGGGTCGTCGTCACCGACGCCACCACCGGCGAGGCCATCGAGAGCTACGACTCCGAGCACAGCGCCGCCGGCACCGGCCACTCGGAGTACACCGGCGACGTCACCATCGACACCACCGCGCAGGCCGGCGGCGGCTACGCGCTGATCGACCCGGTCCGCGGCCACACCACCAAGGACGCCCACAACCTGTCCGCGAGCAGCGTCAAGGCGACCTCCGGCACCCTCTACACCGACGCCGACAACGTGTGGGGCGACGGCAAGAAGTTCTCCACCGACCGGGCCACCGCCGCCGTCGACGCCCACGCCAACACCGCCTGGACGTACGACTACTACAAGAACACCTTCGGCCGGAACGGCATCAAGAACGACGGCAAGGGCGCCACCGTCTTCGTGCACGTCGGCACCAACTGGGACAACGCCCAGTGGTCGGACGCCTGCTTCTGCATGATGACCGGCGACGGCAACGGCACCACCGACCCCGAGCAGGTCGACCTCGACACCATGGGCCACGAGATGACCCACGGCGTCACCAGCGCCACCGCCAACCTCCGCTACAGCGGCGAGTCCGGCGGCCTCAACGAGTCCACCAGCGACATCTTCGGCACCATGGTCGAGTTCTACGCCCACAACGCGGTCGACCGCGGCGACTACCTGTTCTCCGACCAGTCCACCCCGCCGTGGCTGCGCCGCTTCGACAAGCCCTCGCTGGACGGCAGCTCCGCCGACTGCTGGAGCAAGTCGGTCGGCCGGCTGGACGTCCACAACTCCTCCGGCGTCGGCAACCACTGGTTCTTCCTCGCCAGCGAGGGCAGCGGCGCCAAGACCCTCGACGGCGTCAGCTACAACTCGCCGACCTGCAACGGCTCCACCGTCACCGGCATCGGCAACCAGAAGGTCGCCAAGATCTGGTACCGGGCGCTGACCGTCTACATGACCTCCACCACCAACTACTCCGGTGCCCGCGCCGCCTCGCTGAACGCCGCCAAGGACCTCTACGGCGCCGGCTCCGCCGAGTACAACGCGATCGCCGCCGCCTGGAGCGCGGTCTCCGTCTCCTGACGCCGCCCCCGAGTCCCCGCCGGAGCGCCCGACGCCCCGGCGGGGACTCCGGCGTTCCCCGGCACCCCGGCCGGTCCGGCCCGGCGCCGAGACGATCGCGAAAACCTTGTCGGCACAGAGAATTGACTTCCTGTCAGGCACGGATCCGGGCGTGGACGTGGACGTCGTGGCGGCCGTCGGCCTGCTGCCAGGCACTGCGCAGGACGCCTTCGGCGGCGAAGCCGGTCTTCTCGGCGACCCGGCAGGAGGCGGTGTTGGCGACCGCGTGCTGGAGGCCGAGACGTTGGAAGCCGGCGCTCCCGAAGGCCCAGGCGACCACGGCTTCGACGGCGCGCGGGCAGCTGCCGCGGCCGCGGGCGGCAGGGGCCGTCCAGTAGGCGAGTTCGGCGGAGCCGTCGGCGAAGGAGAGGCGTTTGAGGGCGGCGCGGCCCAGCAGGGCATCCGTCCGGGCGTCGGTGACGGCCCAGTGCGCGCCGCTCTCGGCAGCCCAACCGCCGTGCCAGTCGGCGATCCAGGCCGCCGCTTCGGCGAGCGAGTCGGCACGCTGCACGTGCCAGCGCTGGATCTCCGGGTCCTGGTAGACGGCGAGGACGGCGGGGGCGTCGTCCGGGGACCAGGGGCGCAGCAGCAGGTCCCGGCCGGCCCGCAGGGTGGGTTGCGGCCGGGCGGCGAGCGAGCCGGGCGGGACGGCGGGGGCGACGAGGGAGGGCACGGCCCGATTGTTCAAGATCGACGGCCGGGCCGTCCACACCCGTGTCGGGGTGTGGACGGCCCGGCCGTCGGGGTGGGGTGGGTCAGGCGATCGACCAGGTCTGCAGGGTGGTTCCGGTGTCGGTCTGCTGGGTGATCAGGGCGCCGTTGGAGCCGGAGGCGGCGGTCAGGGCCAGGCCGCTGAGGCGGCTGGTGATGCGGTAGCCGCCGGTGACGGGGGTGACGTTCCAGCGCTGATTGGTGCCGCTGGTGCAGGTCCACTGGATGATCGCGGTGCCGGGGCTGGTGGCGCCGCCGTTCACGTCCATGCAGAGGCCGGACTCGCCGCCGGTGAAGGTGTAGGAGCCGTCGGACTGCTGGGTCAGCGTCCAGCTCTGGTTGGCGCCGCCGTTGGCCGTCCAGAGGGCGAGTTGGGTGCCGGCGGTGGTGGAGTGGTTGGGGACGTCCAGCGCCTTGCCGGAGACGGTCAGGCGGCGGGCGCCGGTGAGCACCGAGCCGATCGTCCAGGTGAAGCTGGTGGAGCCGGTCGCGGTGCCGGAGGAGGCGGTGACGGTGACCGTGCCGGAGCCGGTCGTGGTGGGGGTGCCGGAGACCAGGCCGCCGGAGCTGATCGAGAGCCCGGCGGGCAGGCCGGTCGCGGACCAGGTGAGCGCCTTGCCGAGCGAGTCGGTGCCGGTGAACTGGACCGAGACGGCGGTGTTGACGGTGCTGGAGCGGTCGCCCTGGCCGGCGACGGTGACGGTCTCGGGGGCGCTGCCGACGGGGGTCAGGGTCAGGGTCTGCTCGGCCGCGGTGCGGGTCGAGCCGACGCTGTTGCCGGTGGTGTTGGTCCAGGTCCGCACCGGCGTGGTCTCGGCGGTGCGGGCGCTGTCGGCGGACAGGCCGAGCACCAGCCCGCTGTAGCGGTTGACCAGCTGGAAGGTGCCGGTGGCGGTGGCGCCGTTCTTCCCGGCGATCGGGAACCACTGCTGGCCGACCGTCGGGCCGCCTGCCGGGGCCGCGGTGACGGTGGGCTTGGCGCCCCAGGCGCGGCCCGCGTTGGCGGTGGCGTCGACGCCGAGCAGCTGGCCGGTGGAGCCGTTGGCGATCCGGTAGGAGCCGTCGCCGTTGGCGGCGAAGGTCCAGCTCTCCAGGGCGGAGCCGGTCGCGGCGGCGACCGAGGTGGTGGCGGAGGAGCCGGGGACCTGGGCGAGCACCCGGCCGGAGCCGTTGGCGATCCGGTAGCTGCGCGACAGGTCGACCGGCGGCGCGGCGGGCGCGCCGTTGTCGAGGGTCAGGTCGACGTACTGGCCGGAGGCGTTGTTGGCGCAGCCGAAGGCGCAGTAGGAGCGGAAGCTCTTGCCGACGATCGCCGAGGAGGTGCGGTTGGTGCTGTCCAGGAACCAGCGGTACCAGGACGCGGTGTGGTAGCTGCCGCTGTTCCCGATCGGGTACCACTTCTGGGTCGTCAGGTCGTCGGTGGCGTAGTACTGCTGGGGCGCGTTGCCGCTCTGGTCGACGGCCTGCGGCTCGCCGATGTACAGGCCGAGGTAGGCGTTCCAGGTGATGTCCATGACGAACAGCGGCGAGGTCGCCGGGGTCGTCCCGGCGGCGATCTGCTGGGTGGTGGTGCCGGTGTTCGCCGGGTTGTACTCGCCGGCGGCGGGGGTGTAGCCGGTGGTGCTGGAGCCGTCCACGGGCACCATGTTGGACTCGCGGCCGCCCGTGCCGGGCTCGCTCCACGCGCCGTTGTACCACTTCTGCCAGGTGCCGGGCGCCATCTTGCCGGAGATCGGGGCGCGGGCCACGTGCTCGTGGAAGGCCTTCCAGCCGCCGCTCTTGTCGACCACCCGGGAGCCGTAGAAGACGTAGAAGTAGCCGGAGGCGGTGTCGACGAACAGGCGCTGGTCGCCGTCGCCGTAGTAGTACGTCTGGTTGGGGAAGGCCGCGGTGTCGTTGCGCGCCGTGCTGTACGGCGAGGTGATGACGTGGTCCAGGATGCTCCAGGTCCGGCCCTGGTCGGTGGAGCGGGCGTAGTCGATGGCGTCGAAGTGCAGGCCGTCGCCGAACGGCTGCGGGGTGAACTCGTTGTGCACCAGGCCGTACCAGTCGCCGGTGTCCGGGTCGATCCACATGCTCGACAGGTCGCAGTAGTTCTTGTGCGCGTAGCTGGCGCTGCCGACGGCGAGGGTGGCCTGCAGGCCGGTGGGCGAGTTGTCGCAGCGCCAGCTGGTGTCGTTGTTGCGGTCCTGGCTGTTGGCCGGGTTGACGTAGTCGCTGACGGTGCTGGAACGGGTCGCGGTGTCGAAGTCCCGGCCGGTGAAGAAGTCCCAGTAGCGCGGGTCCTTGGCGCCGTACAGGGCGGCGGACTGCTGGAACCAGAAGCTGCCGTCCTTGTCGAGGAACGGGACGGCCGGGGTGTCGGTCGGGTGGCTGTACGTCACGGGGCTGCCGACGGTGACGGTCCAGCCGGAGGTGGGCGGGGTGGCCGAGGCGGTGGCCGGGGGCAGGCCGGTGAGGACGACGGCCGCGGCCGCGAGGGCCGTGGCGATTCTTCCGCGGAGGGCTGGCACTGGTGCGGTCTCCAATTCGCGTGTGGGGGCGCGCGGTTCCCGCGGCCGTCGGGGACGGCGGCGGGCGTGCGAAGGTCCCGTGCGGCGGGGGTTGCCGGAGGACCCGAAAGCGAGGGTGTGTTTATTTCTGCTCGGAACCGCCGAGTTTCGAACAAGTTAGAGCTGCCTCGCCAGGCATGTCAACGCTTGCGCACCGCCCGGGAGATCGGACCGAACGCAACCGAACACGGACCGGCACGACCGCACGGAGCAGGAACCGCTTCGGAATGCCGCCGGAACGCCGACGGGCCGCCCGACCGAGGTCGGGCGGCCCGTCCGGAGGGCGCGCGGGGGCGGCTCCCGTCAGCCGAGGAACGCCTCCGCCAGCGTCCAGGCCGCCAGCAGGGCCATGCACGCGCCGCCGACCCGCTGCACGGTCTTCAGCGGCACCCGCTTGGCGATGAACCGGCCCACCAGCAGGGCCAGCGCGGAGACCGACATCAGCGCGGCGGCCGAGCCGATCGCGGTCGGCAGCCAGCCGTTGGTGGCGGCCAGGTTGGCGGTGGTGATCTGGGTCAGGTCGCCCCACTCGCCGATGAACACCGTCATGAAGGCGGTGCCCCAGACCGGCCAGAAGCCGGTCACCGTCTTCGTCCCGGCCGCGTCATCGTCGTCGTCGCCGCCCGAGCGCAGCAGCACGAACGCGCCGAACGCGAACAGCGCGGCCGAGACCAGGCTCACCACCAGGTGCGGCAGCAGGCCGAGCAGGCTGCCGGCGCCGACCGCGAGCGCCACGTGCACGAGGAAGGCCGCCGAGGTGCCGAACCACACGTACAGCGGGCGCATCCGGGTGCCCATCGCCAGCGAGGCGAACATCGTCTTGTCGGGGAGCTCGGCCAGGAAGATCAGCCCGAAGGCGGTCAGCATCGCCAGGGGGTCGAAGGACATCGGAGTGCTTTCTGCAGGGGCCGGGCCTCGGGCTCGAACGGCACCTGGAAGGCGACGGGCAAACCTTTCGGCCCGACACGACGGAGCCCGGCGCACGGCAGGTGCACCAGGGGTCATGCAAGGGCCGAAGGTCTCGTCCACCCCGGCGACACGCCGCGGCCCGCGGGCCGGGACGGAAAAATCCGTCCAGTATGTCGACCGGCGGTGTTTCGGGACTACTCCCCTTCGCTCCGTCGAGTGTAGGTGATCGTGAAACGCCGGGTAAAGCCGCCCCTGCCGGGCCCCGTACGACGGTCCGGCCGGGGGAGTGGCCCGTTCTCGTCCGTGCGGGCGGGCGGCGATCGGCGGGCTGCGGCGTGGACATGACTGGTGGGTCCGGGAGTGGGGCGGGCGCGGGGTGATTCGTGGACGGCCAGAATCCGGACAGAATCCGCCGCGGGGGCCGGGCGTCCTTTCCGGCGCCGTGGCGCGCGAGTTAGCGTGACGGCGAGTTGGTTGCCCGAGGCACCTTTCCCCGGGCCGCCCCACCGCCGGGTCCGCCCGCGACCCGTCCTCCGGGAAGGGACACCACGATGGCCACCGCCACGCCCGCCTCCCCCCTCCAGCACCCCGCGCCCCGCGGCGGCTGCCCGTTCGCGCCGCCGCCCGCCTACCAGGACGCCCAGCAGCAGGCCCCCGCCGTCCGGGTCTCGCTCTGGGACGGCGCCCCCTGCTGGATGATCACCCGCTACGAGGACGCCCGCGCCGTCCTCTCCGACCCCCGGTTCAGCGCCGACTCCACCCACCCGGGCTTCCCGTTCATCAGCGCCGGAGCCCGCCAACTCGGCACCACCAAGCCGACGTTCATCCGGATGGACGACCCCGAGCACAACCGCCTGCGGCGGATGCTCACCGGCGACTTCACCCTCCGCCGCACCGCCCGGCTGCGCCCCGCGATCCAGCGGATCGCCGACGACCTGATCGACCGGATGACCGAGGGCCGCGACCACGCCGACCTGGTCGCCGACTTCGCCCTCCCGCTGCCCTCCCTGGTCATCTGCCTGCTGCTCGGCGTCCCCTACCAGGACCACGCCTTCTTCCAGGAGTGCAGCCGCGCCCTGCTCAACCGCGAGGCCGGCCTCGACGAGATCGTCGCCGCCCAGGACCGCCTGACCGACTACCTGGACGCCCTCACCGCGACCAAGCGCGACCACCCCGACGACGGCATCCTCAGCCGCCTGGTCGCCGAGGGCGAACTCCCGATCGAGGAGATCGGCTCGATGGGCCGCCTGCTCCTGATCGCCGGGCACGAGACCACCGCCAACATGACCGCGCTGTCGATCCTCGACCTGCTCCGCAACCCCGACCAGCTCGGACGGCTGCGCGCCCACCCCGAGACCACCCCCGCCGCCGTCGAGGAACTGCTCCGCCACCTGAGCATCGTGCACTCCGGCCTCACCCGGGTCGCCGTCGAGGACGTCCAACTCGGCGACGTCCTGATCAAGGCCGGCGAGGGCGTCATCGTCCAGATCAACACCGCCAACCGGGATGAGCACCGCTACCCCGACCCCGACACCCTCGACCTCGACCGCGACACCCGCCGCCACCTCGCCTTCGGCTTCGGCGTCCACCAGTGCCTCGGCCAGCCGCTCGCCCGCCTCGAACTCGAGATCGCCCTGGAGACCCTGCTGCGCCGCCTCCCCGGGCTGCGCCTCGCCGTCCCGTTCGAGGAGATCCGGTTCCGCAGCGAGATGCTCATCTACGGCGTCCAGAGCCTCCCCGTCACCTGGTAGTCCCCCTCGGCCTCCTTCGAAAGGAACCGCACCGTGCGCCTCCACCTCGACCAGGACCGGTGCTGCGGCTCCGGACAGTGCGTCCTCGCCGCCCCCGAACTCTTCGACCAGCGCGACGAGGACGGCATCTCCGTCCTGCTGGTCGCCGAACCGGGCGCCGAACAGCTCCCCGCCGCCTGGGAGGCCGTCGCGGCCTGCCCCGGCGGCGCGATCCGGCTCCGCGCGGACTGACCACCCGCCGGACGCCACCCCGGTAGGCTGCTCCACCGTCCTCGGCGCGGAGCCCAGCAGGGGTCCGACGAGGTTCGACGGCTATGCGGAACGGAGCAGCGGTGGAGACGCGCGGCACGGGTGGCGTCGGAGCGGCCGGGCTCGCCCCGCGCGGGGTCACCGACCTGCGCGGCCGCGGCGGCCCCGACCTGACGCTCCGTTACGCCCGCACCGCCGCCGTCGTGGTCGGCGGCGTCCCCGGCAGCGGCAAGTCCACCCTGCTGCGCCGCTGGGACGCCGCCGTCCCGGTGGTCGACCCGCGCACCACCCGGCTCGCCTGCCAGGCCCGGGTGCCCGCCCGCGTCCCGTACCCGCTCTACCGCCCGGCGGTGCGCCTGCTGCACCTGCTGCGGACCCGCGCCGCGTTCGCCCGGCCCGGGCCGCTGCTGGTGCACGACTGCGGCAGCCGCCGGTGGATGCGGTACCTGCTGGCCCGCTGGGCCCGCCGCAACGGGCGCGAACTGCACGTCGTGCTGCTCGCCGTCCGCCCCGCCGAGGCCCTCGCCGGGCAGCACGCCCGGGCCCGCACCACCGCCCCGCGCACCTTCCGCCTGCACGTGCGCGGCCTGGCCCGGCTGGTCGCCGCCCTGGAACGGCGCGGCCGGGCCGGCTACCCGGGCGCGCACTCCGTCCTGCTCGCCGACGCGTGCTCGCGCGGGCGGCTGGCGGGCGTCCGCTTCGAGGACCCGGCGGGCTGACGGTACGTCAGACGCCGTCCTGGATCCGGCGCCACGGCCGGTCCGCCTCCAGGGCGAGGCCCAGCTCCAGCAGCAGGCGCTCCCGGCCGTGCGCGGCCGACAGGTGGACGCCGATCGGCAGGCCCCCGGCGGTGGCGCCCGCCGGCAGAGCCAGGCCCGGCGCGCCCGTCACGTTGTGCACCGGGGTGAACGCCACGTAGGCGTGCAGCCGGGCCATCAGCTCCTCGAACGGCAGGTTCGGGCTGAGGTGGCCGATCGGCGGGGTGGTGTGCGCCAGCACGGGGGAGAGCAGCACGTCGTACTGCCGGAACACGCCCGTGTAGGTGCGTTCGGCGGCGCGCAGCCGGCGCAGCACGCCCGGGGTGCGGAGGAACTCGCGGTGGAAGGTGTCGCGCAGGCCCGAGGTCAGGCCGTCCAGGCCGGCGGCGCGGAAGCTGCGGTCCAGCAGCAGGCGGCCGGTGGAGGCGATCAGGAAGGCGATGAAACCCCAGTAGAGGGTGAAGTCGCGCTGGAAGTCGGTGCCGAACGGCAGCACGGCGGGCTCCACCCGGTGGCCGAGCGCCTCCAGCCGCAGCGCCGTCCCCTCGACGGCGGCCCGGGTCGGGCCGTCCACCGCGGCCAGCGGCGAGTCCAGCACCAGGCCGACCCGCAGCGGCCGGTCGCCCGGGCCCTCGACCGGGCCGATCGGGGGCAGCGCCGGGGCGCGGCGGACCAGTTCGGCGGCGGCCAGGAACGCGGCGGTGTCCCGCACCGTGCGGCTCACCACGCCGTCCGTCACCAGGTCGATCGGCAGCCGCCGCCCCTGCTCGTTCGGCGCCAGCCGGCCCCGGGTCGGCTTCAGCCCGACCAGCCCGCAGCAGGCCGCCGGGATCCGGATCGACCCGCCGCCGTCGTTGGCGTGCGCCAGTGGCACCACGCCCGCCGCGACCAGCGCCGCGGAGCCGCCCGAGGACGCGCCGGGGGAGTGGCCGGTGTGCCACGGGTTGCGCACCGGCTCGGCCGCCGCGTACTCGGTGGAGGCGTTCAGCCCGAACTCCGGCAGCCGGCTCTTGCCCAGCACCGCCAGGCCCGTCCCGAGGAACTGCTCGACGAACGGCGCGTTCCGCCCGGCCGGGCGCGGCGTGAACGCGGCACTGCCGTGCCCGGTCGGCACGCCCGCCAGGTCGACGTTGTCCTTCAGGTACGTCGGCACGCCGAACAGCGGCCCGCCCTCGCCCCGGCGGCTGCGCGCGGGCGGGCCCGGGACCGGCGCCGCGACGGGCCGCAACTCCCCGTCCACCCGCGCCGCCCGCTCCAGCGCGGCCGCCGCCAACTCCGCCGGACTCACCGCCCCGGACCGCACCAGCGCGGCCAGCGCCACCGCGTCGTGCTCCCCCAGCGCATCGTCCCCGAACGCGTGCACCCGCCCCACGGCCACCCCGCCCCTACTCATCGGTAATCCCCTTGGCCCGCCCGAGTCTAGAGGCTGCCCCACGCCCCCGACAGTGCCCGGCCACAGCCCTCGACGCACCGCAGGCCCCTCCCGCGCGGGCGGGGAGCGGGGCCGGCTCCTCGGCCGGTGCGAGGGGAGGCGGTCGCGTGCGGCCTACTGGCCCGCTGTCCGGGCTGCTGAAGCCCGAGGCGGCGAAGGCACTCCACCTACTGGCGAACTCTGGCTGAACGCCCCGTTGTCGGACGGAAGTTGCCGATAGGCCTGCGGGTGCGGCACTTCTTCTGCGACCGCGCCCGGTGTCGGCGGACGACCTTCGTCGAGCAGGTCGCCGGGCTGAGCGAGCGCCACATCCGGCCCAGCGTCGGACTGAAGGAGTGGCTACGGGCCGTCCGTCGCCACCGAGTTGGGCGGCCGGGTCGGCGAACGGCTGTGCCACAAGCTCGGCATCGCCGCCGAACGGGCGGAGCCGGCGCCCGAACTCCCGGTGATCGACCTACTGGCACCGGAGCTGCCCAGGACGCCGATCGTCGAGCGCACCCGGGACCGCCATGCGGACGTCCACCGGCTGCTGGAGCAGAAGCGGACGATCGGCGCCATCGCCATCCTCACCCGGCCGTGGGACGCGACTCCTGAGCATCCTGGCGGAGCGCTCCGCAAGCGAAGGCATCGAGCAGTGTGCTCACTTGCAGCCTGAGTTCGGGAGCAGAAGCGCCCAGGACACGGACAGAGACCTCACTGCCGCCGGTGGCGTTCGCCAGATACACCTCGACCTGGCAGCTCACCCCGGCGAGCGGATAGCAGTACCAGCCGTTCGACCGCTCGTCATCGGTTGCTTCCAGACCGAGCGCCACCGCCTGCCAGTCGGTGGCATCGAAGTCGTAACCGACGTACTGACCCACAAGGGTCAAGAACGCTTGCACGTTCGCACTCCAGATCCAACCGCCTACAGCCCCATACGGGTCAACCTCTGCCATCGCGCCAGTGTCCCACACGGCCACCTGGCCCATGGTCTACCGCGAGGTCCCTGTTCGCGGAACTCCGGTCAGAGCCCTGAAAACGGCCGCCCGGGACCCGCCGGTCGGCCGGACCTGCTCGCCTCGATTCCCCACCTGCGGGCGGGTGCGACGGGGCGCCGCAGTTCGTGAGTGGAGCGGCTCGGTCGGCGACCTTGTCAGCGCACGGCGCTCCGCACTGCCGAGGCCCGGGAGCGTGCCGATCAGGACATGGTTGAATCGGCGGATGAGTGAGCCCTTTGCCGACCTGGGCGTCGTCACAGCACCGTCCGGCGTACTGGTCCTGGGGATGGCCGGCTGGATCGACCAGTGGTCCGAGCACGGCGCACCGCTGTCCGGGCGGGCACTGGCTGCCGGGCAGCGCGGTGGCGGCCACCTCCACGAGCCTGCGGACGGCCCGTGCGAGGAGTGGTTCTGCGAGGCGGTCGCCGTGCCGGCCGCGCCCGACCGGCCGCTGAAGGTCCGCGCGCAGACGTGGTATGCGTACGACGGGCCGGTCATCACGGTCCTGGAGGTCGACCTCGGCCTGCCCTGGCCGGGCGATCCCGGCGGTGAGCCGATCCTCCTCGGCGACCTGCCGATCGACCGGTGCGGCATGGTCCTCGGGGACGCCCGCGCCCTCGACTCGTTCGTCGGGCTGTCCGGCGAGTCCATCGACGGGCTCGCCGACGTCACCTACTGGGGGAAGGACGAGGACGACGCCCACGCCCGTTTCGGCGGCGACCCGCTGTCCCGGGCCGACGGGCGCAGCGGCCCCTACGGACACCTCGACCTCCCCCTCCACGAGGCCCGGGAGCTCGCCGACCGGATCCGGAACTGGCTCCCGGACGGGCCCCGTAGCGGCCTGGTGGTCTCCGCGGACGCCCACACCCACTTCCACCTGCTCAACCGGTCCGGCGAGAGCCACCCCCTGCTGGCGGGGCAGATCGAGCTCGACGGAGCCCGGATCATCCAGCTGGGCTGGGATCCCGGCGACCACTCCATGCGCCACCACGGCGAACGCGCCTGCGGCCAGGTCCATGCCGTCACCCTGGAACGGTCCGGCACCACCACCCTGCTGCGCTGGACCATCCCTGCGGAAACCGACGGGCCCGCCTAGGCAACCGTCCCGGAGGACGGGCGGCCCCACGGCCCTCGCCCGCCGATTTCTCCCCTGCTCCACCGGTCCGAGCGCCCGGCCGCCCGCTGGGAACGACGCCCCGACCTCCGCAACGGCCGTGTCGCTCAGGCTGCTCGTTCCGCCGAGAGGATGATCAACCGGCTTTCTTGTACGGCCTGTTGGTCGGACCGGAGTCCGGCTGCGACTCGGACGGTGTCGGGCAGGTGCTCGCGGTGGCCGTGGTGTGCCGGGCGAGGGTGCGCCGGTTCTTGAGGGGGCGAGGATCCCGCACCGGTGGTCACCCAGGGAGCAGCAGCAGGGGTGGCGCGTCACTGCGGAACGCGCGGGGCCGTCCCCGCAGGCGCGGAGAAGGGCCCCACCACGATCAGATATGTTCGAAGCCGTGGCTCTGGAGTGCGCGGTCCAGGAACCAGAAGGTCCTGCTGATCGCGTGGCGGGGGAAGGTGGTCGCGTACGGGGCAGCGGCCGCAGGGACGGAGTCGCAGCCGTCCTCGACGAGGACCAGGACGCGGTCGAAACCGCGGTGGCCCTGGAAGAGGCCGATCTCGTGGATGACGTTCTGACGGGCGATCAGGTGACCGTCGCCGGTGGCGTCCTCGGCGGTGAGCACGCATACCGCGAAGCTGCACCGCTGCAGGTAGTCGCCGAGGGCGTCGGTGACCGGGCGGCTGCCCCAGGAGTCGGATTCGAAGGAGTAGACGGGAACACCGAAGCGCTGCTCCACGAACGCTTTGACCGCAAGCCATTCGGGGCTGCGCCCGTGGGCGATGAAGACGCCGGCCGGTTGGGCGGCGGTGCGTCGTGCGGCGTCCAGCGTGCGGATGAAGTCGCGGGTGACGTCGGCGAGTTGGGCGTGTCCGTGACTGCCGACGTAGCGCAGCTTGTGTCGGGCGAGGGTCATGCCGAGCAGGCAGCCGAGTTCGATCTGGAGCCGGTCCCCGGCCAGTACGGCGAGCAGGCCGGCGGCGAAGACGTCTCCGGCACCGGTGGCGTCCTCGATCTGGTCGTCGGCGAGGACGACCTGGGGGTAGAAATCGTCGAGTGCCTTGGCGTTCTCGCGACGCCACGCGTGGATTCCGGTGCGGCGTTTGACGATGACGACGCCGTGTGCGCTGTCGAGGCGCTCCAGCAGGCGCCAGGCGACGTCCTGGTCGGTGTCGTGGTCGGTGCGGTGGCCGAGTTCGTGGAATTCGCGGTGGTTGAGCAGGAGGTAGTCGGCGAGAGCGATGATCGCGTCCACCTCGGGGGTGGGTTCGGTGCTCCAGACGTGTCCGGGGTCCAGGCTGATACAGGTGGCGGGGCTGGCCCGTTTGACGGCCCGGAGGAGGGCGAGGAGCCGAGCGGGAGTGCGGTCGTCGAGGAAGGAGGTGACGTGGACGACGCGGGCTGTGGCGAGGTAGGCGACGAGTCGGTCGAAGGAGGCTTCCAGGTGGTCCGCCATCGCGGTGTTCGCGCCCGCGTGGGTGAGCAGGGTGCGTTCGCCGTCCTCGGTGTAGGAGAAGCAGACACCGCACAGGTGCTCCTCGTCGTGGAAGACGAAGGGGTGGTCCACGCCAAGGGCCCGGAGCTGCTGGACGGCGGACAGGCCCGGGCCGGGGACGCGGCCGGCGACCCCCACGTAGCCCAGGCGCAGATCGAGCTGGAGCTGGGCGAGGGTGTTGATCGCGTTGAACGCGGAGCCGCCGAGCGAGGTCTGCAGACCTGAAGCGTTGGCCGCTTCCAGGGCCGCGTACACGGTGGCTTCGTCAACCGCCGCTTCGGTTCCCCA
The DNA here is from genome assembly GCF_044741705.1 of Kitasatospora sp. NPDC088134. Taxonomy (NCBI): domain Bacteria; kingdom Bacillati; phylum Actinomycetota; class Actinomycetes; order Kitasatosporales; family Streptomycetaceae; genus Kitasatospora; species Kitasatospora sp. NPDC088134. Next base: position 91,323 of record NZ_JBIUTD010000017.1, on the reverse strand, counting down.
CTCGGGTGCGGGACGGCCGTTGTCCAGCAGTTCGGCGATCCGTGTGCCCAGCGGTGGGAGCCGGTCCGCTCCGGTGCCGCGTTCCGAGTGGGTGATGTAGTCGAGGTTGAGTGCGCCGATCCCGACCACGTCCAGGGCGAAGTCCGCGCGGGGCGCCGGCGGCGTTCCCCCGTCCGATTCAGCTGTCATGCCGGCTGCCTCCTTGGGGCAGGAGCCCTTCTCTGACCAGCATTCTTTCCAACTCCATGAAGGTGCTGTCGATCCGCCCGGGGGCGAAGTCCATGCGGATCAGGCCGGCGTTGTTCGAGAACGGTTCACAGCCTTCCTCGGCCAGGATCGCCACCCGTCCGAACCCGTAGTAGCCCTGGAAGATGCCCACTTGGTGAACAGTGTCCTCACTGGCCCGCCGCTGGCCCGCCGCCATCAGCCGGGACGCCGACAGTACCGAAACGGCGAAACCGCAGCGGACCAGTTGATCCCGCAACAACTGCGGGAAGTCCGGGCCCGACGGGTGGGTCCGGTCCAGGGTGTGGACCGTCAGGTGGCAGTCCTCCTCGAGGAACTGACGCAGTGCCTCCCACTGCCGCCCGCCGTCGTGGGCCACCAGCACTGCGGTGGGGCGGGTGCCCGGGCCGGTGAGTGTCTCCGCGGACTGCAAGAACCCGTCACGGCCCAGTGCCGGCAGGGCCGACGCGGGCAGGTCGCGGTGAGCGATCCGGTAGCGGGACAGGCTCAGTCCGAGGAATGACCCCAGCTCGACCTGCAGCCGCCCGGAGACCAGGGAAGCGAGAACGGAAGCGGCGAATACGTCGCCGGCTCCCGTCGCGTCCTCGATCGCGGTCTCCCGCACCGGCCGACGCAGATGGAAGCGCTGCGCGAGGACACCGGCCGGAGAGGACCGGAAAACCTCGATCGCGTCGTAACGCTTGGTGGCGAACACCGTGCAGCCCGGCGCGCAGCGGGCCAGGATCCGACGTGAGAGGACTTCGTCCGATTCGCCGAGCGCGTATTCGCCCAGTGCCTTGAACTCCCGGTGGTTGACGAACAACAGGTCGCTGAGCGCCAGGATCCCGTCGATCGCCGCGTTGCGGTGCGCGGCCCAGTCGAAGCCGGGGTCGAAGCTGATCCGCAGAGCCGGGTTGAGACTGCGCGCCCGTGTGAGTACGTCGAGCATCACCGAGGGCGTGGTGTCGTCCAGGAAGGAGGTGACGTGGACGATCCGGGCGCCGGCCAGGTAGGCGGAGATCGCCTCGCCGTTGATCTGCAAGTGTTCGGCCATCGCGAAGTTCGCACCTGGGTGGGTGAGCATGACCCGCTCCACGTCGTCCAGGTAGGACAGGCAGATCCCGCACAACTGGCCGGGCCTGCGTGCCACCCAGCGGCGGTCTATCCCCAGCAGGTCCATCTGCCGGACGAACGACAGCCCCGCGGTCTCGATCCGGCCCACCACGCCCACATAGCCCAGTCGAATCCCCAACCGCATCTGCGCCAAAGTGAACACCGTCAGCCAGGCCGAGCCGCCGAGCGAGGCGTCCAGCGACGATGTACCCAGACGCTCGATCGCTTTGGTGATGGTGTGCTGGTCGACCGGCCCCTCGGTGTTCCACTCGAACCGCGCTGTCGACTCGGAGACCCGCTCGGCCATGCGGGCGGACAACCGGGACGCGCTCGCAATGTAGTCCACATTCAACGCCCCGAACCCGACGATCTCCGGAGAGCGATTGCCGGTCGAGCCCCTGCCAGCCCCCATGACGCCCCCCGTCAGACCCAGCGAAGTCCCTCACGAGGACATACCCGTCCTCGCGTCCGTTCACCACCCGGGCACCCAAGGGATATTCGGGCGGACGCCGTCCACAGCAGGGGCCATCGACCTGCGGGCGTGAGCCCGCGTCCGAGCGGGCTCAGCATGCCCACCGGTCGTATCCGGGCGGGAACTCACCACGAAGAAGTCCGGTGAAGGCACGACCACAGGCCAACAGAGGGCCGGTGGGCAGGTCCGCGTCGAACGCCTCATGATCACCGCCCGTGCCGAAGGAGTTCGCGAGATCCTTCGGGATGGCCGGAGCCCATGCGAGCAGTCGCTGGACGGCGCGCTCCGAGAGCCCAAGCACGAGCGCGACGCGATCGGGCTCCGTTCCAAGGTGCTTGTCCAAGCACGACGAGACACATCCCATGAAGCCGGCCGTGGCCTGCGCCTGCCAGTCGTCCCGGGCGTCGGCCAGCCATACCGGAGCCTCAGCGACCGCCCCGGCTTCCTGCGCCAGGAGGTAAAGCCATACTTCGGCCTGGTAGTCGCGGACCCAGAACCCGGAGTCGCGGAAGTCCATGTTCGAGCTGCCCATCCCGCGAGTAGACCACATGGGCGCAGGGAGCCCGCACGGAATTCCGGGCAGAGCCACTTCTGACGGTCGGGACCATCTCCCCGCGCGCGGAGGCGGAGCGCCTGGAAGCCGCTCAGGACGGGGCCATCCCCGCGCGGGCGGGGAGCAGCAGGTGCTGGTCGACGCCGAGACCCGTCGGCCCGTGGACCCGCTGCCCGACCGGGAGGCGTCGAGCTTGGCGGCCTGGCTGGCTGAGCGGCCGGACGTCGAGATCGTCTGCTGGGACCGCGCGCCGTTCTTCGCCGAGGGCACCACGGCCGGAGCCCCGCAGGCCGTCCAGGTCGCGGACCGCTGGCACCTGTGGCACAACCTCAGCGAGGCGGCCGAGCGGGCCGTCGCCCGCCACCGGTAGTGCCTCCGTACGGTAACTCCAGCTCCGAGTAAGGCCGTTACCACCGAATCCGTGCTCCAGGAGGACAACGCGGACCAGCCGTGGCCGACGGGCTTCCGGTTCGCCGATCGCACCCGGGCCCGGCACGCCGCGGTGCACGGCCTGCTGGCCGCGGGCCACAGCCGACGCGCCGTCCAACGGCAGCTCGGCATGACCTGGTGAACGGTCAAGGCGCTGGCCGACGCGGTGATCCCGGAGGATCTCTTCCAGGGTCAGTGGCAGAACCGGCCGTCCGTCCTCGACGGCTTCAAGTTCTACCTCGACGACCGCTGGAGCGAGGGCTGCACCAACGCCTGGAAGCTCTGGGAGGAGATCGTCCCGCTCGGCTACCAGGGCAGCTACCGGCGCGTCCGGGCCTACCTCCGATTCAAACTCACCTCGCCGCAGTCGGTGACCGCACCGCCGCCGTCGCCCCGCACCGTCGCCGACTGGATTCTCCGACGGCCCACGGTGCTGCCCGGGGCCGAGCAGATCCAGCTCAAGACCGTCCTGGCTCACTGCCCCGAGCTCGACGCCCTGACCCGGCACGTCCGCTCCTTCGCCGTCATGCTCACCGAGCGCCAGGGCGAGCGTCTCCCCGATTGGCTCGACGCGGTCCGCCAGGGCGACCTTCCCAGCCTCCACACCCTCGCCGCCGGCGTCGACCGCGACCGGGACGCCGTCGTCGCGGGACTCACCCTCCCCTGGAACTCCGGCGTCGTCGAAGGCCACGTCAACCGGATCAAGATGCTCAAACGCCAGATGTTCGGCCGCGCGGGTTTCGCGCTCCTGCGAAACGGGTCCTGCTGGCCTCATGACGGCCTTGTCGGTGGCCGCTGCGATGATCGCCGCACAACGGTGCGAGGAGATCATCATGGGTACCTGGGACATCGGCCCGTTCGAGAACGACATGGCAGCAGACTTCGCCGACGCGCTGGACGAAGCCGCCGAGGACGAGCGCGAGGCCCTGGTCCGGATGACGCTGATCCGCACCGTCCAGACCCGGGACTACCTTGAAAGTCCTGAGGGAGCCGAGGCCGTGGCCGCCGCCGCCCTCATCGCCGCGCAGTGCCCGGGCGGTGAACCAGTCAGCACAGGTTACAGCCCCGATGAAGCCCTTCCGATCTTCGCCATCGATCTTCGGTCGCTCGCCGTCGAGGCGCTCGACCGCGTGGTTGCCGCGGAGTCCGAGCTCGCCGACCTCTGGGACGAGACAGTGGACGGTCCGAAGTGGCGGCAGACCATCAGCCGCATCCGCGCCGTCCTCGCACCCGAGCCTGAGCCTCAGGAAAACCGACTCTTCGATCTCTAACCGAGTAATGCCAGTGTTACCTGTCATGGAAGTGATGCTGGTGGTGATCTTCGGCAGTTGTCCGTCCTTCGGGTCCTGCATGCGGACCGGGCGGGCCCCGCCACGACTTGAGGCAGTTGGTCTGCCATGATCCTCCGGACCGATGGAGGTACGACATGGCCCTGGACGACCGGACCGACCCGGTTCAGATCATCGCCAAGGTGGGCAACTTCGAGAATCGCGAGCGCGCCATCGAGGTGTGGACGTACCTCGCCATCAAGGCCGGTTGGCAGGTGAGCCTGGCTGTAGCCACACCGGAGAAGTCCCAGGACGGGGACTGCGGAATCGTCGATGTGGAGGGCCTGCATTACCGGATCCGCCTCACGCCGCGCGTTCGGACCATGCTCGCCGAGACGGAGGGCGGCACGCTCACATGGCGCACGGTATTCGCGCACGCGGCCTGGGCCGAGCCAGTTTTGGGGCCGGACAACTACGTCCCCCACCTTGGCCGCGGCTGACCCCGGTCTGCGGCCACCAGAACCGTTACGAGCGGTCATCGCTCCACAGGGAGTGTGCTGTTAATGATCTTCACTGGACAGGGTGAGATTGCCGCGATCGGCAGTCGTTGAGCATGCCTGCCTGCTGTTCTGGCCTGGAGGTTCGGGCTGTTCAGTGGGGGTGGGCTGCGGTGGCGATGGGTTCCTGGTCCGGGCGGGAGATCCCGGCGTTGACCGTGCGGATGGCTCGGGCGAGCAATCCGCGGGGCACGGCGGCGATGTGGGTGCGGGATCACCTGGAGGGTCTGTTTACGGACAGCGACTTCGAGGAGTGGTATCCCGCTGACGGGCGTCGTGGTCTGTCGCCGGCCCGCTTGGCGCTGGTGTCGGTGCTGCAGTACGCGGAGAATCTCACCGACCGGCAGGCCGCCGAGGCCGTCCGGTGCCGTCTGGACTGGAAATTACTGTCTGGGGCTGGAGTTGGACGATGCGGGCTTCGATTTCTCGGTGCTGAGCGAGTTCCGTGACCGGATGGCCGAGGGCGATCGGGCGGACCGGTTGCTGGCGGTGATGGTCGAGCGCTTGGCGGAGGCCGGGTTGGTCAAGCGGCGCAGGCGACAGCGGACCGACTCCACGCACGTCCTGGCGGCGGTGCGGCGGCTGGACCGGATCGAGCTCGTCGGGGAAACCCTGCGGGCGGCCCTGGAGGAGCTGACCGCCGCCGCCGACGACGAATGGGTGTCTGTCCTGGTCACGGACGAGTGGGCCCGGCGTTACGGCCGGCCGGTGCGTTATGACCGGCTGCCCAGGGAGAGCAAGGAGCGCGAGCAATACGCACTCACGGTCGGCGAGGACGGCATGCGGCTGTTCCACGCCCTCCTCGCTCCCTGCGCCCCGGCCGGGCTTCGGCGGCTGCCGCAGGTGGAGGTGCTGCGGCAGGTCTGGGTCCAGCAGTACTGGTACGGCGAGCACGAAGCTCTGCGATGGCGCGGGCCCAAGCAGACCCGAGACCGGCAGAGCCGACGCCATACCATCCGCCGGACGACTCCCGCGGGGGCGGCCGCCGAGGGCAGACCCGATCCGGCGACGGCACGTGTCCCCTGGTCGTCGGTGGAGATCGTCTCCCCTCACGACCCGCAGGCGCGCTTCAGCCACAAGCCCGGCAAGGCCGAGTGGGTCGGCTGCAAAGACCACCAGACCGAGACCTGTGACGACGGCCTGCCCAACGTGATCGTCCACGTCGCCACCACGCCGGCGCCCGAGCAGGACATCGACGCCCTGGAGCGGATCCACGCCGACCTCGCGACGCGCGCTCTCGCCCCGGCCGAGCACCTGGTCGACGGCGGATACGTCACCCCGGCCACCATCCACCGGGCCGGGACCGAGCACGGGATCGACCTGGTCGGTCCGGTCCGCCTCGCTCCGACCTCCCGCGCCCACCCGGGGTTCAACAAGGAAGACTTCACCCCCAACTGGCAGGAGAGAAATCTGACTTGCCCGAACGGCGCGACCAGCCCTCCATGGAAGCCGACACTCTCCGACGGCCAGGAGCGCATGTCGGTGCTCTTCCCCCGCGCCACCTGCCGGGCCTGCGACGACCGCCTCAAATGCACCGGCAACGTCGACGGGAAGGGCCGGCACATCCTTCTGCTACCCCAGCCTCTGCAGGAGATCCAGAACCGGGTGCGACGCGACCAGCAGACCAGGCCCTGGCGCGAGCGATACGCCCTCAGGGCCGGCTGCGAGGCCACCGTCTCCGAGACCGTGCACGCCCACGGCCTACGTCACTGCCGCTACCGCGGCACAGCGAAAACCCACGTTCAACACGTCCTCACCGCAGCCGGAACCAACATCATCCGCCTCCACCAGCATCAGCCTGGAGACAACCGGACCAGCCCCTCAACCCACTTCACGCGCCTCTGCCGGCAGACGACCGACCGGACTCGAACCGGCAGTCACTGAAGATCACCAACAGCATCTGGAAGTTGAGCCAGAACCGGTTCTCGTGAACAAAGCCACGCTACGAAGGCCCGCCTCCAAGGGGCCATCCGGTGCTCCCCGCAGGGGCGGCAGCGGTTGGTTCGGGTGCGGGTGTCGTCGGTGTGGGCCGGGCCTCGCTCGGCGTCGTGGCGGGGTTTTGCTGCCGGTGGTGTCTGCGGCTGCGCCTGAGGCCCCCCGACCGGTCGGGGGGCCTCAGGTGGTTCACTCCGCAGGGCTCACGGGGCGGCGATGGGCACCAGGAAGAACGCGCGTCCGTCGGGACCCACGATGCGCAGTGGCGTGTCGGGCAGGGATTCGAAGACGGCGTCCACCACCGCCTCCGGGTCCGTGGCCCGGGTCAGCGGTTCCCGCAGGGCGCCCCGGACCGCCAGGCGGGTCTCCGGCGACGGGGCCGGCGCCGAGTCGTTGTCCCGCGCCTCGGCAATGCACTCCAGCAGCTGATCGTCGGTCAGGTCCGGGCCCAGGCCGCGGCGCAGGGCGATGGCGGCGGCACCGGTCGCCAGCGCCGCCCGCGAGTGCGCACGGCAGATCTCACCGGGCGTTCCCACGGGCTGGAAGGAAACGGCCGTGCCGATATTGGTCTTCACAGCAAGCCTCCAAAGTGAGCGGAAAGGACACGGAAGTCGGGGGCGAAGAGCGGGCGGATGAGCTGCTCTACCCCCTTGGCCTGCACATACATTGTCTCGCCCGGCACTGACATCCGACCGGCCCCACGGCCTGGCGCCGACCCGGCGGACGGGATGGGCCCTGGTGGTAGGACCGCGCCGACGGGGTCCTGCGCCCGGGCGGGTCGATCGCGGCGCGGGCGCCCTCGCCCGCAGCGACGCAACGACGCAGCGATGCAGCCGAGAAGCCGGTCCCGCTCGGCCCGTCACCGCGTCACCGCGTCACCGACCGCCCCGGCACGGGTGTCTCGGTGGGGGTCTCTCCGGGGCTCAGGTCCTGGGTGCCGAGCACCGAGAGGAGTTCGAGTTGCCGCGCGCCCGGGCTGCCGGGTGGGGCGGTGAACCAGAGCAGTCGCTGGCGGCCGTCCTCGCTGAGCAGGTTGTAGCAGTCGAGTCCGACCACGCCGAGTGCCGGGTGGACGATCCGCTTGCGGTCCATCCGGCGGACCGCCACGTCGTGGGTGGCCCAGAGTTCGGCGAACTCCGGGCTGCGGCGGCCCAGTTCGGCGACCATCCGGGCGACCTCCCGGTCCCGGCCGCGCCGGGCGGCCACCGCCCGCAGGTCGGCGACGAACACCCGGGAGTGGCGCGGCCGGTCCTCGGGCGGGTACAGCTCGCGGGCCTGCGGATCGGTGAACCAGCGGTACACGAAACTCGCCGCGGGGCCGCGCCGCGCCGGGGACGGCCCGAGCAGCGCCCGCGCCAGGTCGTTCTCCACCAGGGTCTCGTGCAGGTCGGTGATGACCCGGGCGGGCGTGTCGGAGAGCCGGTCCAGCAGGCCCAGCAGCGCGGGCTCCACGTGCGTCGACGGCCCGTGCGCGGACGGCGGGACCGGCCGCTCGGCGAGCCGGAACAGGTGGTCGCGCTCGTCCCCGTCCAGCCGCAGCGCCCGGGCCAGCGCGGCCAGCGTCTGGGCCGAGGGCTGCACCCCGCTCTTCGCGCTGCCGCGCTCCAGCTCGGTGTAGTAGTCGACCGACAGCCCCGCCAACTGGGCGACCTCCTCGCGGCGCAGCCCCGGGACGCGGCGGCGCGGCCCCAGCGGCAGGCCGACCTCGGTCGTGCGGATGCGGTCACGGCGGGTCCTCAGGAAGGCACCCAGTTCTGGAAGGTCCACCCCGCCATGGTCGCCCGCCCGGCGGACCGCAACCAGGGGGTGGCGCCCCCCGGGTGGGCTCAGCCCTGGCTGCGCCCGGCGAACCGGCCGAAGGTGGAGGAGTCGGCAGGACGGCGGCAGCACCGCGGCCCGACCGGCATCCCGATCCGTACCAGATCTCTGTCCCGACCCGTACCCCGATCTGTGTCCCGACCCGTACCCGGATCTGCAACCCGATCCGCGCCGAACGCCAGGAGCCCGCCGTGTCCGTCCCCTCTTCCCCCGCCGCCCCCTCCTCCCGGGTCGTGATCGTCACCGGCGGCTCGCGCGGCATCGGCCGCCGCACCGTCGCCCGGCTGGCCGCCGACGGGTACGCCCTCGTGGTCGGGTACGCCGGCCACCGGGAAGCCGCCGAGGACGCGGTGGCGGAGGCCGTCGCCGCCGGCGGCCGGGCGGTCGCGGTGCGCGCCGACGTCGCCGACGAGCACCAGGTCGCGGCGCTGTTCGACGCGGCCGAGGACGCGTTCGGCGGCGTCGACGCCGTCGTGCACGCCGCCGGGCGGATGCACCTGGCCCCGGTCGCCGAACTCGACCTGGCCGACCTGGACGCGCTGTACCGCACCAACGTCCGCGGCACCTTCGCCGTCGTCCAGCAGGCCGTCCGCCGGGTCCGCCCCGGCGGCGCGATCGTCACCTTCTCCAGCTCCGTGCTGGGGCTGGCCTTCCCCGGCTACGGCGCGTACGCGGCCGGCAAGGGCGCGGTCGAGGCGCTGACCCCGATCCTGGCCCGCGAGCTGCGCGGCCGGGACGTCACCGCCAACACCGTCGCGCCCGGCCCCACCGCCACCGACCTCTTCCTGGACGGCAAGGACGCGGAGACGGTCGCCCGCCTCGCCGCCCAGCCGCCGCTGGAACGCCTCGGCACCCCCGCCGACATCGCCGAGGTCGTCGCCTTCCTCGCCTCCCCGGCCGGCCACTGGATCAACGGCCAGGTCCTCCGCGCCAACGGTGGGATCGTCTGACCCGCCGCCCCGTCCCACCGACAGCACCGACAGCACCGACAGCACCGACAACGCCGACAACGCCGACAACGCCGACAGCACCGACAGCATCGACAACGCCGACAGAACAGGAACGACCCGCCATGCCTTTCGCCAACTTCAAGGTCCTCCAGGGCACCCTCACCCCCGAACAGAAGGAGCAGATCGTCACCCGCACCACCGACCTGTACGCCGAGATCTGCGGCGAACGGGCCCGCGCGACCACCATGGTCCTGATCGAGGAGGTCCCCGACGGCGGCTGGGGCATCTCCGGCCGGGTCCTGACCCTCGCGGCGCTCGACGCAACCGCCGACGCAACCGCCGAGGGCGCAACCGCCGACGCCTGACCGGGCCACCCCGGCGCGGGGAGGCCGCGGACCTCATCGTCCCGGCCTCCCCGCCCTGTGCTGCCTCCCCGGTGGAGAACCGGCCGCCCGGGCCGTCCGCGGCGGCCTGCCCTCGCGCGGTGACGAAGGGGACGGCCGACGACGGACCGGAGCGGGACCCGAACCGGTACGACGACGCGGACCCCGGCGAGTCGGGTTGGCACTACCGGCGCCCCGGTCGCCTGCTGGGCGCGCTCCGGCGCGGGCACGGCACCGGCTGCGCCACGGCGGGCGGGGCCACCCGGGAGTCGATGATCAGCGGGGGCGTCCCCACCTGCGGACCGGTCCCGCCCGGTGGGGGCGGGGGAGGAGCATGCGTGCCGTGCGCCGAGCCTCTCGGATCGCACGGCGACCACGCGGTCTTTCGGAGCCGGATCCCCTGCTGCCTCCGCCCGCACGCCGCCACCGTATCGGGCCGGTGGCGGCGTGCGGGGCGAAACCCAGCAGGGTCAGGACGTGGCCTGCGCCCTGATCTGCAGGTAGGTCGTTGCCAGGGTCGGGCTGAGCCCCAGCACGATGCCCCCCTCCACCGGCGGGGCGGGGGTCGGGGGCCGGTCGGTTCCGGAGGGGCTCCGGGCGTCCGCCAGCTGTTGGGAGATCCAGGTCCTGTGCTGCTCCGTCACCTTGCTGCCGAGGACGCCGTCCAGGCAGCCCGCCAAGGTCCGGGCGGCCTGTTCGGACAGGGAGTTCTGGATCTGGCACATGACGATCCGGGGCCGGCCCTCGGTGTCCTGCTGGATGAGGACGGAGAACCTGAAGCCGTCGGGCATCTGTTTCGCCGCGCCGTACTCGGTGTCCTGCGGGAGCCGCGCCGCCGCGTTCGCGGGGTAGTCGTTCTGGTGGAACTCCAGGCCGAACTTCGCGGCGAGCCGGTCCCTGATGGCGACGGCCGTGGACCCGGGAAGCGGCCCGACCTGCCACTGCGGCGATGCGGAGGCCCCGGGCCCGCCCGGGGAAGCCCCGGTTCCGTCCGGGCCGCCTCCCGGGCCGCCGCCCGGGGGAGGAGCCTGCGAGGGCGCGGCCCCCGGGGCGGAGCCGTTCGCCGCCGGGGCGGCGGAGTCCCCGGCGGATCTCGGGTGCCCGCCGGACGAGCAGCCGACCAGCAACAGCAGCCCGGTCACGGCCACGGCCGTGCGGACGTTCGCGCGGATGCCCGCGCTCCGGCCGCTCACGGGACGAACGCCATCGCGTCGATGGCGAGGTCGGGCCCGCTGAAGCCGCCGCCGGAGATCAGGTTGGAGACCATGACCCGGGCGTTGGAGCACATCGGGAACGCGGTACTGCCCAGCTGGAACCAGCCCTGCCCGGCGCTGGACTGGGACTGGTCCAGGGTGACCGTGGTCGGGCTCAGCGCCTGGGCCGGGGTCCCGCACCCGCTGTAGACGAAGTAGGGGACGCTGGTGGCCTGGGCGCCGTGCGAGGGCAGGTGGACGAGGATCTTGTAGGCCTGCCCGGTCAGGTCCGGCGACCAGGTGGCCACCACCTTGTGCGAGACGTTCTTCGGGAGCCACAACCCCGGGCCGAACGGTATCTGGTAGGCGTCCTGGACGATGGTGCCGTTGTCGTAGGTGTGGGTGAAGAGCATGCGCCCGCCGAAGCCCGCCCCGAACTGGTGCAGGTCGACCTTGGCGAAGTAGGTGGAGTTGTCCCAGTTGTCGCCGGTGCGCAGCGTGAACTTGCCGCCGCTGGTGCTTCCCGAGCAGCCGAAGGTGTTCTTCCCCGGGTCGCTCTGGGTGTACACGACCACGGCGCCGCTGCCCCAGGACGCCGGTACGGTGCAGTCGGGCGCCGGGTAGCGGGACACCAGGGCGGGCTCAGGGTCGGTGTCGCTGTAGGCGAGCCGCTGGGTGCTCCCGTTCGCGGACATCGGTGCGGAGACCCAGCTCACCGCCGGACCGTGCCAGTAGCAGGTGGAGTTCAGCGCGGGGCAGCCGGTCCCGGGGGTGCAGTTGTTGCCGCTCCCGCAGTAGAGGTTGTAGTTGGTGGACAGGCTGAGCTTGCCCGCGAGGGGAAAGGTGGGCTGCAGGTAGGCGAAGCGGCCGTTGACGTCGTTCTCCGGCCGCTCGGCGAAGCCGAGCACCTTCTCCTGGTACGGCCACTGGCCCGGGTTCGCCGCATCGGCGTACGAGGCGCGCAGGAACGGCTGCCGGTTGGCCGGGTAGATCGGGTTGGACGGGTTGTTCCGGTAGCCCAGGCCGTACCCGTTCGGGTCCTCCCCGTACGCGTGGTAGCCCGTGTTGTAGGCCCACAGCGCGGTGTACCAGTTCTCGATGTAGTGCGGGTCGCCGCCGTTCGGGAGCAGACCCGCACTGCTGATCTGGTTCCACTTCGCTTCGAGGATCTGCAGGCCCGCCGCGATGTTCGCCGCGTAGTCGGTGGTGATCGCCGTCTTCTGCGCGTCGGTGTACGTGGTGGTGTCCTCGGTGGTCATGCCGGTGGTGACCTGGCCGATGCCGTAGCCGCAGTCGGCCGCCGGGTAGTTGATCGCCGCCGGGGCGGTCTGCCCGGCCGCGGCGCTGGCGGTGCTGCGGAGCAGGTTCTTGTTCCCGTAGAAGTCGTCGACCAGCGGATTGCCGGAGTCGCCCGCCACCGCGTGCCAACTGGCCTGGGCCAGGTTGGTCTCCTGGGCCAGGACGCCGAGCAGCAGTTGGGCGGGGACCATGCCGTGCCCGTAGCCGTTGAGGCCCAGCTCGGGGAACATGCCCTGCGGTGTGTAGGCGGCCTGGCCGGCCGCCAGGTAGTTCGCCGGACGCTGGACGTACAGCGTGTTGCTCACCGCCCGGTCCACCGCCCACTGGACCATGGCCGGCGTGGGCTGGAGCACCTGGTTGTTCGGGTCGTTGCGGTTGATCGCGCACTTCTGGACGATCCAGTTGCTCTCCGACGAGGTGTCCTTGACCTGACCGCCGGTGACGTCGCCCCAGCTGCTGCTGTCCGGGTAGGTCGTGTCCGCGGGAGCCGCCGGGCCCGCCGCGGCGGACGGGGCCGCGGACTTCGCGGCTCCGGACGGCGCGGCCGCCGACGGTGCGGCGGGGGAGCCGGTGCTGAAGACCAGGGTCGGCGCGTCGGCGGCGGTGGTCACCTCCGACGCGTGGCCGGTGCCGTTGCGGACCGTGCGGACGCTGGTCCGCAGCTGGTGCGCGAAGGCGCCGGGGTCGTCGCCGTGGGCGGCCGACCGGGTCACCCAGCCGGGTTCGACGGCGTCCGCGAGCAGGTGGCCCTGCCGGGACAGCGCCACCACCGGTCCGGTGGCCGGCACGACGCTCGGCGCACCGGCCACCGAGGTGTCGATCCCGGTGGTGTCCCCGACCAGCGCGTTGCGGCCGTTGTCGAGGCGGAAGAGCTGGAGGCGGTCGAGTGCGGCCTCGCCCACCCTGGCCAGGCCATGCCGGGTCCAGTGCTCGGCGACGGCCCGCCTCTCCTTGGCGTTCTCCTGGGCGGAGAGCAGGTCCAGGCCGCCGTCGGGCGACGTCGAGAGCGCGAACACGGCGCCGGCCGGCTTGGCGACCTGCTCCAGCTTCCCGTCCGCACCGATCCGCACCACGGCCGAGGCGGCGACGCCGTAGTCGCCGTCGGCGGCGGGCGTCAGGTTGGTGAGCTGCTGGTCGGAGTGGACCGTGCCGGTGATCTTCGCCGAGGCGGCATCGAGCTCCAGCACGTCGGTCGCCCTGCCCTCCGGTCCCGTGTACCGGGAGAGCAGCGCACGGTCCCCGGGGCCGCAGCCGGGAGCGAAGTAGGCCAGCGACACGTTCGACGCCACCTCGCGGGCCCGGCCGGTGGCGGTGTCCACGACGGCCGCGAACCCTCCCGCGTCCGTGCCCTCGGAGTGGTTGGCGACCGCGGTGGGCGCGTACACCACCACCGCGTACCGTCCGGAGCCCGTCACGCAGAGGTTGCCGGTCCAGGTCCCGCCGGTGGTGACCGGAGCGGTGAGGGTGGCGAGCGTCTGCCAGGCGAACGCCTTGTTCTCCCGCGCCGCGTAGACGTGGAACCCGGTCTCGTCACCGGCCCCGGTGATCAGCACGTCGGTGGATTTCCGCCATCCGGAGCCGAGGCTGGAGTCCGGGTCCGGCACGGCGCTGTCCTGTCCGGGCGCCTTCGGCGCGGGAGCGGCGACGGCCGCCTGCGGGAGCACGACCGCGAACAGGGCCGCGGTCACGGTGGCGGCCGTCCACACACGGCGCCGTGCGCGCGACTGCCCGCGCTGGGTGGAGGAGCGCATCAGAACCACTCCCCGCAGACGCTGCCGAGGTGGTCGTCGGTACCGGTCGGGCCGGGCACCGCGAACCTGTCCCGGTCGTCGATGCTGTACTGGTCGCACACCCGGACCGACCGGTGCCAGTCCCTCATCCAGGTCGTCTGGACGTAGGGGTAACTCGTCTGCCCGTACGGATAGTTCAAAGTGTAGGAGGCAACCTCCCGGCCCCCCTCCGGCGCGATCGTCCAGAAGATCGCGTAGTAGTTGTCGGCTCCCTGATTGACCGTCACCTCCGCCCACGTCGACTGGCAGGCGGGCGAGCGGTAGAGCCTGATGAGCGCGTTCCTGCCGCTGACCTCCTGAAGGAGGGACTTGTCCGCCGAGCATCCCGCGGCATCGGGGTACAGCCCGTCGCAGCTGTTGGCCGTGCAGGACACGGCGGCCTGGGCCGGAGCGGCCGGAACCAGCATCGCCAGGAGTGCGGCGAACACCCCGCAGGCCGCTAAGCGAATTCTTCCGCGCACTTCGCTTTCCTCTCTTGTGCGGAATTTCCGCCCGAGGTCCGGATTCCACCGGTCGGCGGCGTCGGACTTTCCTCGGGCAGGCCGACCCTAGGGTATAGAACGCAGACGCACCACTGGATCGAGAAGATTTTTGGTGGATCAAACGGGGCAAAATGGACAGATGGAATGGGCCATCTGTCGACCGGTCCGACGGAGGGTATTCATTTGGCAAATGAAAGGCCCAGAGGTGGTAAATCCAGGCGCATCGGTCGGGTGTCGAAGTCGGCCGGAGAGTGCGGGCGCCACCGGATCGGGCCGTCCGGGCGGCCCGTGCCCCGTGGCCCGGGCGTGGCGCCGACGCGATCGGCCGAATGCCTCGGCTGCCAGAATTTGATCGAGTTCGACCGGAATTTGCCGGGTTGGTCACGGGGTCCACCGCTCCGGCAGTAGAGTTTGCTCACGGAGCGGTGTCGAATTGCGGGGGTTTTGTCACGCGCCGGGCCAGGACGGTGCATCCTGCCGGAAAGGTCTATTTTCCCGTGCGGCCCGGGTATCGGTCGATTTCGACGCCCGGGCCGGCAGGGCTCGGAAAAGCCCCGGGGTGGCCGGCGGTCAGTGGCCGCGGGCGATCCAGGCGGGGAGAGCGGGGGATTCGGCGGCGATGGTGGTGGAGTCGCCGTGGCCGGTGTGGACGACCGTTTCGGGCGGGAGGGTGAGCAGGCGGTCGCGGATCGAGTCGATGATGGTGGGGAAGGAGGAGAAGGAGCGGCCGGTGGCGCCCGGGCCGCCGGCGAAGAGGGTGTCGCCGGTGAAGACGACGCCGAGGTCGGGGGCGTGCAGGCTGACCGCGCCCGGGCTGTGGCCCGGGGTGTGCAGGACGGTCAAGGTGGTTCCGGCGACGGTGAGTTGCTGGCCGTCGGCGAGCGGGGCGTCCGGCTTGCGGTCGGGGTGGGTCTGCTGCCAGAGCACCTCGTCGGCCGGGTGCAGCAGGACCGGGGCGCCCGTCAGGTCGGACAGCGCCGGGGCCGCGTCCACGTGGTCGTTGTGGGCGTGGGTGGAGACCACGGCCAGCAGGCGGCGGCCGCCCAGCGCGGCGGCGATCGCCTCGGCGTCGTGCGCCGCGTCGATCACCACGGCCTCGGTGTCGTCGCCGACGATCCAGACGTTGTTGTCGACCTCCCACGTCCCGCCGTCCAGGCTGAACTCGCCGGAGGTGACCAGCCGTTCGATCCGGGCCGCCATCAGAACACCACCACCGAGCGCAGCACCTCGCCGCGCTGCATCCGGGCGAACGCCTCCTCGACGCCGTCCAGCGGGATCGTCTCGCTGACGAAGGCGTCCAGGTCGAGCCGCCCCTGCAGGTACAGGTCGATCAGCATCGGGAAGTCCCGGTCCGGCAGGCAGTCGCCGTACCAGGAGGACTTCAGCGCGCCGCCGCGCCCGAACACGTCCAGCAGCGGCAGTTCCAGCGTCATCTCCGGCGTCGGGACGCCGACCAGCACCACCGTGCCCGCCAGGTCGCGGGCGTAGAACGCCTGCTTGTACGTCTCGGGCCGGCCGACGGCCTCGATCACCACGTCCGCGCCGTGGCCGCCGGTCAGTTCGCGGATCGCCTCCACCGGGTCGACCGCGCGCGAGTCCACGGTGTGGGTGGCGCCCAACTGCCGCGCCGTCTCCAGCTTGCGGGCGTCGACGTCCACCGCGATGATCCGGGCCGCGCCCGCGAGCCGGGCACCGACCACGGCCGCGTTGCCGACGCCGCCGCACCCGATCACGGCGACGCTGTCGCCCCGGCCGACCTGGCCGGTGTTGATCGCCGCGCCCAGCCCGGCCATCACGCCGCAGCCCAGCAGGCCGGCCGCGGCCGGGGACGCCGCCGGGTCGACCTTGGTGCACTGCCCGGCCGCGACCAGGGTCTTCTCGGCGAACGCGCCGATGCCGAGCGCGGGGGAGAGCGGGGTGCCGTCCTCCAGCGTCATCTGCTGCGTCGCGTTGTGGGTGGCGAAGCAGTACCACGGGCGGCCGCGCCGGCAGGCACGACAAGTGCCGCACACCGCACGCCAGTTGAGGATGACGAAGTCGCCGGGCGCGACCTCGTCGACGCCCTCGCCGACCGACTCGACGACGCCCGCCGCCTCGTGCCCGAGCAGGAACGGGAACGCGTCGTTGATGCCGCCCTCCCGGTAGTGCAGGTCGGTGTGGCACACCCCGCACGCCTGTACCCGCACCACGGCCTCGCCCGGTCCCGGGTCCGGCACGAGGATCGGCACCACCTCCACCGGTGCGTCCTTCGCACGCGCGATCACACCCCGGACCAGCTGAGCCATCCCGAAACCCCTCTCCGTACCCGGCGCGGTCGCGCCTGCGCACGAGCGTATGCCGAACGGGGGTGCCGGACGGGCCATTCGGCCCGGCGGGTCAGGAGGGGGAGGCGGGGGAGCGGGGCCCGTCCGGTGCGGCCGGGCGCGGGACGGACAGCAGGGACCGGCCGCGGGCCCGGGTGAGCAGTTCGTCCAGCAGCGGTTCGGCGAGCAGCGAGACGGGCGCGAGGTGGTCGTGGTCGACCGGCCGCCAGAGCGGAAGGGCCGCCAGGAGCTCGGCCCAGGCGGCCTCGGCGAGCGCGTCGGGGAAGCCCGGCTCGGCGCGCGGCGGGACCGGGTGGGACGCCGGGCGCGGCGCGGGCGCGGCCTGCAGGTGCCGCAGGGGCGGGGCGGCGGCGCCCGGGCGGGCGCGCAGCGCGCGGAGCGCAGCCGGCGACAGCGGTTCGGCGGGCGACAGAGACGCGCCGGGCGACAGCGACGCACCGGGCGACGGGTCCACGGGTCGGGCGGCGGCCCGGTACGCGGCCAGGCGGTCGACCACGGCGTGCACGGCGGCGTCGAACGCGGGCGGGCCGAAGCACAGCCGGAAGCCGGGCTCGGCGGACCGGACGGCGTGCCGGGCGATCAGCTCCCGGACGGGCGGCGGCGCGCACCGGGCGATCCGGGGCAGCGGGCGCGGGTCGCCCGGGCGGGCCTCGCGGTCGTGGCGGGCCAGCAGCGGCAGCAGCTCCCGGGCGAACAGCCGGCCGGTCAGCAGCACGTCCCAGTCCCGGACGTTCCAGAACGGGCCGGTGATCCGGTGCCGCCAGTCGCCCAGCAGCAGGTCGAGTTGCAGGCGGAGCAGGCCCGCGCGCGGGCGGCCGAAGGCGTCGGCCCGTTCGAACAGGCGCAGTGCCGGGTCGACCTGCCCGGCGAGGGCGGCCCGGCGGCCGCGCTCCACCTCGCGGTCCCAGTGCTCCCGGGTCGGGCCGGGCGGGCGGCGCACCGCGTGGAAGGTCCGCCACTGGGCGCGCATCAACTCGCCGAAGGAGCCGAAGCGTTCGGGCCCGGATCCGGACCAGGAGGCCAGCCAGTAGGCGGCCCACTCGCCGTCCGGGGCGACGTCCTGCGGGTCGAGCACCACCAGCGCCGCGTCACCGGACAGCGAGACCCGTAACGCGCGGGCCAGCATCCGGGCCTCACCGGCCGGCCCGCCGCCGGTCGGCCCGCCCGTCGTACCGTCGGACGCCCGCCCCCAGGAGTCGATCCAGTCGCGGTCCGGGGTGTCGCGCAGCCAGGCCAGCCCGGCCGGGCCGGCCAGCCGGTAGATGGACGTCCCGGCGTCCCGCCAACCGTCCGTGACCAGCAGGAACTCCCGCAGCGAGGGCGGCAGTCGGCGGCCCAGCCGGGCCTCGGCCGCCGCGATCGAGGTCTCGCTCGCGGGGGCGAAGCCGAGCCAGCCCGCGCGGACCACCGCCGGGTCGAGCGGGTCCTGCCGTTCGGGGTCGTGCGCGGCGATCCACTCCGCGCTCCACAGCTCCAGGAACGCCCGCCACTCCACCCGGTCCATGCCCCACCCCGTCCGTCCGCACCCCCGGCCGCCCCCGCGGCCGAGGAGCCCACCCCATCACACCGAGCTGACACCCCGTCAGGTGTTCGGTCCGGTATCGGGGACGGGTCAGGGTCGGGGTCGGGCGAGGGGACGCGCCGGGGGGCGGGGTCGGCTTCCCGGGCCGGGGGGCGCGGGGCGCGGTGGGTGTGCGCCGTTCGGGGTGCGGTCGTGGAGCGGTCGGGCGGCCTCGGTGAAAGTTCTGCGAGGACGCGCGGATTCCGGCGGTGGCCGGGTAGCCGGGTGCTGCCTGCACCGACTCCGGAAGGAAGGCCGCCGCGGATGACCGTCGCCACCTGCTGGTCCACCACCGTCACGCTGCCCCGCAGTCCGTACCCGCGCCAGGAGGTCGAGGCGGCGCTGCACTTCGACTCGGCGCTGCCGTACGCGGTGCGCCTGGCCTTCCCGCCGGTCGGACGGATCGGGGCCACCGAGTGGTACTTCGGCCGCGACCTGCTCAACGAGGGGCGCCACGCCCCCGCCGGGGACGGCGACGTGACGGTGGCCCCGGGCGCGGCGGGCGACGTGCTCGTCACCCTGCGCGGGGCCACCGGGGACGCCGTGATCAGCGTCCCGGCCGGGGTCGTCACCGGCTTCCTGCTCGACAGCTACACCCTCGTCCCGGCCGGGCAGGAGCACGCCCACCTGGACCTGGACGGCCTGCTGGCCCGGCTGCGGGACTGACGGCCCCGCGGCCGGGCCGGGCGGGGGTCAGGAGGTCGGCATCAGGACGGTGTCGACGATGTAGACGGTGGCGTTCGCGGTCTGCACGTTGCCGCACAGCACCTTCGAGTTGCCGTTGACGGTGAAGTCCTGCCCGGAGCCGGTGACGGTCAGGTTGCTCCCCTCCAGGGTCTTGTGGCTGCCGGCCAGCGCGGTCGGGGCCAGCCGCCCGGGCGCGACGTGGTAGGTCAGCACCTTGGTGAGCTTGGCCTTGTCGGCGAGCAGCGCGTCCAGGTCGGCCTTCGGGACCTTGGCGAAGGCGTCGTTGGTGGGCGCGAAGACGGTGATGTTCTGCGCCGAGTTCAGGGTGTCGACCAGGCCGGCCTGCTTGACGGCGGTGACCAGGGTGGACAGCAGCGGGTTGTTCGAGGCGGCGGTGGCCACCGGGTCCTGGGCCATGCCGGTGAACGAGCCGGCCCCGTCCTTGGGGACGGCGGCGCAGGCCGCGCCGAACGGCTGGTCGCCGGTGGACGCGCCGGCGGCCGTGGTGGCGGAGGTGCCGCCGCCCGCCATCGGGGCGGACGCCGAAGTCGAGGCGGACGAGGCGGAGTTGTTGTCGGAGCCGCTGCTGCTGCAGGCGCCCAGGGTCAGGGCCAGCGCGCCGGTGGCGAACAGGGCGGTCAGGGTCTGGCGGCGGGTGCGAACGGACATGGTGAAGTGCTCCTCCGAGCTCGAAAAGGTGAAAAGGGAAAGGAAGTTGACGAGAGGTCAGGTGACGGTGACGACGGCGCTGTGCCAGCCCGTCGCGCCCGCCGGGAAGGGTTCGGCCCGCTGTTCGGGCTGCACCGCGCCGGTCGCGTCGGTGGCCCGGACCTCGATCCGGTGGGTGCCGGGCACCGCGCCGCTCCACCGGTAGGACCACTGGCGCCACAGGTCCGGGCCGGCGTCCGCCGCCAACTCGGCCTGCTGCCAGGGCCCGCCGTCGAACCGCAGCTCGACGGCGGCGATGCCCCGGTGGATGGCCCAGGCGGTGCCCGCGACGTCCACCTCCCCGGCCGGGACCTTGGCGAACGGGGCGGGCACCTCGATCCGGGAGGCGGTGCGGACGGCACCGGTGCGGTCCCAGCCGCGCCGCACCCAGTACGGGTCGAACGCGGCGAAGGTGGTCACCTCCAGGTCCACCAGCCACTTGGTGGCGGAGGTGTACCCGTAGAAGCCCGGCACCACCGTCCGGCACGGGAAGCCGTGCGCGACCGGCAGCACCTCGCCGTCCATGGCGACCGCGAGCAGCGCCCGGCGCCCGTCCAGGACCGACTCCAGCGGCGTGCCGATGGTCATGCCTTCCTTGGACCGGCCGACCAGCTGGTCGGCCCCGGCCCGCACCCCGGCCCGCCGCAGCAGCGCCGGGAGCGAGGCCCCCAGCCAGCGGGTGGTGCCCACGTACGGGCCGCCGACCTCGTTGGAGACGCAGGACAGCGTGTGGTCCAGCTCCTCCAGCGGCTCGCGCAGCAGCTGGTCGAAGGTGATCAGCTGCGGGCGGTCGACCAGTCCGTGCAGGCGCAGCGCCCAGTCGCGCGGGTCGATCCGCGGCAGGGACAGCGCGGTGTCCACCCGGTAGAAGCCGGGGTTCGGGGTGCGGAACGGGGACAGTCCCGGCACCTGCGGGTGGACGGCGGCGGGCAGCGGCGCGAGCGGGACGGCCGGCGCGGGCAGCCGGACCGCCTCCCGGGCGGCGGACACGTCGAACCGGCGGTCCGTCAGGGCCCGCCCGCCGACGCCCGCGACGGCACCCGCCGCGAACGTCCCCGCCAGCAGCACCGCCCGGCGGGACACCGGGGGGCCGGCGGCGGGCGCCGCCGCGGCGGGACGCGACAGCAGCACCACCGCCACCGCCCCCACCGCGCCCGCCAGCAGCGCGGGCAGGCCGTCCGCCCGGGCCGCCGTCGGGCGGGACCACGCGGCGACCGCGCCCAGCACCCCGAACGCCCCGAACACGGCCGCGCCGACCCGGGGGAACCGGGACGCCAGCACCCCCGCGACGGCGGCCAGCAGGGCCGTGGCCAGGAAGATCCCGCCCAGCAGCACCGCCTTGTCCCGGGTGCCGAAGGTGCGGACCGCGTACTCCTTCAGCGGCGTCGGCGTCAGGTCGATCGCCGCCGACCCCACCGCGAGCACCGGCGAGCCGCCCGGCCCGGTGGCCCAGGCGAGCAGCTCGCCCGCCCCCAGCGCCGCCGCGGCGGCGGCCAGACCGGTCAGGGCCGGAAGGGCGACGCGCCGCAGCGCTCGGCGGGGACGGTTCTCGTTGCTCACACCCGGCATTCGGGTGCACCGGGGGAGCGGATTGGTGCCGGGGTCGAAGAATTTTCCCCGCCCCTGACGGCCGGTCAGCGAGCGGCGCCGGTCAGGCCGGCGGCTCCAGGAACTCCAGCCGGTTGCCCAGTAGGTCGGAGGCGTAGCAGCGCCGCATGCCGGCCCTGGGGAACCCCGTTCGTGCGGCGCGGCACCGGGGTGGTGCGCCGACCTGCGGCGCCGTGTCCCCGGCAGGACGGCCGCATCATGATCGATCGGGTGTGCGGTGTCCATCGAATTCCGCCGAACTGCGCGGGACCCGTGCCAATCCGGGGCGGGCCCCGGTTCCGAACAAGTGGTGTCGTGTTGTCCAGGTACGCGCGGCCGGGCCGCCCGCGGTCCGCCGCGCCCAGGAGGTCCCCGTGCCAGTCGTCCGCACCAGCCGTGCCGTCCGCGGGACGGTCCCCGGATGAACAGCGTCGTGCCGCTGGGCCTGCCGCGGCGGCCCGGACCGGACCTGAAGGAACTGGTGGCGCGGGTGGTCCGCGGCGACCAGGACGCGTTCTCGGCCCTGTACGACGCGCTCGCCGGGCCGGTGTTCGGGCTGGTGCGCCGGGTCGTCCGGGACGCCGCCCAGTCGGAGGAGGTGGCACAGGAGGTGCTGGTGGAGATCTGGCGCACCGCGGCGAGGTACCAGCCGGAGCGCGGGGAGGTGATGTCCTGGGCGCTGACCGTCGCGCACCGGCGGGCCGTCGACCGGGTCCGCTCCGCGCAGGCCGCCGCCGACCGCGACCGGCGGGCCGCCGAGTCCGCGTACACCGCGGCCTACGACGAGGTCGCCGAACAGGTCGAGGGCCGGCTGGAGCGCGAGCAGGTCCGGCGCTGCCTGAAGACCCTGACCGAGCTGCAGCGCGAATCGCTGACCCTGGCCTACTACCGCGGCTACAGCTACCCCGAGGTCGCCCAGGTGCTCGGCGCGCCCCTCGGCACCGTCAAGACCCGGATGCGCGACGGACTGATCCGGATGCGCGACTGCCTGGGGGTGGGCGCGTGAACACCGCCGACCGGCCCGGCCGCACCGACCCGCACGCGCTGACCGGCGCGTACGCCGTGCACGCCCTCGACCCCGCGGAGAACGATGCCTTCGAACAGCACCTGGCGCACTGCCCGTCCTGCGCCCAGGAGGTGGCGGAATTCGCCGCCACCCTGGCCCGGCTCGGGGCGGCCGAGTCCGTCCCGCCCCCGCCGGAGCTGAAGCGCCGCGTCCTCGCCGCGCTGCCCGCCGTCCGGCAGGAGGCCCCCGCGGTGCCGCGCCCCGCCGTCCGACGGGTCGGCCGACTCGCCCGCAACGCACCGAAGTTCGCCCTCGCGGCCTGCCTGGCGCTGGCCGCCGGCGCGGGCGCCGTCGCCGTCCAGGAGCACCGGGAGGCCGACCGGGCCCGGGACCGGGTCGCCGCGCTCCAGCAGCAGCGGGACGCCGTCGCCGCGCTGCTCACCGCGCCCGACGCCCGCACCGCCACGGTGAGCGCCGACGGCGGCACCGGCACCGTCGTCTGGTCCGCCGACCGCGGCCGGGCCGGCTTCCTCGCCGCCGGACTCCCCGCACCGGGCCCCGGCCGCACCTACCAGCTCTGGTTCGACGACGCCGGCACCATGCGCCCCGCCGGCCTGCTCCCGGCCGGCGACGGCACCCTGCTGCTCACCGGCCCGCTCAACGCCGCCACCGGCATCGGCGTCACCCTCGAACCCGCCGGCGGCTCCGCCCACCCCAGCGGTCAGCCGCTGCTCCTGCTCCCCTTCAGCTGACGAATCGTCACATCGGCCCGGTGAACGGGTCCTCGGCGAAGTGCACGGGAGAGCCGAGGGCCCGTTCGTAGGCCGGCCGGGGGAAGGCGAACGGCCCGAGGGCGAGTTCGCCCCAGGCCGGACGGTGCGGCTGGCGGAAGCCGGCCCAGACGACGGCCCCGGGGGCGGCCGTGATCCGGGTGAGCAGCGGCCAGCACTGCCACAGGCCGCAGTCGCACCCCAGGACCGCGGTCGAGCCGTCCCCGGGCCCCGGCCCGGCGGCCTCGCCCAGGAAGTGCGCCACCGGGTCGCCCAGGTCGGCCTCCGCCAACCCGGCGTACTGCCGGAACAGGAACTCCTCGACCTCCGCCGGTTCCTCGGGGCGCTGCTCCTCCTCCCACCGCGGCCGCACCGCGTCCGCCGCGTGGACCCGCAGATCCGCCCCGTCGATCCGCGCGCCCCACCGCCGGTCGGAGGTGTACGTGAAGAACTCGATCCGCGCCATGGATCGCATTCTCGCCCACCGGGCCCGCCGTCGCGGAGGACGGCGGGCCCGGGGCGGACCTTTCGGCGGGGCGTCAGCGGCGGCGCGGGGGCAGCGGGAAGAAACCGCTGGTGCGGGCGGTGTACTCGGCCCAGCCGGGGCGGTCGGGCGAGAGGTGGCGCTCCAGCATCGGCTTGCCGCTGCCGAAGGCGAGCAGCCAGGTCATCAGGAGCGGGCTCGGCAGGAAGGCCCAGCCGATCGGGGTGTGGGCGACGAACAGGAACAGGCCCCACCAGACGCAGGCGTCGCCGAAGTAGTTGGGGTGCCGGGTCCAGCGCCACAGGCCGCGGTCCATCACCTGCCCGCGATGGGCCGGATCGGCCTTGAAACGGGCGAGCTGGGCGTCGCCGACGGCCTCGAAGAACAGGCCGACGGCCCACAGCGCGGTGCCCGCCCAGGCGAGCGCGCCGAGCCGGTCGGGCAGGTACTGGGCGGCCTGGACGGGCAGCGAGACCACCCAGACCAGGGCGGCCTGCAGCAGGTAGACCATCCGGAACGCGTACCGGGTGCGGGCCGGCCCGGCCGGGGCGCGGGAGAGCATCCGGGCGTAGCGGGCGTCCTCGGGCAGGCCGCGGGCCCGCCACCACAGGTGGACGGCCAGCCGCCCGCCCCAGGCCGTCACCAGCGCGGTCACCAGGGCGCGCCGCCCGCCGTCACCGTACCCGGCGGACAGGCCGTAGCCGGTCAGGGCGACGGCGGCGAAGGCCAGGCCCCAGGCGACGTCCACGCCCCGGTGGCGGCCGGTGCGGACGCCGACGGCGAAGGCGAGCAGCATCACCGCGAGCGCGACCCCGGCGGTGACGGCCAGGTTGAGGCCGAACGCGGCGCCGTTCACCGCGCGCTGTCCCGGGTCAGCAGGACCTGGTGGACGTTCAGGTAGCCGGTCCGGAAGCCCGCCTCCGAGTACGCCAGGTACAGCTCCCACATTCGGCGGAACACCTGGTCGAAGCCGAGCGCCCCGACCTCCGCCTCCCGCGCGGTGAACCGCTCCCGCCACAGCCGCAGGGTCTGCGCGTAGTGCGGCCCGTACGCGTCGGCGGCGGCGACCCGCAGCCGGGTGTGCCGGGCGGTGGTGTCGGCGATCGCCCGCAGCGAGGGGATCTGCCCGCCCGGGAAGATGTACTTCAGGATCCAGGTGTAGGTGTCGCGGGAGGCCAGCATCCGCTCGTGCGGCATGGTGATCGCCTGGAGCGCGACCCGCCCGCCGGGGGCCAGCAGCCGGTCCAGGGCGGAGAAGTACACCGGCCAGAACGGGCGGCCGACCGCCTCGATCATCTCCACGCTGACGATCGCGTCGAACTCGCCGCGCACCGCCCGGTAGTCGCTGAGCCGGACCTCCACCCGGTCGCTCAGCCCGGCGTCGGCGATCCGGCGGCGGGCCAGCGCGGCCTGCTCCGCGGAGAGGGTGACGGTGAGCACCTGCGCGCCGCGGGCGGCGGCCCGGAGGGCGAGTTTGCCCCAGCCGGTGCCGACCTCCAGCAGCCGGGTGCCGGGGCCGACCCGGGCCAGGTCCAGCAGCCGGTCGATCTTGCGGTGCTGGGCCGGGGCCAGCGCCTCCCACGGGGCCGCGGCGGGCGGCCCGTCGAACAGGGCGGCGGAGTAGCTCATCGTCGGGTCGAGGAAGAGCGCGAACAGCTCGTTCGACAGGTCGTAGTGCCGCTGGATGTTCTGCCGGGCGTTCGCCTCGGTGGACAGCTCGGCGGCCGGCGGCCTGGTCACGTACAGGCGGCGCAGCAGGCCCGCGCCGGGCGGCACCAGGGTCTCCGGGCGGTCGGCCAGCGCGGTCAGCAGGCCGGCCAGGTCCGGGCTGTCCCAGTCGCCCGCCTGGTAGGACTCGCCGAAGCCGATCAGGCCGTCCGCGCCGACCCGCCGCAGGAACGCCTGCGGCCGGTGCAGCCGGAGCACCGGCGCCCCGGGCGGGGCGGCGAACAGCACCCGGCCGTCCGCGCGTTCGACCCGCAGGCCGCGCCGCGCCGCGATCCGGCGCAGCAGCCGGGCGGCCACCGCGGCGCGCAGCGGGGCGTGCGGCACCCGGGCGACGTCCGGCCAGCGGTCCGGGTCGACGGCCGGGGCGGACGCGGGGCGGGTGGTGGTGACGGTCATGCGTGGGGTACCTCTTCCACGGTGGGGGCGGGGACGGCGGCGTTGCGGGGGTGGACGGGCAGGCCGCGCAGCCACAGGCGGATGCCCTGGGCGCGGATGTGCAGGCTGACCGCCCAGGTGGCGAACGGGTGCCGCAGCAGGGAGCGGAGCAGGGCGGCGGGCCCGGCCGGGCGGCCGGTGCCGCTGACGGTGGCGGTGAACGCGGGCCCGTCCGGCAGGTCCAGGTGGACGGTCAGCCGCAGGCGGTCGCCCGGCTCCGGGAGCAGCATCCGGTAGTGGCCCTCGACGGGCAGGAACGGCGAGACGTAGAACTCCTTCGCCGCGTCGGCCCGCCCGGCGGCGTCCGGCCGCAGCACGTAGCGGTGCCGACCGCCGTAGGTGTTGCGGACCTCGGCGACGGTGCACAGCGGCGCGCCGTCGCGGTCGCGGCACCAGTACACCGTCAGCGGGTCGAAGACGTGCCCGAGCGAGCGGGCCTGCGCCAGCATCAGCACCCGGCCGCCGTCCAACCCGATGCCGTGGGCGGCGAGTTCGCGCTCCAGTTCCTGACGGATCGTCAGGCCGGGCGCGCCGCCGTGGTCGGCGGTCCGGAACCCGGCCAACCGGCGCAGCGGGCGCGGGAGTTCGGGTATCTGGTCGAGGTCGACCAGCCAGAGCGGGGTGCGGTGCCGGAACACCCGGCGGGGGGTGCGGCGGACGTGCGTGATCCGGGCCTCGTACAGCAGTGCGCCCCACGGCCCCGGCAGGGTCCGGGGGCGGGCGGCGGGCCGGGACGGGTCGTTCACGGTGCCACCGCCCCTGCGGCGAGCAGGTGCCGGGCCGCCGCCAGGCCCGCCCGGCAGCCGTCCTCGTGGAAGCCCCAGCCGTGGTAGGCACCCGCGAACGCCGTCCGGTCGGTGGCGAGTTCGGGCAGGCGGCGCTGCGCGGCGACGGTCGCCGCGGTGTACACCGGGTGCTCGTAGACGGTGCGGGAGACCACCAGGTCGGCGGGGACGGGGCGGTGCCGGTCCTCGTTCAGGGTGACCAGGTAGTCCTCGGCGCCGCCCAGGCCGAGCAGCCGGTTCAGGTGGTAGCTGACCCGGACCTTCTCGGAGGCCGCCTCGCAGCCCGGCATCCGGTAGTTCCAGGAGCCCCGGGCCCAGGCCGCGCGCGGCAGCACCGACGGGTCGCGGTGCAGCACCGTCGGGTTGCGGGAGTAGGCGAACGCGCCGAGCACCTGCCGCTCGGCCGCCGTCGGGTCGGCGAGCAGCCGCAGCGCCTGGTCGGCGTGGGTGGCGATCACGACGGCGTCCACCCGGGTGTGCCGCCCGTCCTCGGTGACCACGTCCACGGCGTCCTGGTGCCGGTGGACGGCGCGGACGGGCGCGGAGCGGTGCACGGCGGTGATCCGCTCGGCGATCCGGTCCACGTAGCTGCGCGAGCCGCCGACCACGGTCCGCCAGGTCGGGGAGCCGGTGACGGAGAGCATGCCGTGGTTCGACAGGAAGGCGAACAGGTACCGGGCCGGGTAGTCGCCCGCGAGGTCCGGGGCGCAGGACCAGACCGCCGCGACCACCGGCGTCATGAAGTGGTGGACGAAGTAGCGGGAGAAGCCGTGCTCCACCAGGAAGTCGCGCAGGCTCGGGTCGCCCTGCCCCGGGTCGGCGAGCAGGCGGCGGGCCAGCCGGTGGAAGCGCGGCACCTCGGTCAGCATCCGCAGGTACCGGCCGCGCACCAGGTTGCCGGGCGCGGCCAGCAGCCCCGAGGGCCCGCGGGCGCCCGCGTATTCCAGGCCGCAGCCCTCGCAGCTCACCGACATGCTCATGTCGCTGTCCCGGGTGCGGACGCCGAGCTCCTCGAACAGCCGGATCAGCTCCGGGTAGGTGCGGGTGTTGTGCACCAGGAAGCCGGTGTCCAGGTCGAGGGCGCGGCCGTCCGCCGCCACCGTCCGCTGGGTGTGCGCGTGGCCGCCGAGCCGGCCGTCCGCCTCGAACAGGTCCACCGCCACCCCGGCCCGGACCAGCTCGTGAGCGGCCGTCAGACCCGCGACCCCCGCCCCGACCACGGCCACCCGCCGCACGGGCCGCCCCGACCGGCCCGGCCTGTGCCGTGCGGGTGACCCCGACCCGTCCGTGGAAATCCCGCCGAGCGCCGTCACGTCGTGTCCCTCTCCGCCGCCTTCGAACCCTTGCACCGGCGATTCGGAACCGCCCGCGCACCGGATTGGTCCGAACGGGCGGCGGGGGCCGGGTTGAGGGGTTCCTGGATGCGTTGAGGGGTTCCTGGAGGCGGGGGCCGGGTCGAGGGCTGCCGGGCGGCGGGGGTCCGGGGGAGGGCTGCCGGGCGGCGGTCGGCCTGGGGCTCAGTCCTCCATGTCCGCGTAGTAGGCGTCCCGGGCGGCCGCGTACGCGGCGACGCTGAAACCCGCCAACTCCCCCTGCTGCTCGGCCTCCCGGAGCCGGGCCAGGGCCGTCGCGGCGTCCGGTGCGGGGTGGGCGGCGAGGTGGGCGAGGGTGGCGGGGAGGCCGTGGCCGAGCAGGAGTTCCAGGTCGACGGAGCAGGCCGCGTCGAAGCTCGCCCCCTTCGCCCGCCAGATCAGCAGCACGTCGTCGAGGGTCCCGCTGTTGAACAGCTGCACGCAGCAGAGCGTCATCAGCTCGGTGTCGCCGTCGCCCTGCGCGCGGCGCTCGCGCGCGGTGTACTCGGCGAGCAGGGCGCGGACCTCCGCCAGCTCCGCCCCCGCCGGGCGCAGCCCGTAGCGCTCCAGGCAGCTCTCCTCGTCCATCGCCGTCCCCCTCCGCTCGTCCGTCCTCGTCGTCCGGGCCCCATCATTCCCGAGCCCCCGGACGGGGCGCGGAACCCCGTGCGGGGCCCGGCCGGCGACTCCGGGATCATGGAGCGATGGACGCCGAGACGCACCGCCTGGACCTCCGGATCGCCGTACCGCCCGCCGACCGCCCGCACGACCCCGTGGAGTGCCGCCCGGTCGTCGACGGGCGCGACCTGCTGGGCCGGGTGCCGTTCGACAGCCGGGCGGCGGAACCCGAGCGACTCCTCGGCCCGGACGGGCTGCTGCACGCGGCGGAGGAGCCGCGCGAGGTGCGGCTCGCGGAGTCCGAGTGCGGCGCCGAGTGCTGCGGGGCGGTGGACGTCACGATCCGGCGCGAGGGGTCACAGGTGTGCTGGGGCGACTGGCGTAACCCGGCGGGCGGCACCCTGGCCCTCCCCGAACTGTGCTTCGACGCCGGACAGTACGCCGCCGAGGTCGACCGGGCCGGCGCCGACCACGCCTGGGAGTGGCCGGCCCGCACCACCGCCCGGCTGCTGGCCGCCCGCCTCCGCGAGCGCACCGACTGGCAGGCCGCCCACACCTGCGAACTGCAGGCCGTGGTCTCCGGCACCTGGGCCCGCGACCAGGTCCTCGTCCTGCTGGTGCACCCGAACCTGGCGGCCGTCGGCGGCGACCTGCCCTGGCTCCAGTTCAAGCAGTCCTTCCCCGTCACCGACCAGGACCCCGCCGTGCGGGCCGCGGCGCTGGAGGCCCTGCTCACCGCCGACGACCCGCGCGAGACCTTCGAAGTCTGCGGCGGCACCCGCGAGTTCGCCGAGGAGCTCGGCTACCCGTGGCCCGGCCCGCGCCGCGCCGCCCGCCCGTCGGCGTCCTGACCGGCTGTCCGGCGTCCGGGCTGACCGGCCGTCCGGCGTCCGGACGTCGCTACTTCCACCGGACCCAGTAGGTGTGCGCGTCGTCGGTGGCCGGGGTCTCCGCGGTGGACGACGGCTCGGTCCAGCGGGCCCCGGTGACGGTGAGCGGGCTCCCGGCGGGAACGCTGACGACCGCGCCCTGCTCGACCGACTGGCCGACCGCGACCCTCCCGGGGGCGTGCGGGCGGCAGGTGGGTGTCTCGATCGCCCCCCGGTTCAGGTGCGAGGTCGTCGTGCCGTCCGAGAGCACCCCTTCCACCAGGAGCGCCTGCCGACCGTTGACGGTCTGGTTCTCGATACCGTCCAGCAGGCCGCGGGTGAAGGTCTCGCGCGGGTCGGCGTTCCACGCCGTGACGCCGTCGGTCGGCAGCTCGGCGGGCATCTCCCCGGTGCCGAGGTTGGTCGTCCTGAAGTGGACGCAGTAGAGGCTGTCGTCGGTCCCCGGGACGGTCGATGTCCTGATCACGGTGATGGAGGTGACGGTGACACCCAGGGTGGTCCGGACGAGGGAGGTGTGCTGCTGATCGGGGCCGGTCTCGTAGACGAAGGGGATCCGGGCCGTCTCCCCCTGCGCCAGGACGCTGCCGGAGGCCGTCTCGCCCGTGCGCAGTGGATGCACGTCGACGGGAGGGTCACGCCACCAGCGGTCGCCGGTCATGTAGTAGCCGGCGGTGGCGAAGGCGCCGATCGCCACCAGGGCGGCGACACCCGTCAGCACGTTCTTCCGCCGCTCGCCGGGCGGGCGGGGGGTTCCGGCGGGCCCGGTGGTGCCCGGTCCGGCGGTGCTCGGCACCTCGGTGCCCGCCGCGGTGGCGGCCGCCGTCGGGGGCGGAGGAGCCGCCGGAGCTGCGGGTGCCGGGTCCACGGGCGGCGGCTCGGCGGGTGCCGGTTCGGCAGCTGACGGGTCGACGGGAAGCGGCTCGGCGGGTGACGGGTCGGTGGGCGGCGGGTCGGTGGGCGACGTACTGCCCGGTGTGTTCAGCAGGGCGAGGGCGGCCGCCGCCGTCGGGGGCCGGTCGGCGGGGTCCTTCGCGAGCAGCGAGAGCACGAGCCGGTCGAGGTGCTCGGGGATCTCGGGGCGCCTGCTGCTCGGCGCGGCGGGCACCCGGTCGAGGTGCTGGTAGAGCAGCGAGGCGACACCGGTGCCGGGGTCCACCCAGACCGCCCCGGTGAGCAGTTCGTACAGCACGCAGCCGAAGGAGTACAGGTCGGTGCGCCGGTCGGTGGACCCTCCCCGGATCTGCTCCGGGGCCATGTAGAGCGGTGTCCCGGTGATGCCGCCGGTCGAGGTGATCCGGGTGGCGTCGGCGAGCCGGGCGATGCCGAAGTCGCACACCTTCACCCGGCCGTCGGTCAGCAGGAAGAGGTTGGCGGGCTTGATGTCCCGGTGGGTCACGCCCTGCTCGTGGGCGGCGCCCAGTGCTTCCAGGACCTGCCGGCCGAACTCCGTCACCTGCCCGATCGGGACGCCGCCGGGGTGCTGGGCGACCACCGCGTGCAGGTCCCGCCCCCGGAGCAGCTCCATGACGAGGAAGAGCAGGGTCTCGCCGCTCTCCTCGACGTGCTCGTCGATGTCGAACACCGTGGTGATGCCGGGGTGGTCGAGGTTGGCCGCGATCTCCGCCTCCCGGCGGAACCGGGCGACGGCGTCCCGGTCGAGCGCGGCGGTCGGTGGCAGCATCTTCACGGCCACCGGCCGGTGCAGCCGCTCGTCCTGGCCGCGCCACACCTCGCCCATGCCGCCGCGGCCCAGTGGCTCGTGGAGCAGGTACCGTCCGGCCAACCGCATGCCGCTACGCAAGATCATCCCCCGATGAACAGGCCATATGACTGATGGGTGTTCAGGTATCGGAGGAGAGCATCTCATCCCGCCCCCGCCCCGCACCGGGAAGGGGCACCCGGCGCACCGGCGGACGCCCGGCCCGGCGCACACCGCCCACACCGTCGCCTTCCGGGGCCGAGCGCGCCCGCGCCACGAAACGCTGCACCAGCGGTGCGAGTGGGGCTCCCGTCCGGGCCGCGCGAGTGTGGAATTCCGGAGCCGGGTGGACGCGGGGACCGCGCCCCCGCAGGCTCCGGGGCGGAGCGGGCGAAGAGGAGCGAGACCATGACCGGGACATCGCTGACCGCGCGGGAACTGGCCCTGCTGGACGGGATCGAGCAGGGCCTGCGCCGGGACGACCCCCGGCTCGGCCGCCTGCTGGAACGCCCGCCGGGACCGCTCACCCGGCTCGCCCACCGGCCCCGACCGCTCGCCGCCCTCGTCGCACTGCTCTGCGTCCTCACCGCGACGGCCGCGCTCTGCGCCGGTGCCGCCGCCGGACCGGTCCGGCTCCCGGCGGCGCTGGCCGCCGGCGGGGCGGCCCTGCTCGGCGGATGGGCGCTGCGCCGCCTGGCGGCGGTGCGGCAGGACTGACGGCCCTTCCGGGCGGGCCGCCCCGCCGAGGAACGTCCGCCGAGGAAGGCCCGTGGGGGCGGCCTGCCGGGGGTGTCCGCCGGGCGGTTGCACCGCAGGAAGGAAGCGGGGCGGCGGACCGTGTCCGCCGGTGGCGGACGGGAGTTGGACGAGGTGTGACAGAGCCCGCGCATACCAGCCCGCTGCCCGTCGTCCGGTTCCAGTGGACGCTGCTCCAGCCCCTGCTCGCCGCGCTCTCGGAGACCGGCGTCCCGCTCCGCCCCGGCGACCTGGACCAACTGCAGCGCGCCGCCGCGATCGGCCCCGACTTCGCCCACGCCCTGGCCCGCTGGATCCGCACCGCCCACGCCTCCGCCGCCCCGCCCCCGTCCACCTGGCCGACCCCGGCCGCCCCGGCCCACCCGGGTCGCCCGGAGCGGCCCGCGCTGCCCGCGCCCCCGGACCGGGATGCCGTCCCGGACTGGAACGCCGTCCCGGACCGGCCCGTGTTCCCCGATCGGCACGCCTCCTGACGGCCCGTCGGGCCACCGCGTTTCCGTTCACCGACCACCCGAACGCTCCGTCGGCGTAACCGTGGCGGGCCGTGACCCGTTGGAACGGACATGCCCGTGATCAACGAACCTCGTCACGTCCACGGCGAGCAGTCGTCCGCCCCGTCGGGCGGCGCGACCACCAGGCCCGTCGCCGGTCGGCCCGTCGCCGCTCGACCGGTCGTCGCCCGGCCCGCCCCCGCCCAGTCGGTGGGGCAGCAGTCGGCGGGGCACCAGGCGGCCGCGCAGCTGCTCGGCCTGCGCGAGGTGATGCTGCCCGCCGCCGTGGTCGCCGCCGCCGACCTCCTGCTCAACGAGGCCCTCGACAGCGAGGACCCCGTCACCCGGGAGGCCGCCGCCGCGACCCGCGGCCGCCTCCGGGCCGCCCTCGGCCAGGCGTAGCCCCCTTCGGCCACCCCTCCGCCGCCCCGCCGGCCGGGCGCGGGCCGAACCCCTCCGCGCCGGGAGCGGCCCCGGTACGCCGAAAACCCCGTGCGCGGCCACCGGCCGTGTGCCAGCCTCGGGCGCATGCCTGCCCGCAACCGCGGCCTCCCGCGCGACCTGTCGTGGCCGCTCACCCCCGGCGACCTCCGCGCGGCTCTCGGCGAGGGGGAGCCGGATGCCGTCGACCTGACGTTCGACGGCCGTTGCTGGGACGACGGGACCCTGCTGCACGCCGAATGGGTTCCGCCGATCTCCTCCAACCACGGCGGCGGCATCCACCCCGTCCTGTGGTCCAGCGTGCGGGTCTCCGTCGCCCCGCTCCCGGCCGCCCGCCGGGCGCTCGCCCGCCGGGTCCTGCGGCAGCACGCCCTGCCCGACCTCGCCGCCTGGATCGGCGCCCTCCGGAGCGCGCCCGAGGCCCGGACCCTGAGCCGGCGCAGCCGGTCCTGGCGCCTGGTGGGCGACGCCGTCGCGCACCGGGACGACGGGCGGGCGTACGGCTGAACCCCGCCCGCGTGAATCCCGCCCGCGGGTTCCGGCCGCCGGAGCGGTCAGGAATCGAGAAGCCCGGGGCGGTGGGGCGGGCCTACCGTCGTGGGTATGGCAATCATCGACACCCTCACCCTCGACGTGGCCGACACCGAGGCCGCCGCCCGCTTCTACTCCGCCGCCTTCGGGCTCGGCGCGGACCGGTTGCGGCTGCGCGCCGCGGCCGAACCCTCCACCGGCTTCCGGGGGTTCACCCTCGCGCTGACGGTGGCCCGGCCCGCCGACGTGGACAGTCTCCTCGCCTCGGCGGTCGCCGCCGGCGCGAGCGTGCTCAAGCCCGCCGCGAAGTCGCTGTGGGGGTACGGCGCGGTGGTGCAGGCGCCGGACGGGGCGATCTGGAAGCTGGCCACCTCGGCGAAGAAGGACACCGGGCCGGCGACCCGGCGGATCGAGGAGTTCGTGCTGCTGATCGGGGTGGCGGACTTCGCGGCGACGAAGAAGTTCTACGTCGGGCAGGGCCTGGCGGTGGCGAAGAGCTTCGGCCGGGTCTACGCCGAGTTCGAGTCGGCGGGCGGCCCGGTGAAGCTGGCGCTGTACCGGCGCAAGGCGCTGGCCAAGGACCTCGGGGTCGACCCGGAGGGCAGCGGCTGCCACCGGCTCACCGTGCACGGCGACGGCGCGGGCGCGGCCGGGTACACCGACCTGGACGGCTTCCGCTGGGCGGCGGCCGCCGCCTGACCCCGCGCCGTGCTACCTTTCCCTCGGCCGTGCGAGAGACAGTGGAGGTGGTACCCGTGAACGCAGTGACGACATGGGTGCTCCCCTCCGGGGTCACGGTCGGGCGATAGGTCGCCCGGG
This sequence comes from Kitasatospora sp. NPDC088134, assembly GCF_044741705.1. Lineage (NCBI taxonomy): Bacteria > Bacillati > Actinomycetota > Actinomycetes > Kitasatosporales > Streptomycetaceae > Kitasatospora > Kitasatospora sp. NPDC088134. Next base: position 57,184 of record NZ_JBIUTD010000017.1, on the reverse strand, counting down.
AGCGCCGTTCAGAGCCCTCCCGAAAGGCACGACCGTGCAGAACGCGCAGCACACCGAGAACGCGCAGCACATCCGGAACGCGCAGCACACCGAGAAGATCCGCTTCACCGCCGAGCAGCGGCACGAGGACGGCGTCCTCGAACGCGAGTTCCGACTCGGCGAGATCCCGGGCACCCTGTGGACGCCCGGCGACGGACCCGCCCCGCTGATCCTGATGTCCCACAACAACGGCCTGCCGAAGGCCGATCCGCGCCTGGTGGCGCGGGCCCGCTACACCGCCGCGCGCGGCTACGCGGTGGCCAGTATCGACGCCGCCGGGTGCGGCGACCGGGCGAAGTCCCCGGCCGAGGATCGGGCCCGGGCCGAGTTCCGGGCGGCGATGCAGGCCGGTGGTCCGACCGAGGAGGCCTACGAGTCCTTCATCGGTCCGCTGGTCGAGCGGGCCGTCCCGGACTGGCTGACCGCGCTGGACGCCCTGCTCGAACTCCCGGACGCCCGGGGGCCGGTGGGCTACTCGGGCGGCTGGGCCGCGCTCGGCATCCGGCTCGCGGTGCTGGAGCCGCGGATCGCCGCCGCCGGCTTCTTCGCGGGCGGCTACGTCCCGTTGGCCCGGCGCGCGGAGGCCCCGCGGGTCACCGTCCCGCTGCTGCTCCTGCTCCAGTGGGACGACGAGGGCAACCCGCGGCAGCGCGCCCTCGACCTGTTCGACGCCTTCGGCAGCACGCAGAAGACCCTGCACGCCAACCTGGGCGGCCACACCGGCATCCCGTGGTTCGAACTCGAGGACGGCGTGCGGTTCTTCGACCGGCACCTGAAGGGGCGGGACGCCTGAAGCGTCCTGATTCGGCGTCACCGTCCGCCTGAAAAGCGGTGGTTGGGGCCGGTCGGGGGCACCTAGGATCGGCGACCATGGCTGATCTCCACCCCCCGACCGGCCCCTACGACACCGGGTTCCTCGACACCGGCGACGGGAACCGCCTCTACTACGAACAACTCGGCAACCCCGAAGGCCGGCCCGCCCTGTACGTGCACGGCGGGCCGGGCGCGGGCACGCCGGACCGGCCCACCCGGGCCTGGGACCCGGAGCACTGGCGGCTGGTCCGCTACGACCAGCGCAACTGCGGGCGCAGCACGCCGCACGCCAGTGACTCGGCGGCGGACCTGGCGCTGAACACCACCCGGCACCTGATCGAGGACATCGAGCGGCTGCGCGAACACCTGGGCATCGAACGGTGGTTGCTGAACGGCGCGTCCTGGGGCTCGACGTTGCTGCTGGCGTACGCGCAGCAGCACCCGGAGCGGGTGACCGGGATCATCATCCAGGCGGTCACCACCACCCGGCGGGCCGAGACCGAGTGGCTCTACCGGGGCAACCGGCTGTTCCGGCCGGAGGCCTGGGACCGGTTCGCGGCCCTCGTCCCGGAGGCCGACCGGGAGGGTGACATCTACGCGTTCCTGCTCCGCTACGCCGAGTTGATGGAGCACCCGGACCGCGCGGTGCGCTCCCGGACCGCCGACGCCTGGCTGGCCTGGGAGGACGCGGTGATCTCGGACGAGCCGAACGGCATCCCGGGCATGTACAGCGACCGGGAGCAGGACGCCCGGATCGCCTTCGTGCGGATCTGCGCGCACGTCTTCGGCCACGGCGCCTGGCTGGCGGAGGACCAACTGCTGCGCGACGCGCACCGGTTGGCGGGCATCCCGGGCCGGCTGGTGCACGGGCGGCACGACATGGGCAGCCCGGTGCAGACCGCCTGGGAGCTGGCGAAGCGCTGGCCGGACGCCCGGCTGGAGATCTTCGACGACTCCGGGCACGTCGGGAGCGCGGCGATGCGGCAGGCCGCGCTGCAGGCGATCGAGGACTTCAAGTACCTGACGTAGTGGGGGAGTTGCCGGTCCGCCCCGGCGCGCCCGAGGGGCGCGCGGGGCGGACCGGGGCGGTCACTTCTGCCAGCCGACCGAGGTGATCACGGTGTCGGCGAGGCTGCCGGCGCCGTAGTTGGCCAGGCCCTTGCGGACCGCGACGATGCTGGGGCGCTGGTACAGCTCCAGGGTGTGGCCGAGCTCCCAGATCTTGGCGTCGGCCTGGTTGTACAGCTCGTCGGCCTGCGCGGGGTCGAGGGTGGCGGCGGCCTTGCGCAGCAGGGTGTCGATCTCGGGCGTGCTCAGCTTGGAGTAGTTGCCGAACACGTTGTCGCCCTGCGGGGCGCGGTAGATCGGCACCGTCTTCGACAGCGGGAAGGAGCCGGTGTTGCGCCAGCTGGCCAGGTCGAACTTGCCCTGGTCGATGTACTTGGAGAAGTACTCCTTGCTGGGCACCTTGTCGAGGGTGAGCTTGACGCCGACCTGCTGGAGCATGTTCTGCGCGGCGGAGGCGATGTCCTGCTGGGCCTGGTTGGAGCCGTCGCTGAGCACGTAGTGCAGCTCCAGCGGCTGTCCGTCCTTGGCCCGGGTGCCGCCCGCGTCCTTCCAGCCGGCGGCGTCCAGCCAGGACTTGGCGGTGGCCGGGTCGTAGGCGGCCCAGTCGGCGGAGTTGTTGCGGTAGCCGTTCTGGTTGGTCATGTAGAGGTGGCTGTCCAGCGGCTTGAACTCCACCGGCACGCCCTTGTTGGCGATCTTGATCAGGGCGTTGCGGTCGAGCGCCTTGGCCAGCGCCTGCCGGACCTTCTGGTCGGCGAGCGCGCCGTTGCCGCCGAAGGAGATGTGCACCTCGTCCCAGGGGGTGCCGGTCCGGATCACGCCGTCCTTGGCGTCCTTGAGCTGGCCGTAGGTGGCGGCGGAGCCCGCGGTGGCGAAGTCGATCTCGTTGTTCAGGAACGCCTGGGTGGTCGCGGCGGCGTCCAGCACCCGGTAGGTGAGCCGGTCCAGCTTGGGCTTGGGGCCCCACCAGCGCGGGTTGGGCGTCAGGGTGATGGTCTGCGCGGTCTTGTCGGCGTTGGCCAGCACGTACGGGCCGCCGAAGACCGGGACCTTCTCGACCCAGCCCTCGTTGAAGTCCTTCGGGGTGGAGATCCCGGAGGCGGGCAGCAGCGGGCTGAACAGGCTCTGCCAGTCCGCGTACGGCTCGCTGAAGGTCACCTTGACCTCGCTCGGGTCGGCGCCCTGCTCGACGGCGGAGATCTGCTCGTAGCCGGAGGAGTCGGCCAGGTTGTACGCCGGGTCCTTGCCGTTGGACGCCTTCCAGACCGCCTGGAAGTCGCGGGCGCCGATCGCCGTCCCGTCCGACCAGACCGCCTTCGGGTTGAGTTTGTACGTCACCACCTGCGGCGAGGCCGAGGTGACCTGCGCGGAGGCCAGGTACTCGGGGACGGCGTGGTAGACGCCCTTGGCGTCCGAGCGGAACAGTCTGGGCTCGACGTAGCCCATGATCTCGACCGCGTCGCCGTAGGTGCCGTCGACCTGGTACGGGTTCCACTGGGTGATCCACTGCTGGAGCGGCGAGCGCAGCTCCCCGCCGTCCTTGACGTTGTCCAGCGGCTGCGGGTTGTTGTCCTCGGCGTCGACGGTCGGGGCCACGGTCTTCGCCACGTCCGCCGAACCGCCGCTGGAGCTGCAGGCGGTCGCGGCGAGCAGGGCGGCGAGGGCCGCCGCGGCGGCGCGGCCGATTCGGCGGGTGGCGGGTGTCGAAGGCATCGGGGGAGTCCTCGGATCTCGAAGAGGTGGCGGCCGCCAGGTGTGGCGACACTTGATGGTGGGCAGCCAAGTCGGTGCCGGCGGGCCGAACGTAACAGCCCGTCAGTCCGTCCACCAGGGGGTCGTGCGCAGAACTGATCGAAGTGAAACGCGGCGCAACACCGCCGCAACACCTCGTCCGTATCCGTCTGATCAGCTGTGACCTGCGGGTTCGTCCGACCGTTCGGACCCGTCGGCGCAGCGGGCGCTGGACGGACCGTCCGGGGTGGCGTACAACTGCTGCGCACCAGTGCGTCAAAGTCCGCTCTAACGAAGGCAAATGACCATGTTCCGCAGGTGTGCGAACCACACCGGAGGCAGGCCGTGACCGGGTACCTCGCCAAACGGCTCGGCTACTACGCCGTGCTGCTGATCGCCGCGGTGTTCCTGTCCTACGCGCTCACCAGCACCGCGCTCGGCCCCCGCGCCTACTTCGAGGCCAAGCAGCCGCGCCCCTCCGCCGCCTCCGTGGACCGGCAGTTGACCGCGCTCAACCTCAACGACCGCACCCCCGTGGTCGAACGCTTCGGCACCTGGGCGGACGGACTGCTGCACGCCGACCTCGGCCGCACCATCCACAACACCGCTGTCAACGACGAGTTCGGCCGCCGGATCTGGGTCTCGCTCCGCCTGCTGCTGGTCGGCAGCCTGCTCGGCATGCTGCTCGGCGTCGCCGCCGGGGCCTGGAGCGCGGTGCGCCAGTACCGGTTCTCCGACCGGGCGTTGACGATCCTGTCGTTCGTGCTGCTCTCCACCCCGGTGTTCCTGCTCGCCCTGCTGCTCAAGAACGGCGCGATCGCCGCCAAGGACGCGGCCGGGCACGAGGTGGTCCCGTTCACCGGCTACGAGACCCCCAACCTGGCCGGCGGCGTCGGCGCCCACCTCGCCGACTGGTCGCTGCACCTGCTGCTGCCCACCCTCTCGCTGGCGCTCGGCGGACTCGCCACCTACAGCCGCTACCAGCGCGCCACCATGCTCGACGTGCTCGGCGCGGACTACCTGCGCACCGCCGAGGCCAAGGGCCTCACCCGGGGCCGCGCCCTGGTCAAGCACGGGCTGCGCACCGCGATCATCCCGATGACCACGATGTTCGCCTACGCCTTCCTCGGCCTGTTCACCGGCGCCGCCTTCACCGAGACCATCTTCGGCTGGCACGGCATGGGCGAGTGGTTCATCCAGGCCGTCAACGAACAGGACGTCAACTCCGTGGTCGCCGTCAACCTCTTCGCCGCCGTCCTCGTCCTCGCGGCCGGCTTCCTCGCCGACGCCCTGCACGCCGCCCTCGACCCCCGGGTGAGAACCGCATGACCGCCGAACCGCTGTCCGGTGCGGACCGGAAAAGTGTCGAAGTCGCTTCCGGCGCACAGGCGTTGAGCGTCTCCTCGGTCGCGCCGCGGGGGCGGTTGCGGTTGGCGGTGGGGCGGGTGCGGGCCTCGCGGGGGGCGGTGGTGGGAGTGGTGGTGCTGGTGCTGCTGTTCCTGCTGGCCTTCCTCGGGCCCTGGCTGACGCCCTGGGACTACGCCGTGCCCGACTACACCAGCCTGCGCCAACCGCCGTCCGCCGCCCACTGGTTCGGGACCAACGGGCTCGGGCAGGACGTGTTCGCACAGACCGTCCGGGGCCTGCAGAAGTCCCTGGTGATCGGGCTGCTGGTGGCGGTGCTCTCCACCGGCCTCGCCTCGCTGGTCGGCGCCTGCGCCGGGTACTTCGGCGGCTGGACCGACCGCGCGCTGACCTTCCTGGTCGACCTGCTGCTGATCTTCCCGGCCTTCCTGGTGATCGCCGTGATCTCGCCCCGGCTGCGCGGCACCGGCTGGATCGCCTTCGTCCTGCTGCTCGCCGTCTTCAACTGGATGATCACCGCCCGGGTGGTCCGCTCGATGACCCGCTCGCTGCGCGAGCGCGAATTCGTCGCCGCCGCCCGGTTCATGGGCGTCGGCCCGTTCCGGATCATCTGGCGGCACGTCCTGCCGAACGTCTCCTCGTTCCTGATCATCGACGCCACCATCACCGTCGGCGGCGCCGTGATGAGCGAGGCCGCGCTCTCCTACTTCGGCTTCGGCGTCCGCCCGCCCGACGTCTCGCTCGGCACCCTGCTCGCGGCCGGCGCCTCCGACGCCCCGGTGTTCCCCTGGCTGTTCTACTTCGCCGCCGGACTGCTGGTGCTGTTCGTGCTCGCCGTCAACCTGGTCGGCGACGGCCTGCGCGACGCCCTCGACCCGACCGCCGAGGCCGCCCGCCGCCCGCGCCGCGGCCGCCGGGACCGCAGTCGCCGCAGCCGCCGATCCACCGCCAACTCCCCGCGCCGGAGCAGCACATGACCGCCACCGCCACCGACACCCTGCTCGCCGTCCGCGGCCTGACCGTCGACTTCGGCGACCACCCGGCCGTCCGCGGCGTCGACCTCGACCTGCGGCGCGGCGAGACCCTCGGCCTGGTGGGGGAGTCCGGCTCCGGCAAGTCCGTCACCGCGCTCGCCGTCCTCGGGCTGCTCCCCGGCACCGCCCGGATCGGCGGCTCCGTCACCCTCGACGGCCGCGAACTCGTCGGCCTGCCCTCCCGGCAGCTCGCCGCCGTCCGGGGCCGCCGGATCGCCATGGTGTTCCAGGACCCACTGTCCGCGTTCACCCCCGTCCACCGGATCGGCGACCAGATCGCCGAGGCGATCCTGATCCACCAGGACACCGGCAGGTCGGCCGCCCGCAAGCGCGCCGCCGACCTGCTCGACCTGGTCGGCATCCCCGACCCGGCCCGCGCCCTGGACGCCTACCCGCACGAGTTCTCCGGCGGCATGCGGCAGCGCGCCATGATCGCGATGGCCGTCGCCAACGACCCGGACGTCCTGCTCGCCGACGAACCCACCACCGCCCTCGACGTCACCATCCAGGCCCAGGTCCTCGACGTGCTGCGGACCGCCCAGCGCGAGACCGGCGCCGCGCTCGTCCTGGTCAGCCACGACCTCGGGGTGATCGCGGGCAGCGCCGACCGGGTCGCCGTCATGTACGCCGGACGGATCGTCGAGACCGCCCCCGTGGACGAACTCTTCGCCGCGCCCCGCCACCCCTACACCCTCGGCCTGATCGGCGCCGTCCCCCGGCTCGACGGGCGCGGCGGACCGCTCGTCCCGATCCCCGGCCGCCCGCCCGCCGCCGGTGAACTCACCGGCCCCGGCTGCCCGTTCGCCGACCGCTGCCCACTCGTCGAGGACCGCTGCCGCACCGCCGAACCGCCGCTGGCCGGTGCCGACGCCCACCTCGCCGCCTGCGTCCGCGCCGAGCACCTGGCCGCCACCCGGCCCCGGCCCGCCGAGGTCTACCCGGTGCCCGCCGTCCCGGCCGCCGACGCCCCGCCGCGCGAGCAGCGCGAGAGCGTGCTGACCGTCCGGGGCCTGACCAAGAGCTTCCCCCGGCACGGCGGCGGGCTGCTGCGCCGCCGGATCGGCGAGACCCACGCCGTCGACGGCGTCGACCTCGACCTCCGGCGCGGCGAGACGCTCGGCCTGGTGGGGGAGTCCGGCTCCGGCAAGTCCACCACCCTGTACGAGATCCTGCGGCTGGCCGCGCCCCAGGGCGGCCGGATCGAACTCCTCGGCCGGGACACCGCCACCCTCGACCGGGCCGCCGTGCACGGGCTGCGCTCCCGGCTGCAGATCGTCTTCCAGGACCCGGCCGCCTCGCTCGACCCGCGGATGCCGGTCGGCGACGTGATCGCCGAACCGCTGCTCGCCCAGCGCGTCTCCGGGGCCGAGGCGCGCGGCCGGGTCCCCGAACTGCTCCGCCAGGTCGGTCTGGACCCGGCGCACGCCGACCGCTACCCGCACGAGTTCTCCGGCGGCCAGCGCCAGCGGATCTCGATCGCCCGCGCCCTCGCCGTCCGCCCCGACCTGCTGGTCCTGGACGAACCCGTCTCCGCGCTCGACGTCTCCGTCCAGGCCGGGGTGCTCAACCTGCTCCAGCAGCTCAAGGCCGAACTCGGCCTGTCCTACCTGTTCGTCTCCCACGACCTGTCCGTGGTCCGGCACCTGGCCGACCGGATCAGCGTCATGTACCTCGGCCGGACCGTCGAGACCGGCACCGTCGACCGGGTCTTCGCCCGCCCCCGCCACCCCTACACCCGGGCCCTGCTCGCCGCCGTCCCGCTCCCCGACCCCGCCGCCGAACGGGCCCGCCCCCGCCTGCTGCTGGCCGGCGACCCGCCGTCCCCGACCGTCCGCCACACCGGCTGCCCCTTCCGGGCCCGCTGCCCCGTGCACGCCGCCCTCGCCCCCGAACGCCGCGAGCGCTGCGCCACCGAGACCCCGCTGCCCGAGGCCGCCGCACCCGGCGTCGACCACACCGCCGCCTGCCACTACCCGGAAGGAGACTGACGGGCCGTCGGCGCCGGGGGGTAGGGTCCACGGACCCGCCCTCCGTCGACGGGAGAACCCCGATGACCCGCACCACCCCGCCGCGCCCGGTGGACATCGCCGCGGCCTTCCCCGAACTCGCCCCGCCAGGGCCGTCCGCCTGCACCCGCGCCCCGGCGCGCCGACCGTCCACGACAGCTCGGTCGGCGGTCCGCTGCTCTGGCCCGCCGACGAGCCGTGGCCGGTCTGCGCCGGTCCGCACCCCGAGCAGGACGAGGGCGGCGACCTGCCGGTCTCGCTCGCCGACCTCCGGCGGCGGCGGGAGCTCTGGAAGGTGGAACCCGGCCCGGAACGGAACGCCGCCCTGGACGCCACCTACGACGGCCACCCGTGGAGCCCCGGGCCGAACGCGATGCTCCCCGTCGTCCAGCTGTACGCCCGCGACGTCCCCGCGCTGCCGCGCCCGGACGGCACCGACCTGCTCCAGGTGCTCTGGTGCCCGCTGGACCACGACCCGGAGTGGATGCCCACCGCCCGCCCGGTGTGGCGCTCCTCGGCGGCGGTCGACCGCCCGCTCGCCGCCCCGCCGGAGCCCGCGGACCTCTCCCACTACGGCCAGTACCTCCCCGAGCCGTGCCTGCTCCACCCGGAGGAGGTCACCGAGTACCCGGCCCCGCTGGAGCTCGACCCCAGCCTCCGGCAGCGGGTCGCCGACCACTGCGAGCACGCGTACCCCGGCCTGACCCGGCACTCCTACCAGGAGGAGCTCTCGGTCGCCCCCGGCTGGAAGCTCGGCGGCTGGGGCCCCTGGAGCTTCCGCGACCCCGAGCCCCTCGGCTGCGCCGCCTGTGGGACGGCGATGGTCCCGCTCCTGACGATCGCCTCCGGCGGCATCCGTGACGGCAACAGCTGGGACCCGGTCGAGGACACCGGCCCCGACCGGGACCTCGGCGTCCTGATCGGCCGGGGCTACCACCTCCAACTCCACCGCTGCCCGGCCTCCTTCGAGCACCCGCACCGGGAGGCCATGCAGTAGGCCCGCCGGGAGCCGAAGAAACGGATGGGTCATCCGTATGTGCTAACGTCCAGTCATGCGGATACATCATCCGTTTCTTGCTGCGGGAGGGCACATGACGAAGACGGCCGTGGTCACGGGCGGTACGGGCGGGATCGGCCTGGAGACGGCGATCGGACTGGCCGCGGCCGGGTACGCGGTCACCGTGGTCGGGCGGGACGCGGAGCGCGGAGCCCGGGCGGTCGAGCGGATCGACGCGGGCGCGGCGGCCGGGCCGGCGCGGTTCCTGGCCGCCGACCTCGGCTCGCTGGACCGGGTCCGCGCACTGGCCGGCCGGCTCGCCGCCGAGCACGCCGCCTCGGGGGAGCCGCTGACCGTCCTGGTCAACAACGTCGGCGCGATGTTCCCCCGGCGGCGGACCCTGGACGGCGTCGAGGCGTCCTTCGTGGTCAACCACCTCTCGCCGTACCTGCTGACCGAACTGCTGCTGCCCACCCTCACCGCGGGGGCGCCGAGCCGGATCGTGAACGTGACCTCGGGCGCGGTCGGCGTCGCCAAGCGGGTGTTCGACGGCGTCGAGCCGCCCGGCGGCTACTACGGCTTCCACCACTACGGCCGGGCCAAGCTCGCCAACCTGGCGTACACGCTGGAGCTGGCCGCCCGGCTGGACGGCACCGGCGTCTCGGTGTTCGCCGCCGACCCCGGCGGCGCCGCCACCGGGATGACCGACGGCACCATGACCGACCCGCGGATCGTCTCCCCGGCACTGCGACTGCTGTGGCCGCTGGTGCGCCGCCGGTTCGCACGCTCCACCTCCGGCCCGGCGTCGGCGGCCGCCCGGTCCTCGATCGCCGCCGCCACCGACGCCGCCCTGGAGGGCCGCACCGGCCTGGTCATCGGCCCCCGGGCGGAGCCGGTCGCCCCGTTCCGCGCCGCCACCGACCCGCGCCTCGCCGCGGCGGTCCGCCGCCTCGGCGAGCTCCACGCCCCCGTGGCGGCAGGGTGACGGGCGGCGGGGGTCCGGGCCGTATGATCGGGCGGCAGTCCCCGACACCCGTACGAGCGACCTGGACCCCCGCCGCATGACGACCGCACCGCTGCGCAAGGACGCCGCCCGCAACTGGGAGCGGATCGTCGCCGTCGCCCGCGAACTGGTCGACGGGGGAACGGCGTTGCAGCTCAACGACGTCGCCCGCCGGGCGGGCCTCGGGGTCGGCACGGTCTACCGGCACTTCGCCACCCCCGAGGCACTGCTGGAGACCGTCGCCACCCCCTGCCTGGAGGACCTGGTCGAGCACGGCCGGCGCGCCCTGGCCGACCCCGACCCCTGGCGCGCCCTGAGCGGCTTCCTGGCCCGGGTCCTCGAAGCCCAGGTCACCGACGCCGCCCTGCCCCCGGTCGCCGCCGCCGCCACGGACGCCCTCCCGCGCACCACCGAACTCAAGACCGCCCTCCGCACGGTCGGCACCACCCTGCTCCAGCGGGCCCACCGGGCCGGAGCCGTCCGCCCCGACCTCACCGCCCCCGACCTCGTCCCCCTGGTCTGCGGCCTCGCCCACGCCGTCGCCGTCCACGGCGGCCCCCTCCCCGCCCGCCTCACCACCGCCCACCGCTACCTCGCCACCCTCCTGGAGGGCCTGCGCCCCACCGACCGGGGAGCGGCGGCATGACTGCCCCGCAGCGGACGCCCGAGCAGGCGGTGCGGCCGGGCGCGCTCCTGGACGAGGGGGAGGTCGACCTGCTGCGGCGGGCTCTGCACGAGTGGGGCGGGCCGGCGCGCTGCAGCGACCAACTCGCCTTCGGCATGGGCTTCGCGGACGCCCGGGACCTGCTCGACCGGTGCGGGGCGCTGAGCGGGGCCCTGGCCGACGACATCCCGCTCCGGCCGGCCGACTGGGCGCGGATCCTGCTGGCGGCGGAGATCGTCTTCGTCAGCGACCTGGTCGGCTCGGGCGTCGAGTGGCAGACGACCACGGGACTCGACGACGCGGCCACCCTCCGGACCCTCCGGGGCATCCAGCGCAAGCTCGTCCGGACCCTCAGTGGCCACTAAGGGAAGCGCCCGGAGTGACGCGCCGTCAGGGGTGTGGCGGTGTGGCGGGGATCAGGCGCGGCGGGCCCGGTCGGCCAGCCACGCGTCGTCGGTGAGGGCGCGGCCGAGCAGGGGGCCCGCGTAGACCGTGTAGCCGACGCCGACCAGCCAGGACTGGACCACCAGGACGGTGCCGACGGTGCCGTAGGAGACCGCGTTGGAGACCAGCAGGGGGGCGAAGACCAGGCGGGAGAAGACACGCAGCCCGACCAGGGCGGCCATGGTGGCGACCGCGCCCGGGAGCAGGCGGCGGCCCGGGACCCGGCCGGCCAGCAGGAGGCGTTGTAGGCCCCAGAACAGCAGGATGCCGCCGACGCTGTCGACCGTGATGCCCAGGGCCGGTTGCAGCGGGGTGCCGCGCCAGGGGGAGCCGATCCAGGCGGCCAGCACGATGTAGCCGACCAGCGCGGCCAGTGCCAGCGTCTGCCGCCACACCGAGTGCCACGGGCCGCGGTCCAGCCGCCAGACCCGCTCGTAGCCGCTCTGGACGGCCGACATCAGCGAGATCCCGAAGACCGCGAGCGCGGCCAAGCCGAACGCCGTGGTGGTGCTGAGCACCTGCCCGCGCGAGGCGAACAGCCCGCGCACCGCCTCGCCGCCCCGCCCGTCCAGGCCGAGCGCGGTGGTGATCCACTCCGCGATGCCCGGGCCGCTGGCCGGGAGCGCCGCCGCGATGACGATCAGCAGCGGCACCAGCGTGACGAAGAACAGCGCCGCGAACGCGAAGGAGCGCTGGAGCAGCTCGATGTCCCGCCCGTGCCGCCAGACCTCCAGGGCCGCGTGCCGGAGGTTGCGCGCGCCGTCCGCGACCCGGGGCTGGTGGTGCGGCCGCTCGTTCCGCTGGGGCATCATCACCCCATCCTTGGCACCCGCGGACCGCAGGACAAGATCATCGGCGCGCGCCCGCCCACGAACGGCCGAGCATCCGCCCGGGAACGCCGCCGTTCGGCCGCCCCACGAACGCCTCCGCCCGGCCGATCGGGACGCGGGGGCACGCGGGGGGCATGAGGTCGGGGGAGCCGGGTAGACGGCGGTCACGGCGCGCCCGGTCGGCCCACCCCCCTCCGGCCGGGCCCGCCGCGCGGCACCGGCCGCGTTCCGAGTCCGTCCTTCCGGAGGGAGACCACCATGAACGTCCACCCGCTCCCGCTGGCGGCGGAGTCCGGCGGGCCGCCGCTGCTGGTCGTGATCATCCCCGCGCTGATCATCACCGCCCTGCTGATCGCCGGGTTCTTCTGGGGCAGCCGCCGGGTGCTGGCCCGCCGCCCGCCGCGCCGCCCGGCCGGGCCGCCCGCCGCCCGCGCCGACTCCTGGGAGACCCCGGACGGGGACGCCGCCCCCCGGCCCCCGCACCGTCCGGGAGGCTGACCCGCCGTCAGGACCGCGACCGGCCCCGCCGCCCCGCACGGGCGCCGGGGCCGCGCGCCGTATGATCGAGCGGATTCGGACCGTCCCGGCCCCGGTGCCCGCGCAGGGCGGCGGGCGTCGCGGCTCCGGTCCGGTCCGGCCGTGCGGCCGGCCGAGCGGCGAGGATGAGGGCATGAAGAGCGGGATCAGGGCATGAAGATCGGGATCGTGGAGATCGCCGCGCACGCCGGGGTCAGCGAGGCGACCGTCAGCCGGGTGATCAACCGTCGGCAGGGCGTGGCGAAGAAGACCCGCGACGCGGTCGAGCAGGCGATGGCCGAGCTCGGCTACGAGCGCGCCGTGGAGGGCCAGCTGGTCGCGGTGATCACCGAGCACGTCTCCAATCCGTTCTTCGCCGACGTCGCGGAGCGGATCGAGTCGGCGCTCGCCCCGCACGGCCTGAAGACGATCCTGTGCCCGGCCTTCGCGGGTGGCGTGCAGGAGCGCGAGTACATCTCCGCGATCATCGACAAGGGCATCGCGGCGGTGGTGTTCCTGTCCGCCTCGAACACGGTGGACGGCGCGGACACCGAGATCTACGAGCTGCTGCGCTCGCGCCGCATCCCCTATGTCGGGGTGAACGGCGAGTTCGCCGACGGGGTGCCGGTGCCGGTGTTCTCCACCGACGACCGGCTGGCCGCCGAACTCGCCGTCGACCACCTGCACCGGCTCGGGCACCGGGCGATCGGGATGGTCTCCGGCCCGGCCGGCAACCATCCCGCCGACCGGCGGGTGCGGGGTTTCCTGGACTCGATGGCCCGGCGCGGCATCCCCGACGCCGAACGGCTGGTGGTCCGCCAGTCCTACACCGTGGAGGGCGGCCAGGCCGCGGCGGGCGCGCTGCTCGGCCTCGGGGCCACCGCGATCGTCGCCGCCAGCGACTGGATGGCGCTCGGCGTGATCCGCGGCGTGCGGCGGCTGGGCCGGGCGGTGCCCGAGGAGGTGTCGGTGGTCGGCTACGACGGGTCGATGATCACCGAGTTCACCGACCCGCCGCTGACCACCGTCCGCCAGCCCGCCGACCGCCTCGCCCTGGAGGTCGGCCGCAGCGTCCTCGCCCTGGTCGGCAACCGCGACACCCCCACCGGCGAACTCCTCTTCGACCCCGAACTGGTGATCCGCGCCACCACCGCCCCCGCACCCACCACCGTGCCCACCGCCGCGCCCGCGCCCGGGGCCTGACGGGTCGTCAGGACGGGACGGCGGTGCGGGCCAGGGTCACCACCCGGTCGAAGTCGGCGTCCAGGTGGTCGTCGCCGTGGTGGACCACCAGCAGGCCCCGGCCCGCGGTGCGGGCCTTGAGGGCGTGCAGGACCAGGGTGCGGCCGTCCTCGTCGAGGTTGGCGAACGGCTCGTCGGCGAGGTACAGGTCGGCGTCCTCGCAGAGCAGGGCGGCGATGCCGACCCGCTGGCGCTGGCCGGAGGACAGGTCGGCGGGGAACTGCCCGGCGAGGGCGTCGAGTTCGAGCGCGGTGCGCAGCTCCGGGTCGCCGACCAGCTCGCGCACCGGCAGCGGCGGCAGGTGCACCGGCGCGGTCAGGCCCGCCACCCGGGCGGGGAGGGTGACCAGGCCGCTGTCGGGCGCCAGCGTGCCGGACAGCACGTGCAGCAGAGTGGTCTTGCCGCAGCCGTTCGGGCCGCGCAGCAGGACGTGCTCGCCCGCGCCGAGGGTGAAGTCCTCCAGCGCCACCGTGCTGTCCTCGCCGTAGCGGACCCGGGCGCCGTGCACCGCCACCGCGGGCGCCTGCGCGTGGTACTCGGCCGGCCGGGAGCCGCGCAGCGCCTCGATCCGCCGCAGCACGGCGCCGCTGCGGCGGGCCAGCGGGATCAGGTTGATCAGGTCGAAGATCCCGGTGACGGCCCGCCAGAGCGTGTTGACGAAGGCCAGGAAGCTGCCGAAGGTCATCCGGCCGAGGAAGACGAAGTACGCCCCGATCACCATCGACGCGGTGTCGGACAGGTTCATCACCAGGTCGCTGAGCGTGCTCTGCCGTTGCGCCAGGCGGTAGTTGACGAAGGTGATGCCCAGGTAGCCGTGCAGCGCCTCGCGGTTGGCGGTCCGGGTGCCGGGCAGCAGCAGCCGCAGGCCGCGCAGCGCGTGGAAGGCCTCCAGGGTGCGGGTCAGCCGGTTGATGTACTGCGCCTCGGCCTCCCGCTCGGCCTCGGTGTTGTCGGCGATCCGCCGGGCGACGGCGTTGCTGGCCACTACCAGCGGCGGCACGATCACCAGCAGGATCAGGCTGGCCTGCCAGGACAGGTAGAGCAGCACGCCGAGGAAGGCGGTGGAGGACACCGCCTGCCGGGCGATCCGCACCACGACGTCCACGGCCGGCAGCACGCCCTCGTGGACGTCGTGGTGGACCCGGCTGACGTAGGAGGCGTGCCCGGCCTCGGACAGCTGCCGCCCGTCCAGGCCCAGGGAGCGGTCCAGCAGCTCCAGTTCGAGTTCCAGCACCAGCGCGTTCTCGAACCGCTTGCGCCCGCAGGCCACCCAGTAGCCGAGGGCGTTCAAGGTCAGGCCGAGCAGCAGGTAGCCGGCGCCCAGCAGCAGGAAGCGCCGGAAGTTTCCGGCCAGGATCGCCTGGTCGAACAGCGCCTTCAGCAGCAGCGGGTGCAGCACGGCCTCGGCGCCGCCGGTGACGGCGACGGCCGCCACGATCAGCCCGAACCGGGCCCGGTGCCCGCGCAGCAGCTGCCACAACTCCTTCACCGCGCACCTCCGGCCACGACTTCGTCGAGCAGGAAGTCGGCGGTGCCACCGGAGTTGGCGCGGTGCAGCACCCGCAGCACCCCGGCCGAGCCGGTCAGGTAGTCGGTGGAGCAGCGCAGCAGCCCCTCGCCGGGCACGCCCAGCGGCACCACCCCGTCCCGGCGCGGCATCCCGAAGCGCTCGGCCGGTTCGAACAGGAACACCCGTCGGACGAAGTCGAGTTGGCGCAGCGCGGTGTCCCGGTAGGAGGTGTCGCCGGTGAACGCGGCGGCGTCCAGCATGGCGTCGGCGATCCCGGACATGCCGAACCCGTAGCCGGGCAGCACGCTCTGGCCGATCCGCACGGCGCGCAGCACCTGCCGGGCGGCGTCCAGGTCGCCGTAGCGCAGCAGGACCTGGGCCACGCCCGCCGAGCCGACCTCCACGTACGGCTCCAGCGTGCCCTGGTGGTCGAACATCACCACGCCCTCGTCGAGCAGTGTGGTGTGGTCCAACTCCCAGTCCAGCGCGGCGCGTCCGAGTTCCCGGTAGTGCTGCTCGCCGGTGACCTGGTGCATCCGGAGCAGGAACAGTGCGACGCCGGCCTGGCCGAAGCCGAGCCCGGTGAGCGGCCGGTCGGGGGAGAACTCGTTGCGCCAGAAGGCGTGTCGGCCCTCGCGTTCGACGCTGTCGTACAGTGCCCGCGCGCACCGGACGGCCGCGGCCAAGTGGTCCCGGCCGCCGTGCCGCAGGTGGAAGCGCAGGTCGGTGAGGCCGAGTCCGGCCAGGCCGTAGTAGAAGGTGTGGTCGCCGACCGCCGGGCCGCGCCGGTTCGCCAGCTCCAGCAACTCCCGGGCCCGGTCCGGGAATCCGAGGGTGTCGGCGGTCCAGGCGATCCCGGCCAGGCCGTTCATCAGGCCGTCGGGGTACGCCGCCGGGTCCAGGCCGGCCAGCTGCTCGCCCAGCCACTGCCGCCACTGCGGCCGGACGGGGACGCCGGAGGCGTGCAGCGCCCACAGCACGCCGCTCGCCCCGAAGCCGAGGCTGAGCGGGTTGGTGACGTGCGCGAACGGGTCGGTGGGGAACAGCGTCGCCCGGTCGGGGTCGGCGGCGGCCTCGGCGAAGGCGGCCACGCCGGACTCGACGGCGGCCAGCCCGAGCGCCGACTCGACCACCGGCCCCGGTTCCACCACCTTGACCGTGCGCAGGAGTTCGTCGGTCCGGTCGACCAGTGCGAAGACCTCGGGGAGGGCGGCCCGGCCCCGCGCCAGGTCGGTCAGCAGGCCGTGCACCTCCGGCGGCCAGCCGAGCGCGTCGGTGAAGGTCCGGAACAGGCCGAGCACGTCCGGCCGCAGGTAGGACATCGCCGCGATCGGGAAGACGAAGTAGGCCATGGTGTTCGCCAGGGCGCGCAGGTCGTCGGCCGGACCGGGCGGGCCCGAGCGGTCCTCGGAGTGGCTGAAGCCGGGCGTGTACAGCTCCACGGGCTGCGCCAACTCCCGGTCCCCGTCGGCATCCTGGGGGTCGGCGAGCCGGCAGGCCTCCAGGTCGATCACGGTGACGTGGAAGGTGTCCGGGTCGACCAGCAGGTTCGAGGGCGAGAGGTCGCCGAGCACCACGCCGCGTTCGTGGGCGGCCCCGACGGCGCGGGACAGGCCGCCCAGCACGGCCAGGAAGATCCGCAGGAACTCCCGGGCCCCCTCGGCGGTGATCAGCGGCCGGGCCAGCGGGTTGCGCTCCAGCAGCACCGAGCGGATGTCGGTGCCCGACACGAACTCCTGCGCGATGAACCGGTGTTCCCAGGCGTCGAAGCGGGCGATCGGCTCGGCGAAGCACCCGGAGCCGGCCAGCCGGTTCAGGAAGGTCCACTCCCGGTCGAGGATGTCCGTCGCGTCGTGGCCCCGGCGGGTGTTCGGATTGGTGTGCGGGCGGGCCTCCTTGAGGACGACCTCCCGGTCGCCGTCCGCGGTGTCCGCGGCGGTGTACACCCCGCCGGAGTTGGAGAACTGGATGGCGCCGGTCACCCGGAACCGGCCGCCGAGCAGCCCGTCGTCCTCCGCCCCGCCCTCGGCCGCGTCCTCCTCGACCGGCTTCCAGTCGTCGAACGGCCAGGACTGCCAGGAGGGTTGGGCGAAGCCGGGCTCCCGGTCGTCGGCGGTCGGGCCGTCCGGCCCGGCGATCTGCGGGACCTGCCGCCCCAGCACGTCGAGCCGGTGGGTGCGCAGGAACTGGCCGTAGCGGAAGTACAGCGACTTCGAGTCCCGGTAGCGCACGTCCGACAGCACGTAGGGGCCCTCGCGGCCGTCCAGCAGCTCGGCGAGCTCGGCCAGCAGGACGCGGAAGTCGTCCTCGTCGCGCGGGTAGACCGTCACCAGCTTGCCGCCGCTGCCGCGCGCCATGCCCTTCGAGTTGAGCATCTCGAAGATGTTCAGGTCCAGCGCGATCTTGAAGTCGCTGCCGCGCGCGGTCAGGTGGTCCACCACCAGGGCCGCCACCTCGCGCACCTCGCGGTGGTTCGCCGAGACGTGGATCTTCCAGCCCTGCGCGGGCAGCTCCGGGTCGTGCCGGTGGCTCCACCAGATCCCGCTGCGGACGAACCGGGCCCGCTGCCGCTCGTCCAGCGCGGACAGGAAGTGGTCGGCCCGCGGTTCGTAGTACACGTCCAGCGGGTCGAAGAACAGCGTGTCGTTCCAGGTGAACAGGAACCGGTGGACCCATCGTTCGTCGCGCATGTCCGCCTCTGTCTGGGATCGTCCGCCGCGGGGCGTCGGGGTTGCCCGCCGCGGCGCGGCCGGGGGAACGGCAGGGCCCGGGCGGGAGCGGCTCGCGCCCCCGCCCGGGCCCCGGACGTCAGTTGGTGCCCGGCTTCTCGGGCTCCTTGCAGCAGTTGCTGGAGCTGCTGGTCAGGCTGACGACGCCGGCCTTGGCCGGGGTCACCCGGGGCTGCAGGTTCTGGAGCTTGAGAACGCTCATCCTGGTCTCTCCTTCACGAGGGGTGCGAGGGGGTGGTGCCGGAGGGTCCGAACGAGGCTGCGGCGCCCCGCCCGGGCCCAGGGGTCAGGCGCCGGTCGGCGGCTTCGACGGAGACTTGCAGCAGTCGCTGGAGCTGCTGGTCAGGCTGACGATGCCGGCCTTGGCCGGGGTCACGCGGGGCTGCAGGTTCTGGAGCTTGAGCACGCTCATCCTGATCACTCCTTCACGAGGGGGTGCGCTGACGACGGACCGGTCGGACCCGGACAGGAGCACGGCGCCACCGCCCGGGCCCGGGGCATCAGTTGGTGCCCGGCTTGGTGGTGGTCTTGCAGCAGTCGCTGGAGCTGCTGGTCACGCTGACGATGCCGGCCTTGGCCGGGGTCACCCGGGGCTGCAGGTTCTGGAGCTTGAGAACGCTCATTCCGATCACTCCTCAAGGGGTGGTGGACGCACCGCTGCGTCCACGGGGAAAGGGGCCGTGCCGATCGGCAGGCACAGTCAACAGCAGCCGGTGATCGTGGACATGGCGGAGAACTCCCCATGTTCCGCGCCGCCGTCCCCCATGTTTCCCACCCCCCGCACCGAGCCCTCCCGCCCCTGCCCGCGCCACCTGCCTCCGTCCGTGCCGTCCCCTCTCCGTCCGTGCCGCCCCCTCACGCCTCCCGTTCGGCCGCCAGCTCGGCGGACAGCCGGTGCAGCGCGGCCCGGTCCGGCAGGCCCGTCTTGCGCAGCAGGCTCGCCAGGTGCTTCTCCACCGTCCGGGGCGAGATCACCAGCCGTTCGGCGATCTCCCGGTTCCCCGGCCGGTCGACCAGCAGCGCGAACACCTCGTACTCCCGCAGCGTCACCCCCCGGGCCCGGACCGCCTCCGGAATGCGCTCCCGGCCGCTGCGCCGCTGCACGACGGTGGCGCCGCTGCGGCGCAGCAGCGCCCGGCACGCGCCCGCCGGCGCGGCCGCCCCCAGCGCGTGGAAGTACTCCTCCGCGCCGCGCAGCCACCCCACCGGGTCGCCCCAGCCGTCCGCCAGCGCCGCCTCCGCCACCAGCCGCAGCGCCAGCCGTCCCCCGGTGGGGAACAGGTCCTGACCGCGCACCAGCTCCGCGACCGCGAGCTCGGCCTCCGCCGGCCGCCCCTCCCGGCCCAGCAGCACCGCGTCCGCCGCCACCAGGAACTGGCGGTTCCAGGCCAGTTCCGCCGCCGGCATCGCCGCCACCTCCGCGTACCGCTCCCGCCCGGCCCGGCCCGCCAGCACGTCCAGCAGCGGCCGCAGGCCGTACCGGCCGGTCAGGTAGAAGACGTTCGGATGGCCCCGCTCCCACTCCGCCGCGGCCGCCAGCTCGGCCTCGGCCAGCGGCCGGTCCTCGCGCAGCAGCGCGCACACCGCCCGGCACAGCCCCAGCATCATCGGCACCAGGAACGACCGTCCGCCGCCCGCCCGTTCGAAGGCCAGCAGCCGCTCCTCCATCTCCTTCGCCCGCCCCCGGTGCCCGGCCAGCGTCGCCGCCGTCAGCAGCAGGTACTGGTGCGAGGCGAGGTCGCGCATCCGGCCGGTGGCGTCCAGGCAGCGCGCCACGATCTCCTCGGCCCGCTCCGGATCGCCCGTCAGCACCGCGTACATCGCCAGCAGCGACTCGGCCCGGTGCTCCCGGCCCGGCGACCCCAACTCCCGTGCGGCGGCGAGCGCCTCCTCCAGGATGCGGGCCTCGCCCCGGCGCATGAACGCGTTCGCGCCCAGCCGCACCAGCGCCTCGAACCGCCAGTGCGGCAGCCCGCTCGACTCGGCCACCGCCAGCATCCGGGCCAGACACCCGTCGGCCTCGTCGAACCCCCGCTCCCGGGCCAGCATCGCCAGCAACTGCCAAGCCTTGCAAGCCAGTTCCGGTAGCCCCACCTGCTGGGCGAACTCGGCGGCCAGCAGCGCCCGCCGCTCCGTCCCCGGCAGCAGCTCCGCCCGGCCCGGCTGCAGCGCCAGGTGCCCCCGGGCCACCGCCAGCGCCGCGCGCTGGGCCGGCTCCGGCCGGTCGCCCAGCAACTCCTCTGCCGCCGCCAGCTGTTCGGCCCCCTCCGCGCTGCGCCCCGCCATCAGCGCCGCCCAGGCCAGCCGGGCGTGCAGGTCGGCCCGGCACTCGACGCTCGGCGCGGCCGCCCCCGCCGTCGGCAGCGCGCCCAGCAGTTCCAGCGCCCGGTCCAGCCGCCCCGCCTCGGCCGCCGCCCGCACCAGCGACTCCGCGACCCCGGCCCGGTCCGGCCCCGCCGCCAGCCGGTGCGCCCGCTCCAGCAGCTCCACCGCCACCCCCGCGGCCCCGGCCTCCAGCGCCCGCCGCCCCGCCCCGGCGTGCAGCAGCGCCGCCCCCGCCGGGTCCCCGGCCACCTCCAGCAGGCGGGCGGCGAGGTGCTGCCGCTCGGTGCTCCCCGGGGCGGGCGGCCGCGCGCCCTTCGCGGTACTGCTGCCGCGCGGCCCGTTCCGGCACAGCGCGGCGGCGGCCCGGCGCGCCACGGAGGCCCGTTCGGCGGCGGGCAGACCGGCCGCCAGCGCCTCCCCGACCAGGGCGTGCCGGAACGCGTACCCGTCGGGCACCGTGAGGTCCGAGACCACCAGGTCCGCCTCGACCAGCTCGCGCAGCTCGGCGAACAGCCGCCGCTCGGTCCGCCCCGTCACCAGGTGCAGGGTGTCGACGGTGAACCGGGGGCCGAGCAGCGCCGCCAGCACCACCAACTCCCGGGTCGCGGGCGCGAGTCGGGCCGCCCGCCCGGCGTACGCCCGGACCACCCCCGCCGGGACGGTCGCGGCCAGGTCCCCGACCACCCGCCAGCCCTGGCCCTCCGGCCGCAGCGCGCCGCCGCCGACCATGTCGGCCAGCAACTCCTCCACCAGGTAAGGGTTTCCGCCGCCCACCTCGGCCAGCCGGGCCACCACGCCCGCCGGCACCGCGTCCACCGGCACCCCCAGGCAGGCGGCCGCCAGCTCGCCCAACTCCGCACCGTCCAGCGGCCCGAGCGGCAGCACGGTGGCGACCCGCCGCCGCTCCGCCGCCTGCGACAGCTCGAACGCCGCGCCCGGCTCCGGCCGCAGCGTCGCCATCAGCAGCACCGGGAGCCCCGCCAGGTTGTCGATCAGGTACTCCAGCACCGCCAGCGTCCCGGGGTCCGCGTCGTGCACGTCCTCCAGCACCAGCAGGCAGCCGGCCTCCCGCCCGATCGCGGCCAGCAGTCGCAGCAGCCCCTCCGCCAGCTCGGTCACCTGCTCCGGCCGGCCCCGCTCCTCGCCGGTCCGCCACTCCGGCACCACCGGGGACAGTGCCGCCCGGTACGGCAGCAGCTCCGCGTCCTGCGGCGGGCCCGTCCGGCGCAGGTGCGAACTCAGCGCCTCCGCCAGCGGACGGAACGGCGCCGCCGCCGTGCTCGCACTGCCCCGGCCGCGCAGCACCGCCAACCCCAGCGCGCCGGCCCGCCGGGCGCACTCCCCGGCCAGCCGGGACTTGCCGATCCCGGCCTCGCCCAGCACGAGCACGGCCCGGGCGTCCGGGTCCGGACCGGTGCTCGGGTTCGGACCGGTGGTGTCCGTCGCGGCGCTCGGGTCCGGCACGCCCTCCGATTCCCGACAGTGCGTCAGGAACCTCTCCAGCAGGGCCGTTTCGGCGCCCCGTCCGACCGTGACGGGTGATCTGGTAGCCATGGCCGCAGGCTAGTGCGCGCCCGTCGCGACCCGGTAGGGCCTCGGGGGTCGTGCGCCGCCGGGACCGGGCGGAGCGCCCGGGGACGCCCCGCCCGGTGGGTGGCCTACCAGTCCGCCGAGGCGACACCGTCCCGGTAGGTCCAGGTCATCGTCTCGTACGGGGTGTGCGACAGCATCAGCATCTCGTCGCCCCCGGACAGCGCGGCCGCCCGTCGCCCCAGGGCGCCGCCGGTGCCCCAGAGCCCGCTCCCGCCGGACGGCTGCGCCGCCGACTCGGCGAGCCCGGCCGGCCGAGGATGCTTCGGAGTCTGCATGGGTGGATACCTTCCTTCCGCTGACGGTGACACTGCCGCACACCCGGAAACCGCTCCCCGGGCCGGTGGTCCCCCTCCACCGCGATCACAGGCCGAGCTTCCCACCGGCCACGCCTCCACACAAGATGCCCCCAACCTCCACCTCCCCACCCGATGCACTCCCGAATTGCCCGAGCCCCCGAGCTGCCGACGGCGGCCCGGTCTCCTGGCCGACCGGTCCGGGCGGGGGGTGAGTGGCGCACCGTCCGGCCGGGTCGGCGGAGCGGGACTCGCCGAGAGCCGACGTGTCGGCGCGCCCTGACAGCATCACGGTCATGACCGATCTCGACGACCTCGTGCAACGCGTTTCCCTCCGGGCCGCATCCGACAGCGACAGCCTTCCCGCACCCGTCAGCAGCGCCCGGATCGCGGAGGCCGAGGCGCAACTGGGCTTCGCACTGCATCCCCTGCTCGTGCGCCTGTACCGCGAGGTCGCCGACGGCGGCTTCGGCCCCGACTACCGACTGCTGCCGCTGCTCGGTCCGGGCTCCGGCGTCGTCGGCGAGTACCTGACGCGACGGGAGGCGTCCGTCGGAGTGGAGCACCCGGAGTGGCCCGAAGGCGTCGTACCGATCCTGACCTGGGGCTGTGCCATGTACGCAGGCGTTGACTGTCTCAGCGAGAGCGGCCAGGTCCTGCTCTTCGAGCCGAACCCGTACAGCGGAGGATCGTGGGATCAGTGCTGGTTCCTCGACTCCGACAGCCTCGCAGCGTGGCTGGAGACGTGGCTCGCGGGGACGGGCTGGTTCGAGGAGGACGCCTCCGACGGGGACGACCTGATCGACCCCCGGCCGTGGGACCGGGCCGCAAGCCGACTGTCCTCCGGCGCATAGCGAAACATCGACCCTCCGTCCCACCGACGCAGGCGCTGGCATCCGACGCAGGTGCCGTCATCCCGGGCATGCTCACGGCTTCCTTCGGAGCGTCGGCATCGGGAGGGCGACCGGCGCACTGGCTGCGCCTCTGGCTGTCTGCGCGAGTCCGTCTTCCGCTCCGGCCGGGCGGGGAGTTCCCTGCCGGGGCTCAGGCCGTCGGTGGTTCCTGGAGGTCCGGCAGGAGGCGCCGGCGGAGGCGGGTGAAGGCGGTGGGGGTGGGGCGGTGCGGGAGGAACTCCTTGATCCGGTGGGCGCATTCGAGGGGGCTGGTGGTGCTGGTGTCGCACTCCAGGTCGTAGTCGCCGTGGCGGTGGACCAGGCCGTACTGGTGGGCGGCGAGGCCCGGCGGGCGGTCTCCCCGGGCGGCTTCGCGGCGGGCCAGTTCGTCCGGCGAGCAGTGCACGCCGACGAACAGCACGTCCTCGGGCCGCAGCACCGTCAGGCAGTCGAGCAGCCGCCACGGCTCGCTCAGCACGTGGTCGACCACGATGTCGTTGCCGACCCCGGCCATGGCCGCGATCGAGCGGTGGAAGCCCATCCTGGTCCGCCGCAGCGCGGCGTCGAGTTCCGCCGTCCCGAGCTCGCGCTTGGTGCGCATCGCGTTGAACCCGTCGACCGCCAGGTGGAAGAAGACGCCGTCGGCCAGGACGTCCAGCAACTCCCGGGCGATGCTCGACTTGCCCGAACTGGAGGTGCCGTTGAGGAAGATGATCCGACCGGATGTCATACCGCCATGATCACATGCGGCCCGTACCGCACTCCGGCCGCGCCTGCCCGGGGGCGCGGAGCGGCCGATTCGGCATCACCGGCGGGGGCGTGGGGGCGTGGGCGCACCGACGGGACGAGGGCGGCTGGTGCCGCGTGCAGGGGTGGTGATCGTCGGCTGTTTCGCGGGGGTCGGGCCGCTGCTGCGCAGGGGCGCGGGGCGGGCCGGCTCGGCGTCACCGGCCGGGGCGCAGGTGAACGGGCGCCGGGGGTTGCAGGAGGAGCACCGACGGGACCTGGGTCGGGGAGGCCAGTCGCAGCAGGGTGTGGCCGATCCCGGACAGTCCCACCAGCAGGCCCGGTACCGGGACGGCCCCCGGGGTGCCGCAGCGTGGGCGGCCGTCCCGTTCGATCGTGGCCACCAAGTGCTGCGCCTGCCGCTGTCGGGCCGTTCGCAGGTCCGGGGCGGTCCACCGGGTGAGGAGTTCCAGGCCGCCCGTCCCGCCGTGGCAGAGGCTGTGCTCCGGCAGCGGTCCCGGGCGGGCGGCGACCTGACGGGCCGTCCGCTCCGCGAACTCCGCCAACTCCGGGTCGCGCGCGGCCGACGGCCGGTCGGCCACCGCCAGCGCGACGCCCACCCGGCCCCGGCACCAGCCGTCGAGCCGGTTCGGTGCATGGGCGGCGGACCGCAGGGCGGCCAGTCCGGCCTCCGCCGCCCCGGTCTCCGAGGTCTCCGAGGTCTCCCCGGTCTCCCCGATCTCCTCCGTGGCTTCCGCCCAGCCGAGCAGGGCCCAGCCGACCCCGGCCGCGCCGGTGGCGAAGCCCGCAGCGGGGGGCGGGGGAGCGGCGAGGAGACGGGACGCGAGGGTACGGGCCCCGTCCCGGGCCGCGGTCGAACCGGTCGCCCGGTGCACGGCCAGCAGCGCGGCCAGGCCGCCCGCCAGACCCTCCGCCAGCCCCGGCGCCGACTCGGTCGCGGCGGCCCGCACCGTCAACTCGACGCTCGGCCCGACCAGCGCGGACAGGGCCGGATCGTCCAGGGCGGCGGCCACCGCTGTGACCGCGTACGCGATGCCGCCGAGACCGGCGAAGCCGCCCGGGCCGACCGCCGCGAGGTCCGCCGGCCGGCCCGCCAGCCGTTCCAGCAACGCGGGCAACGGCGCCAACGCCCGGACGGCCGCCGCCGCGTAGCGCTCTTCCCCGGTCCGGGTGGCGAGCCGGGCCAGGAACAGCGCCACCCCGGTGTACCCGCCGCCCAGATCCGCGCCGCACGGCCGCAACTGCCAGTGCCGGTCCCCGAGAAGCTCCAGCCCGAGCCAGTTCGTCCGCCCGCCCCCGTCGAACCCGGACGCCAGCAGCAGGTCACCGACCCGACGGGCTGCGCCCAGCAGGCGCGCGGGGGAGAGGTCGGGGGGGGGGGGGGGGGCGGCTGCTGCGCCGGGCAGTTGTGCGGTGCCGGTGCCGGTGCCGGGGAGCGGGGTCCCGAGGGCCGGCTGCGGCTGCGGGGGCGGGGTGTGGGGGTCGGCGGTGGCGCGGGCGGTCATGGTGGCGCGGACGATCCACTGCTGGGTGGTGAGGTCGGAGTCGTTCAGGGCGCGCAGCCGTGCGGCGGCCCGGGCCAGGCCGGTTCGGGGGAGGGCGGCGGGGATGCGGGTGCCGTCGCCGGACCACAGGTCGGTCGAGCCCGGGCGGGTGGTGAACAACGGGATGTCGCCGTCCCAGAGTTGGGCGATCTCGTGCTCCAGGGTGCCGGGGTGGCCGGGGCCGGCGGCCGGGTCGGTGCCCAGCAGGTGGAAGAGTGCGTCGCGGGAGGCCGCGTCCCGCAGCACCTCCGGGCGGGTCGACTCGGCGAGCAGGGTCGCGTACGTCCGGGTGGGGCGGATCACGACCCGGACCTCGTCGTCCGCGAAGCGGGCCAACGGGCCCTGGGGGTCGAGGAGTTCGGACCGGCCGTCGGCCACCGCCCGGTAGCCGGCGCGGAAGCCGTCCAGCAGGGCGTCCAGGTGGTCGGCGGGTTCGGCCGCGGTGCCGGCCAGGCTGGGGCGGTTGGCGGCACCGGCCAGGGTGCGCGGGCGGCGGACCAGGCGCATCCGGTCGGTGCCGGGGTCGGCCCAGGCCGCCGCGTCCGCCGGGAGCGGGGCGCCTGCGTCACCGCCCAGGCCGGAGGCGTCCAGCGCGGTGCGGTCCCCGAGTTGCAGGTGCGGGAGCAGGCCGGTCCGGTACACCGAGGACTGCAGGGCGGCCCCCGCCGGATCGTCGGCGCCGAGGCCCGCCGCCGGGGGGTGGAACAGGGTCTCCACGTCGACCAGGAACGGCTCCGCGCCCCGGGCGATCAGGTTCTCGTGGTGCACGTCGGTGCCGTCCAGCGCGTACAGCAGCGCGAGCAGCGCCCCCTGGCGACGGTAGAAGGTGGTCAACTGCCGTGCAGTGGAACAGCTTTGCGCTTCGATGTACTCGACCCAGCCGTAGTCGTCGCGGTCCAGCAGTGCCAGGACCGGCAGGGTCGGCAGGTCGGGCGTGCCGGGTCGGGCGTTGAACCAGCGGACGAGTGCGTTGAAGTGCCGGTGCGCCCGCAGCGGGCGCGGCTTGTGGACCACCCGGCGGCCGTCGGCGAATCCCAGTACCGCGACGCTGCGGCCCCGCCGGTGCCCGTCGCCCGCGCCGGTCTCCACCGTGACCAGCGGGCCGGGGTCGGTGCCGTCCAGCAGGGTGGCGACGATCTCGGCCCGGTCGGCCGCGAAGTGCGCCAGCAGCTCGGCCAGCGCCTCCGCCGCGTGCAGACAGGTCTGCCCCAACAGCCTTGCCAGCACCGGGTACTGGGCGAGCAGCGCACCCAGACCGGCCCGGCCGGCCGTCGCGGTGGCGAAGCTCCGGAACCGCTCCTCCGGAGTCCGCCCGGCCAGGTCGCCGCGCTCCCGGGCGGCGTCGAGCTCCCGCACCAGCGTCCGGGCCGAGCGCCGGGCCAGTACGGCCGTCAACCGCTGGACGAACTCGGCGCGCAGGGAGCCGAGTTCGACCGTCCCGCCCCCGTCCCCGGCAGGCAGCAGCCCGGCCGCCGCCCGGGCGAACGGCGCCACGACGTCCTCGAACCCGACTGCGGTGAAAGGCAGTTCGTCCGGCACCGTGGCCAGCACCGCCTCGACGAACCCGGCCCACCCCGGCCGCCCCGCCCCGCCAGATCCGTCCGGTTCGCCCGCCACGACCCCGGCCGACCACCACCCCGCATCGATCACCGGCCGAGCGTCCCACCGGCCCGTCCCCCGCACAAGGTGCCGTTCGGCCCGCCGATCGGCCCCGGTCGACCCGCCCCCGGGGGGCGTTGGCGCCACCGCCCGGGGCTCAGCCGAGCTGCAGGGCGTGCTTCAACTCCGCGGTCAGCATGGCGTCGTCGTAGTATCCCGGCTCGCCCGGGTTGTACATCGCCAGGGCGTAGGAGAGGTCGTCGAACTCCTCGGGGCCGTCGAGGCCGACCGCGATGATCATCTCCATCCGGGTCAGCGATGTGGTGGACCGGTCGGTGCGGGCGACGAATGCCTCGGCCCGACGCCGGAGTTCCTGCCGCAGCTCGGCTTCGGTGCTCACGGTGGGCGGTCTCCTCGCAGGCCGGGCGGTGTCGCACCAGCCTAACCGGGGCCGGACGCCGGGGGCAGCCGTCGCGGGTTGCCCAGGGAGCGAGCCGGAAGCGGATCGACGGGCCGGTGCGGGAGCCGAGCCGTTCAAGTGGCGGGGAGAGGGCGCGGCGGCCGGTGCCGAGCGGTGCGGCGATGGTCCCGCCGGTGGCGTCGGCGCACCGGGAACGCTGCCTCGCCGTGCGCTGCCGCGCCGCCACCCGTGCCTGCCGCGCCCGAGCAGCCTGAAGCAGCAGGGCGGGCTCAAGCAGGAGGGCGGGCCGGCCGAGGAGGAGTCCGCCGCCGCCCGGAAGGCCAGCGTCCTCGGCAGCCGAGTCGGACCGGGTCCTCGGCAGCCGAGTCGGACCGGGTCCTCGGCAGTCGAGTCGGACCGGGCGCCAGGGGAGTGGGGAACGGAATCGGGGCCGGTCGGGGCCGTTCGATCGATGTCCGGCCGAGCCCCTACGATGACCGCCATGACTATCGGGGGGCCCGGAGCCCAACTCATCGACGGCCGGTTCGAGTTGCTGGAGCGGCTCGGCGGTGGCGGCATGGGGCTGGTCTGGCGGGCCCGCGACACCGTGCTGCAGCGCGAGGTCGCGCTCAAGGAGGTCCGCCCGCCGGACCCGGCGATGCTCGCCGCCGACCCGGCCGCCGCGTACGAACTGCGCGAGCGGGTGCTGCGCGAGGCCCAGGCGCTGGCCCGGCTCCAGCACCCCAACGTGGTGATCATCTACCACATCGTGGACAACGCCGAACTCCCGCACCCCTGGCTGGTGATGGAGCTGGTCAACGGCGGCTCGCTGCACGACCGGATCAACCGCGGCGCGCTCTCCCCGCAGGAGGCGGCCCGGATCGGGCGCGGCGTGCTCTCCGCGCTGCGCGCCGCCCACGCGGCCGGCATCCACCACCGCGACGTCAAGCCCGGCAACGTCCTGATGCGCGCCGACGGCACCCCCGTGCTCACCGACTTCGGCATCGCCGCGCTCAGCGAGACCCCCAGCCTGACCGCCACCGGCTCGCTGATCGGCTCGCCCGAGTTCATCGCCCCCGAACGCATCCGCGGCCACGAGGGCAACCCGTCCTCCGACCTGTGGTCGCTCGGCATGATGCTGTACGTCGCCGTCGAGGGCCACCACCCGCTGCGCCGCGGCAGCACCATCGCCACCCTGGCCGCCGTCCTGGACGAACCGCTCCCGCCGCCGCTGCGGGCCGGTCCGCTCGGTGCCACGCTCACCGCGCTGCTGGCCCGCGACCCGGCCGCCCGCCCCGACGCCGTCCAGCTCGACCGGCTGTTCGCCGCCGCCGAGCAGGGCATCGACGGCACCCTCGGCGGCGGCTCGGCCTTCTCGCCCACCCAGCTCAACGACACCGTCCCGCCGGGCACCGGCTCCGGCTCCGGCGCCGCGCCCACGTACGGCGGGCCGGGGTACGGGCCGACCGAGGTCAACGGGATGCCCGCGCACCCGACCGGCCCGACCACGCCCGTGCCCGTGCCCGTGCCGGACGCCGGGCGGAAGCGGCGGACCGGGCCGGTGCTGGCCGCCGTGGTGGCCGGTGTCGCGGTGCTCGGCGTGCTGGGCTGGTCGCTGAACGGCAGCGGCCTGCTGGGCGTCGAGCAGAAGGCCAAGGACTCCCCGGCGACGGTGGCCGGCGTCACCCCGGCCCCGAACGCCGCCGGGACGGGTGCGGGCGCCGGTTCGACCCCGAAGACGCAGGCGCCCCCGAGCACGGGCGGCGACGGCGGCGCGGGCGCCGGCACGGGGACGGGGACGAACAAGGACCTGCTCACCCCCGACGGGGCGCGCGGCCTGGTCGACACGATCCGGGCGTCCGTCGGCAACGCGACCATCGTCTCGATGAGCATCTACCCCGACTACGCCAACGCGAAGGTGGTGACCAAGGACAACCCCAAGCACTACGACGACGTCAGCGTCCGCAACGGCAAGGTCACCAGCAGGCCCGGCGGCATCGTCAGCAGCACCGACAAGACCGTCGACCTCAGCAGGATCGACTGGAACCAGATCCCCACCGTGTTCGCCACCGCGAAGACCCAACTCGCCGTCGACACTCCCAAGTCCCGCTACATGCTGGTCGACTACGGCTGGTTCGCCGACGAGATCACCATCCGCTACTACCTCTCCGACGACTACAACGGCGGCGGCTACGTCACCGCGGGCGCCACCGGCAAGATCCTCAAGGTGGTCAAGTCCGGCTGACCGTCCCGCCCGCGCCGGACGGTGACGTTCGGTAGTGTGAGCGGTCCGTTGCGTGAGCGCGGACGGGTCGGGCGGACTGGGGAGGGCGGGGCCGGTGGCGGGGGAGCGCGAGGCGCTGCGGGTGGCGCTGGGGGAGCTGCGCGGCCGGGCGGAGCATGAATCCGGGTGTTCGCTGCGGGAGTTGGAGCGGGCCGTGCGCCGGTCCGGGCTGCCCGGGACGGCGGGGTTCCACGGGCAGCGGGCCAGCGAGTGGGCGGCCGGGAGCACGGCCGGGTTCCGGGTGCCGCAGAGCACGGAACCGCTGCTGGCCGTGGTCGCGGTCTGGCTGTCCTGGACCGGGCGGCCCACGCTGGACGAGTCCGGCGCGGTCCGGCGCAGCTGGTTGGGCGGCGCCGAGGCCCGGCAGTGGCGGCAGCGCTGCGAGGGCGCCGCCGCCGAGGGCCGGCCGGCCCGGAGCGGCGGCGACCTGTCCGGTTACCTGGCCCGGGTGGTGCAGACGTACGACCGCCTCAACCTGGACGTCCTCGGCGAGCCCGGCCGGGCCGGGGAGCAGCCGCGGATCGGCCTGCGCCAGGTCTTCGAACCCCCGCTGCTGGCCTGGGAGTGGCCCCGGCACCGCCTCCCGGCCCGGCTGCGGGGCCCGTGGGAGGAACTGCGGGGCCCGTGGGAGGAACCCGGCGAGGAGGAGCCGTCCGAGGCCGACGAGTCGCGGCCGCCCGAACCCGTCCTGGACGTGCTGGGCGCGGAGGCGGGCCGGCGGCTGGTGGTGCTCGGCGACCCGGGCGCGGGCAAGACCACGCTGAGCAAGTACCTGGCCCTCGCCCTGGCCGGTGGCCTCGACGAACTCCCGGACGGGCTGGCCCCGTTGAAGGGCGCCGTCCCGATCGTGGTGGAGCTGCGGCGGCTCGCCGACCCGCGCTGGTCCGGCCGGACCTTCGAGGAGTACTGGGAGCAGTACAACGCCACCGAGCGGATGGGCCTGCCGCGGGAGGCCCTCGAAGCGCTGCTCGCCCCGTCCGGCAAGCACCCGGTGCTGCTGGTCTTCGACGGTCTGGACGAGGTCTTCGACCCGGTGCGCCGGGCCGAGATCGCCCGCCACCTCGCGGCCCTCGCCCAGAGCCACCCGCAGGTCCGGACGGTGGTCACCTCCCGCCCGGTCGGCTTCGCCGAGGGCGAGTTCGCCCGCGCGGACTTCCGGATCGGCAAGCTGCGGGAGCTGACCCGCCCGCAGGTGGAACGCTTCGTCGGCCGCTGGTACCGGGCGGCCGAGGCGGAGGAACCGGCCTGGCAGGCAAGGAAGTTGACGGACGCGGTGCGGGACTTCCCGTCGGTCGGCGAACTGGCCGGTAACCCCCTGCTGTTGACGATCCTGGCGGCGATCGGCCTCGGCGCGACCATCCCGCGCGACCGCCGCGACGTCTACCGCCACGCGGTCGAGGTCCTGGCCGGCCGCTGGGACCGCGACGCCAAACACCTGCGCCTCCCGCCGCACGCCCACCCCGATGTCGCCCACGCCGTCGAGGAGTTGGACGGCCGGATGCTCCAGGAACTGCTGGAGCGCATCGCCGCCCGGGTCCAGCAGGGCCGGGTGGGCGGCGAGTCGGACGCACCACTGATCGGGGCAACCGAACTGGACGCCCTGATCCGGGAGTTCGTCGAGAACCTCGGCTACGCCGCACCGATCGCCCGGACGGTGTCCCGGGCGATGATCGAGCGCCTCTACGAACGGGCCTTCCTGATCCACCCGTTCGGCGCCGAGACCTACGGCTTCGTGCACCGCACCTTCCTGGAGTACCTGGCCGCCCGGGACCTCTCGCACCGCTACCAGCGCCGGGACGAACCCGAGTTGGCCGCGGAACTCGCGCAGCGGGCCGCCGACCCGGTGTGGCGGGAGGCGGTGCTGCTGTTCCTCGGCATGGTCAGCCGCGACGCCCCCGCCCTGCACGCCCGGGTGATCGCCCACCTGCTCCACATGCACCGCCACGCGGGCGGCGCCCCGTACTGGCGGGACGAGGACGACAGCGAGTTCCTGGGCCTGGCGGTGCGCGCCCTGGCCGAGGCCCACCGGATCGGTCGGGCCCGGCCGGGGCCGCCGGAGACCTCGCTCGCGGCCCAGAGCGACGCGGTGGTCGACGCGCTCACCGAGGAGGAACTCCGCGGCCTGCCCGCCGAAGCGCTGGCGGTCCTGCCCGACTTCCCCCGCGCCTGGCCGGGCCGGGAACGCTACCGACGGCGCGCCCTCCCGTGGCTGGCCCGGGGACCCCGTCCGACGCGCACCGACCACAACAAGGTGCTGGCCGCCCTGTGCGGCGACTTCGGGGAGGTGGACCTCCTCACCCGGATCACCTGGAACGGGGCGGCGCGCGAGGCGTTCCGGGCACTCGGCGCGCTCTGGCGCCACGATCCCGCAACGGGGGAGTTGGTCCGTACGGCGGCCACGGACCGTGGCACCGATTCGGCGGTTCGGACGGTCGCCCTGCGGACGTACATCGAACACTTCGCCGCGGAGGAGGACGCCCGGGCCCTGCTGATGGGCCTACTGGCCGAGGGAACCGAGGACCAGGCGGTCCTGGAGGTCGCTGTTGATCTGTTGGTGGCGCATCGGCCGACCGACCCCGAGGTCCGCGGTTTCGTGCTCGCCGCCGCGGGCCCGACGGCCGACGACCTCCTTCGGCTGCGGGCCCTGGCGGTACTCCCGCTGTGCTTCCCAGGAGATGCCGAATCGCTCCGAGCGGCTCTCACCGCATCGCAGGGGATCGACTTCCTCATCGGAAAACAGGCCTGGAGCACGCTGGGCGCAGTAGCACCGTCGAACCGCGCTGCCCGCGACGCGGCCCTCACCGTGCTGACAACCTCATCGCCGACCAACACGCTGGCGGCCAGTTTCCTGTCCCGCTGTTGGTGGGACGAGGCCGAGGTCAAGGTGGCGCTGCTGGACGCGATCCGGGCCGTTCCTTTCCTCGCTGTCTTCTTCGACCGGTCCGCCGCGGCGTACCCCGAAGTCCGGACGGCGCTACTCGACAGCGCGCGGGAATCCTCCCGCGCGCCGATCGTGTGGAGTGCCGCGATGGGGCAGTTGGCCTTGCTCGGTCACGACGGCTCGGAACTGCTGCGGCTGGGAATGGACAAGGCCGCCACGGAGGAGCCGGAGATGCGCCGGGAGGCCCTCTATCGACTGTCGGTGCACCTGCCGGACCACGAGGAAGTGCGGTGCCTCGTCGGGGCGGCGACCGCCGACCCGGTGCCCGGCATCCGGACGTTGGCACTCCAGAGGCTGGACCGCTTCCGTTCCGGGGACCGTGCGGTGTACCTCGCCGGTACGCAGGACGAGGACGGGGAGGTCCGCGCGGTCGCGCTGCGGCTACTGGCCCACCGTCACTTCGACGAAGAGGTCCGGCGGCGGGTGCTGGACGCACTGGGGGACCAGGACGAACGGGTCCGCCTGGTCGCCGTCGAGGCGCTGCGCCGGTACTGGGCGCACTGCCCGGAGGCACGCACAGGTGTGCTTGCCGCCGTCCGAGACGCGGACCCGAAGGTCCGGAGCGCCGCACTGCTCGCCCTCGGCGCCCACTGGTCGGACGGCGAGGACGTCCGGCAGGTGGTGCTGGCGGCCCTGGCCGACCGGGCGCATGAGGTGGCGACCACCGCTCTGGTGGTGCTGGTGCAGCGGTGGCCGGAGCGCGAGGAGACCTTCGCCGCCGTCCTGCACTGCGTGGACGGCCCGCTGCGGATCGAGGCGCTGCGGATGCTCGCCCTGGTCTGGCCCGCCCGCCCGGAGTCGGCGGCCGCCGTCGAACGGGCCGGAACCCCGGACGAGGTCGGGCAGTTGCTGGGGCTGATCGAGGCGGCCCGGTCACGGGAGTCAGCGGGCTGAGCGGGTCGGCTTCAGGCTTTCCGACGTGAACGCCGCACCAGTAGCGGCACCCTACCCGGTGGGTACCGGGGCGGGAGCCGGGTGGTGGCGGGCGGTGCGGGTGAGGCGGTGCACGGCGGTGGCGCAGGCGAGGCCGGTGGCGGTGAGGGCGAGCCAGGGGAGGGAGGGGGCGTGGTGGCGGGTGCCGAAGTCCCAGAGGGCGCCGACGGCCAGGTTGCCGAGGGTGATGCCGAGGCCGGAGACGGTGTTGTAGAGGCCGTAGTGGGTGGCGACCAGGCGGTTCCGGGCGAGGGCGACGACGGTGTCCATCTCGAAGGGGTACACCGCCGCGCCCGCGGCGGCCAGGACGGCCACCGCCAGGCCCAGGGCGAGGAGTTGGGCCGCGCGGTCGGACGGGGGCAGCAGGGCCAGCGGGAGGAAGGCGGCGCCCATCGCGGCCAGGCCCGCCACCAGGGCCCGGGACGGTGTGCGGAGCCGTTTCGCCCGGGCGGTCAGCCGGAGTTGGCCGAGGACGGCGACGGCCGCCGAGACCGTGAACAGGCCGCCGGTGGCAGCCGGTCCGTCCGTGCCGAGGGCGCGCCCGGCGGCGAGCGGGAGGGCCAGGTACACCTGGAAGGTCAGCACGTACGAGCCGGTCATCGCGGCGGCGAACAGCAGGAACGGCCGGTTCGCCAACACCGTCCGCCACTGGGCGAGGACGCTCCCGCGCTGCTCGGCGGGCCGTTCGCGGCGGGCCGGCAGGAACCGCCACTGGAGGACGGTCAGCGCGCCGAAGACCGCCGCCGCGACGGTGCAGACCGCGGTGAAGTCGACGGCCAGCAGGGCGAGTCCGACCAGCGGGCCGAGCAGCATCCCGGCCTGGTAGTGGACGTTGAAGAGGGCGAACGCGTCGACCCGGCGCTCTGCGCCGACCTCCGCCGCGAGGTACGCCCGCACGGCCGGGTTGAACAGGGCGCCCGCGAGACCGGTGGCGGCGGAGGCGGCCAGCAGCGCGGGCAGCGAGTCGGCCAGGCCGAGCAGGGCGAAGCCCGCGGTGCGCAGCAGGCAGCCCGCCAGGATCGGGGCCCGGTAGCCGTAGCGGTCGGCGAGGGTGCCGCCGAGCAGGAACATGCCCTGCTGGGAGAGGTTGCGGACGCCGAGGACCAGCCCGACCGTCCAGGCGGCCATCCCGAGGTCGTCGGAGAGGTGCGCGGCCAGGTACGGCATCAACAGGTAGAACGCCAGGTTGATGCCGAACTGATTGACCATCAGCAGGCGGACGGTGGGGCCGAAGCTGCGGGTCCGCCGCCACAGCGCCCTCACCGGGAGGCCCCTTCGCCGGTGCCGGCCCTCGGCGCGGCCGGTGCGGTCGGCACGGTCGGGTCGAGCGGGTCGAGCGGGTCGAGGACGGTGCGGCAGCGGGTCCAGCGGGTGACGGTGCGTTCGGCGGGGTGGGCGATCTCGTCGGGGTGCTCGGGCAGGCGGTGGCCGAGCAGGTCGTGGGCCCGGCACCAGGGGTCGTCGAAGACGGTGCCGACGTAGCGCTGCGGGCCGTCCGGGAAGACCGTGGCGATCCGGGTGCCCGGCGGGGTGGTGGCGGCCAGCCAGCGGGAGACCAGGGCGACCGCGCCGACGCTCCAACCGCCGCTCGCGCAGCGGGTGGCGGCCAGGTCGCGGGCGGCCCGGACCGCCTCGGGGGCGGCCACCCAGTGCACCTCGTCGAACAGCCCGTACGCGACGTTGCGGGGGTGGATGCTGCTGCCGAGGCCGCGCATCAGGCGGGGCAGCGCGGGCTGGCCGAAGACGGTGGAGCCGGTGCTGTCGACGCCGACCACCCGCAGCGCGGGGAAGCGTTCGCGCAGCACGCCCGCGACGCCCGCCGAGTGGCCGCCGGTGCCGACGCTGACCACCAGGGCGTCGATCCGGCCGAGCTGGGCGACCAGTTCCAGGGCGAGCGGGCGGTACGCGGCCACGCTGTCGGGGTTGTGGTACTGGTCGGGGCACCAGGCGCCGGGGTGCGCGGCGAGCAGGTCGGCGACCCGTTCGCGGCGGGCCTGCTGCCAGCCGCCCACCGGGTGCGGGGCGTCCACGATCACGACCTCGGCGCCGTACGCGGTGAGCAGGCCCGTCATCAGCGGTTCGATGCCGGGGTCGGTGACGACCGTCACCGGGTGCCCGTACGTGACGCCGGCCAGGGCCAGGCCGAGGCCGAAGGTGCCGGAGGTGGACTCCACGATCCGGGCGCCGGGGCGGAGTTCGCCGCGGTCGCGGGCGGCGCGCACCATGTGCAGGGCGGGGCGGTCCTTGATGCCGCCGGGGTTGCGGCCCTCCAGCTTGGCCCAGAAGCCGCGGCCGGGGGCGGTGAACGGTGCGCCGATCCGGAGCACGGGGGTGTCGCCGA
Source organism: Kitasatospora sp. NPDC088134 (assembly GCF_044741705.1). Lineage (NCBI taxonomy): Bacteria > Bacillati > Actinomycetota > Actinomycetes > Kitasatosporales > Streptomycetaceae > Kitasatospora > Kitasatospora sp. NPDC088134. The sequence continues at coordinate 21,300 of NZ_JBIUTD010000017.1, read as the reverse complement.
CCAGGCCGGCGGGCGTCCGGGCGGTGCGGGCGGTGCGAGGGGTCCTCGACGCCGCCGGGTGGAGCGGGTCGGTGGTGGGGGAGAGCAACGCGGACATGGGTCTCCTGCGGCCCGCGCCACCGCGCGGTGGCGGGCCGGGATCTGAGGGACGGTCGGGACTGCGCGGCCGCGGGCCGGTTCCGGCACCGCAGCGGGGCCCCTCAGGTCCGCCAGACCCCGAGCACCGCTCTGGCCCGCCCGCCGTCCCCGGGCACCGCCCGCGGCGCGGGCGGGACGCGTGGCGGCACCCCGACCGGGACGTCGGCCGTCCCGGCCGCGGCGGGCTCCTCGACCCCGGCCGGTTCCTGATGCGCCGTCACGGGCTGGTCGAACCCGGCGCACTCGGCCCGGTGCCCGTCCCCGTCCTGGTGGTCCGCCGCCGACGACGCGGAACACGCCACCGGCGCCACCGCCACCACGGAGACCGCGTCCACCGACGGCCTGGAACCCCCGTCCCCGGGACCGTGCGCACACATCAACAGGTGCACCAGCACGGCCAGCAGCACCGCCGGTACCCACCCGGGCCCGGACCCGCGCCGCGCCTCCGACCGTGCCGTCATGTCACCGAACGTACCCGCCCGCACGCGTAAGGTTCCCGTCAACCATCGTACGAATCCCCCGCCCCGGCCCGCCCCCGCCCGGCCCCCGCCTCGAACACCCACCTCCACACCCCGGGCGTGTCACCACCCGCAGGAGTGAACGCCGGCGGCGTCAGCAGCGCTCCCAGTAGAACCGGCCCTCGCGGTGGTCGGGGCTGACGAAGCCCCAGCCCCGGCCGTAGCCGAAGTTGAGGAAGTACGGGTCGTCCTCCCCGCCGTCGGGGCGGTCGCGGAGGACGAAGAGGAACCGCCAGGGGGCGTCGACGCGGGCACACCGGTGGGGGTAACGGGCGGTGCCGCCCAGACGGTCGTCCGGGTCCTCGCCGTCCGGGTCCTCGTCGTCCGGCGGGACCGGGGGCAGGTCGAGCCGCCACTCGACGGGGATCTCGGTGTCGTCCGGGCCCAGGCGCCAGAGCGTCCGGCCCCGGGTGCCGGGCGGGCCGACGACGGCGAAGGACGGGACGCGGCCGCCGGGTTGCACCAGCAGGACGGCCTCGCCGGACTCCGGGTCGGCCGCTCCGCCCATCACGAGGTCCTCCTCGTCGAGGAAGAGGTAGGCCAACCGGAGCGTGTCGCCGGGAACGGGGAACTGCCCGACGAACACCAGCGGACGGCCACTGGCCGGCTCCAGCGGCCAGGCCGGCTCCTCCAGCCAGACGGGCTGCCCGCCGAGCTTGGCCACCGGCGCGGTCACCGGCCGCCCGGCAGCGGCCGGGACCAGGCGGCAGGACGGCAGGAAGGCGGCGTCGTACGGCCCCTCGGCCGTCCCCGTCGGACGTGTGCGCATGGGCGGGATCGTAGGGCGTCCCACCGACGGGAACGCGGCGGCCCCGCGCCCTCCGGGGCGGGAGGGGCGGGGCCGCAAGGGAAGGGTGGGGGTCAGCCGGTGGCCTTGGTGGTGAATTCGGTGGTGTAGGTCTTGGCGAGGTCGATGGTGGATTCCTTGCCCTGGACGTCGGGGTGGAAGGCGGCGAGGACGGCGAGGACGGTCTTGGGGCCGTCGGGGGGCATCACGCCGTCGGTGGTGAACATCGGGAGGGTGGCCTTGATGGCGGCGGCGTAGTCGGCGGCGCTGCCCTGGGAGTAGTCGGCCGGCATCTGGGCGGCGATCTCCTCGGGGGTGTGGGTGTTCATCCACTTGAGGGTCTTCACGAAGGCGTTGGTGAGCTTCTGGACGGTGTCCTTGTTGCCGTTCACCCAGGCGGTGTTCATGTAGAGCGAGGAGGAGGGGTAGAGGCCGCCGAGCGCGGCCCGGGAGCCCTCGGGGGTGCGCATGTCGTAGAGGACGGTGCCGAGTTGCTTGGAGAGCAGGGTCGCCACCGTGGGGTCGGTGGTCATGCCGGCGTCGATCGAGCCCTGCTGCATCGCGGCGATGAAAGTCTGGCCGGCGCCGACCGCGACGGGGCTGAACTCGTTGACGGCGACGCCGTTCTTGACGGCCAGGTACTTGGTGAGGAAGTCGGTGGAGGAGCCGATGCTGGTGACGCCCAGCTTGCGGCCCTTGAAGTCCGCGCCGGACTTGATCGCGTCGGCCTGCTTGGCGGAGACCACCTCGACCTCGCCGGGGGCCTGCGAGAACTGGACCACCGACTCGACGCTCTTGCCCTTGGCCTGCAGGTCGATGGTGTGGTCGTAGAAGCCGACGGCGCCCTGCACGTCGCCCGCCAGCAGCGCGGTGGTCGCGTTGACGCCCGCCGGTTCGCTGAGCAGTTCGACGTTGACCCCGGCGTCGGCGAAGTAGCCGAGCCGCTGGGTCAGCATCGCGGGCAGGTAGATGACCTTGTCCAGGCCGCCGACCATGATCTTGACGGTGGGCCCGTCGACCTTCTTCCCGGCGGGGGCGGCGCCGGTGTGGGTGGAGGAGGCGGCGTCGTTGGCACAGGCGGCCAGCGGCAGCAGGAGCACGGCGGCGAGGGCAGCGGCAGCGGTTCTGCGCATGGTGGGGGAGCCTCTCAGGACGAACAGGACGAAAAGGAAGGGGGGTCTCAGCGGCTGTCGCCGGCGTCGGCCGGCTTCCAGCGGAACAGGCGCTTCTCGGCGAAGGTCAGCAGGCCCTCGGTGAGCAGCGCGACCACCGCGAGGATGGCCATCGCGGCGTACACGCCCGCCGCGTTGAAGGTGCCCTGGGCGGCGGCGACCAGCAGGCCGAGGCCCTTGGTGGCGCCGATGTACTCGCCGACGATCGCGCCGATCAGCGCGAAGCCGAAGCTGACGTGCAGGCTGGTGAAGATCCAGGTGGTGGCGGCGGGCACCACGACCTGCAGGGTGACCTTCCGGCTGTCCGCGCCCAGGATGCGGGCGTTGGCGACCAGGTTGCGGTCCACCTCGCGGGCGCCCTGGAAGGCGTTGAAGAACACCGGGAAGAACACCAGCACCACCGCGGAGGCGACCTTGGACGCCGGGCCGAGGCCGAACCAGATCAGGAAGATCGGGGCCAGCACGATCCGCGGGATCGCGTTCAGCACCTTGACGTACGGGCCGAACACGTCCGCCAGGAAGCGGACCCGGCCCAGCGCGATGCCCAGCAGCACGCCGCCGACCACGCCGAGCACCCAGCCGGTCAGCGCCTCGTACAGGGTGTAGCCGATCTGCTCGCCGAGCGAGCCCTGCGCGGTGCCGTGGGTGATCCACTGCCAGATCTGCGCCCAGATCTTCGACGGCCGGGAGAAGTTGAACGGGTCGATCACCCCGGTCGCGGCGGCGGCCTCCCACAGGCCGAGCACCCCGGCCAGCACGGCGGCCCGGGCCGCGTACACGCCCAACTTCCGTTGGCGGGCCGCCCGTTCGCGCACCTCGGTGCGGGAGGCGGCGGGGGCGGCGGGGGCGGCGGCGGCCTTCGTGGCGGCGGTCTCAAGCGGCACGGTCCGCTCCTCTCTCACGGGTGATGCGGACCTCTTCGCCGAGCGACGCCCAGATCTCGCGGTACAGCTCCACGAAGCGCGGCTGCAGGCGCACCGCCTCGACGGTGCGCGGGCGCGGCAGGTCGACCGGGAAGACCTCCTTCACGGTGGCCGGCCCGGCCGTCATCACCACCACCCGGTCGGCCAGCGCGATCGCCTCGTCCAGGTCGTGGGTCACGAAGACCACCGAGGAGCCGGTGCCCGCCCACAGGTCGAGCAGCTGGTCCGACATCAGCGCCCGGGTCTGCACGTCCAGCGCCGAGAACGGCTCGTCCATCAGCAGGATCCGCGGGTCGTTGACGAAGGTCTGCGCCAGCGCGACGCGCTTGCGCATGCCGCCGGACAGCTGGTGCGGGTAGCGGTCCTCGAACGCGGCCAGGCCGACCCGGCCCAGCCAGTCGCGGGCCCGCTCCCGGGCCTCGTCCGCCGGGACGCCCCGGAACCGCGGCCCCGCCATCACGTTCGACAGCACGGTGCGCCACGGGAACACCGCGTCCTGCTGGAAGACGAAGCCGACGTGCGGGTTGATGCCGGACACCGGCTCCCCGTACACCCGCACCTCGCCCTCGGTGGGCTCCTCCAGCCCGCTGACCAGCGTCAGCGTGGTGGACTTGCCGCAGCCGGTCGGGCCGACCACGGCGACGAACTCGCCCGGGGCGACCGTCAGGTCCAGCTCCCGGACGGCGGTGTGCAGGGCGCCGGACGGGGTCCGGAAGCGTTTGGTCGCCCCGGTCAACTCGATCGCCGGGACGGCCCCGGCCTTCTGCGGGTCCACGTGAACCACCTACCTCCCCGGCCGGCTCCCTCGCCGGCCAGTTGTGCTGTGGACCGGGACGCTACGAGGCCGACCGGGCGGGGCGGGAGCCTTCCGGGCGTAACGCGGGTTTGCGGCACAGAGGGCTGTTCTGCTCGTTTTGCTTCCGCTACAACAAACCGGGCGGGGGCTGACAGAAACACGCCGGAAACATAGGGTGGCCCCCGCCCGAACCCCCGCTGAGCTGGAAGGAGACGCCGATGGGACGGCTGCACTGGCCCCGCCGGGTCTTCGCCCAGCTGCTGCTCGGCCAGACCGTGGTGACCGTCGGCGTCACCGCCGTCACCGCCGGGCTGTTCCTCGCCCCCGTCAGCCGCGAACTCGACCGCGACGCCATGCAGCGCGCCCTCGCCATCGCCCAGGTCACCGCCACCGACCAGGACGTCGCCCGGGCCGCCGCCGACCGCGACCCCGACCGCGCGCAGGCCATCGCCGAACGCGTCCGGCTCGCCAGCCGCGCCGAGTTCGTGGTCATCACCGACGACGCGGGCATCCGGCTCTCGCACACCGACCCCGCCCGGATCGGCCTGCGGGTCTCCACCGACCCCGAGCCCGCGCTGCGCGGCGAGAGCGTCACCGCCATCCAGGACGGCACCCTCGGCCGCACCGCCCGCGGCAAGGTCCCGCTGCGCACCGCCGACGGCCGGATCGTCGGCGAGGTCTCGGTCGGCCTCAGCGACGACTCGATCCGCCGCCGGCTGGTCTCGATGACCGGCGGCATCCTGCTCTGCGCCGGCGCGGGCCTCGCCGCCGGGACGGCCGCCACCCTGCTGCTCGCCCGCCGGCTCAAGCGCCGCACCCACAACATCGCGGTCGCCGACATCGCCGCCCTGCTGATCGAGCGCGAGGCCATGCTGCACGGCATCCGCGAAGGCATGGTGGCCCTCGACCCGGCCGGGCGGATCAGGCTCGCCAACGACGAGGCGCTGCGCCTGCTCGCCCTCCCCGACGACTGCACCGGCCGCACCGTCGACCAGCTGCTGCCGCCCGGCCGGCTCGCCGACGTCCTCACCGGCCGGGTCGAGGGCGCCGACCTGCCCGCCGTCCGGGACGACCGGGTGCTGGTCGTCAACCGGATGGCCACCGCCGACGGCGGCGCTGTCACCACCCTCCGCGACCGCACCGAACTGGAGTCCCTGGTGCGGGAGCTGGACCACACCCGGGGCCTCACCGAGGCGCTCAGGGCGCAGGACCACGAGCACGCCAACCGGATGCACACCCTGCTCGGCCTGCTCGAACTCGGCCGCCACGACCAGGCCGCCGCCTTCATCTCCGAACAGTCCGGCACGCACGCCGCGCTCGCCGCCGCCGTCGCCGCACACGTCCGGGACCCGCACACCGCCGCCCTGCTCACCGGCAAGGCCGCCGTCGCCGCCGAACGCGGCGTCCGGCTCCGCGTCACCCCCGACAGCCACCTGCCCGACGCCCTGCTCGACCCCCGCGCCCTGGTCACCGTGCTCGGCAACCTGGTCGACAACGCCGTCGACGCCCTCGCCGCCGGCGGCACCGTCGAGGTCCGGCTGCGCACCGCCGGCACCACCCTGCTGGTCGAGGTCGCCGACAGCGGCCCCGGCATCCCCGCCGAACTGCGCGAACGCGTCTTCGAGGAGGGCTGGACCAGCAAGGACGCCCCCGCCCACCGCCCGCGCGGCCTCGGCCTGGCCCTGGTCCGCCGCCTGGTCGGCCGCACCGGCGGCCGGCTCGCCGTCGGCACCGGCCCGCTCGGCGGCGCCCGCTTCACCGTCGAACTCCCCGAGGCCCTGCGCGCCACCGACCCGCCCTGCGCCACCGACCCGCCGAACGCCGCGGAACCGTCCTGCGCCGCGGAACCGTCCCGCGCCACCGCCCCCGTGCCCCCCACCGACCCCCTGCTGGAGCGCGCATGATCGACGTCCTCGTGGTCGACGACGACTTCCGGGTCGCGGACGTGCACGCCGCGTACGTGGCCAAGGTCCCCGGCTTCCGGGTCACCGGCACCGCGCACAGCGCCGGCCAGGCCCTCGCCGCCCTCGAACGCCGCCCCACCGACCTCGTCCTGCTCGACCACCACCTGCCCGACGAGACCGGCCTCGCCCTGGTCCGCCGCCTGCGCGAGGCGGGCATCCGCACCGACGTCATGATGGTCACCGCCGCCCGCGACGTCTCCACCGTCCACGAGGCCATGCAGCACGGCGCCCTGCAGTACCTGGTCAAACCGTTCAGCTTCGCCGGGCTGCGCGACAAGCTCACCGCCTACGCCGACCTCCGGCACGCCCTCGCCGGGCCGGCCGCCCGGGAGACCTCCCAGGACGAGGTCGACCGGATGTTCGCCGCGCTGCGCACCGCGAGCGCCCCCGCCGCAGCCCTCCCCAAGGGCCACAGCGCCCCCACCACCGACCTGGTGCTGGCCGCCCTCCGGCGGGCCGGCCGCCCGCTGTCCGCCCAGGAGGTCGCCGACGCCACCGGCCTCTCCCGCTCCACCGCCCAGCGCTACCTGCGCCAGCTCGCCCAGGACCACCGCCTGCGCCTGACCCTCCGCTACGGCGACACCGGGCGGCCGGAGCACCGCTACGTGCTGACGCCGGAACGCTGAACGGAGAGCCCGGGACGGAACGCCGAACGGAGAGCCCGGGACGGAACGCCGAACGATGCGTGCGGAGCGGGCACGCGTCGGACCGGGCGGGCCGGGTAGGCGCGGCCGTGCCCGTGTCCCTCCGCCCCGAAAGGCGCCCCGCCATGAACGTGCAGACCCTGCTCGGCCCCGACACCGCGCTGGACCAGGTCTTCGAGCTGGCGCAGCAGCTGCGGGTCGACGCGATCCGCGCCAGCACCTCCGCCGGGTCCGGGCACCCCACCTCCAGCCTGTCCGCGGCCGACCTGGCGGCCGTGCTGATGACCCGTCACCTGCGCTACGACTGGGCCGACCCCGACAACCGGGCCGCCGACCACCTGGTGCTCTCCAAGGGGCACGCCTCGCCGCTGCTGTACGCGATGGCCAAGGCCGCGGGCGCGGTCACCGACCGGGAGCTGATGACCGGCTACCGCCGGTTCGGCCACCGCCTGCAGGGGCACCCGACGCCCGTGCTGCCCTGGGTGGACCTGGCGACCGGCTCGCTGGGCCAGGGGATCGCCTGCGCGGTGGGCATCGCGCTGGCCGGGCGCGACCTGGAGCACCGGGACTTCCGGGTCTGGACGCTGTGCGGCGACAGCGAGACCGCCGAGGGCTCGGTCTGGGAGGCGCTGGACGCGGCCGGGCGGCACCGGCTCGGCAACTTCACCGCGATCGTCGACGTCAACCGCCTCGGCCAGCGCGGGCCCACCGCACTCCAGTGGGACACCGCCTCGTACGCCCGCCGGATCGAGGCCTTCGGCTGCCGGGCGCTGGTGGTGGACGGGCACGACCTGGCGGCCGTCGACGAGGCGTTCCGCACCGCCGCCGACGGCTCCGCGCCGACCGTGGTGGTGGCCCGCACCGTGAAGGGCCGGGGCGTCGCCGAGGTCGCCGACCGGGAGGGCTGGCACGGCAAGCCGCTGCCGGAGGACCTGGCCGAGCGGGCCGTCGCCGAACTCGGCGGCGTCCGCGACCTGCGGGTGCGCGGCCCGCGCCCGCCGCAGGACGCCCCGCGGGCGAAGACCGCCGCCCCGGCGGTCGAGCTGCCGGAGTTCGAGATCGGCGACGAGATCGCCACCCGGGTCGCGTTCGGCAAGGCGCTGGCCGCGCTCGGCGCCCGCCCCGAGGTGGTGGCGCTGGACGCCGAGGTCGGGAACTCCACCCACGCCGAGGACTTCGCCGAAGCCCACCCCGACCGGTACGTGCAGAGCTACATCGCCGAGCAGCAGCTGGTCGCCACCGCCGTCGGGACGGCCGTGCGCGGTTTCCGCCCGTACGCCACCACCTTCGCGGCCTTCCTCACCCGGGCCCACGACTTCGTCCGGATGGCCGCCGTCTCGGAGGTCGACCTGACGCTGTGCGGCACCCACTGCGGGGTGGAGATCGGCGCCGACGGCCCGTCCCAGATGGGCCTGGAGGACCTGGCGATGATGCGGGCCGTCCGCGGCTCCACCGTGCTGTACCCGAGCGACGCGGCCTCCGCCGCCGCGCTGACCGCCGCGGCCGCCGACCTGCCGGGCATCGGCTACCTGCGCACCACCCGCGGCGCCTACCCCGTGCTGTACGGGCCCGCCGAGGAGTTCCCGGTCGGCGGGTCGAAGACGCCGCGCGGCGGCGGCCCCGAGGACCGGGTCACGCTGGTCGGCGCCGGGGTCACCCTGCACGAGTGCCTGGCCGCCGCCGACCGGCTCGCGGCGGAGGGCGTCGAGGCCCGGGTGATCGACCTCTACTCGGTCAAGCCGCTCGACGCCGACACCCTGGCCCGGGCCGCCCGGGAGACCGGCGCCCTGGTGGTGGCCGAGGACCACCGCCCCGAGGGCGGCCTCGGCGAGGCCGTGCTCGCCGCCCTGGACGAGGCGGGCGAGCACCCGGCGCTGGCCCGGCTCGCCGTCACCGTCCTGCCCGGCTCCGGCAGCAGCGCGGAACAGCTGCACGCCGCCGGGATCGACCGGGCGGCGATCGCGGCCGCCGCCCGCCGCCTGCTCAGCGGCGGCGGAGCACCGGGCGGCGGAGCGCCGGGCGCCGGGGCGTGAGCAGCGCGGTGTGACCCGCGCGACGCCGCCGGCCCGGGCGTGCCGCGCTCCCGGGCCGGCGGCGGCGTGGCACGGTGGGGCCGACAGTCCGCCGTCCCGGGAAGCAGGAAGCAGTCATGATCTTCATCGCGGTCAAGTTCACCGTCCGGCCCGAGCGCAGCGACACCTGGCTCGACCTGGTCGCGGACTTCACGGCGGCGACCAGGGCCGAGCCAGGCAACCTGTTCTTCGAGTGGTCGCGCAGCGTCGACGACCCGCACTGCTTCGTGCTGCTGGAGGCCTTCGCCGACGGCGCGGCGGGCGCCCGGCACGTGGAGTCGGCGCACTTCGGGGCGGCGATGGAGGCGATGGCGGGTGCGATCGCCACCGTCCCGGAGATCGTCAACGTCGAGACCCCCGGCACCGGCTGGTCCGCGATGGCCGAGCTGCGCCCCACCTCCTGAGCGGGCCCGGCCCGGCCCCGTCCGGCGGGTCTACTTGGTGACGACGGCGGCGGCGAGCTTGGAGAGGGGTTCGCCGAGGGAGTTGACGGCGTCGGAGAAGGTCTTGCGGCGGTCCTCGGGGACCTGGTCGTAGGGGGTGTAGGTGCCGTCGGGGTGGCGGTACTGGGCGAGGAGGGCGGTGATCTTCTCGAACTCGGTGTCGAGGGTGCGGGTGAGGGCGGGGTCGTGGTCGGCGGCGACGGGCTTGAGGAGTTCGTAGGCCTGGCGGGCGCCCTCGACGTTGGCGGCGAAGTCGGACAGGTCGGTGTGGCTGTAGCGGTCCTCCTCGCCGGTGATCTTGTTCTTGGCGACCTCGTCGAGGAGTTCCTTGGCGCCGTTGGCCATGCCGGTGGGGGTGATCTCGGCGGCGGGGATGCGCTTCTGCCAGTCCTTGAGGTCGGTGACGAGCTGGGCGGCGAGGGCCTTCTCCTCCTCGCCCACCTTGTTGTCGGCCCACAGGGCCTTCTCCAGGCGGTGCCAGCCGGTCCACTGCTGGCCGTCCTCGAGGGCGTCCTCGCGGGTGTCGGTCTTCGGGTCGATGTCGCCGAAGCTCTCCGCCACCGGTTCGGTGCGCTCCCAGCCGACGCGGGAGGGGGCGAACAGGGCCTTGGCCTTGTCCAGGTCGCCGGCGGTGAGGGCGGCGGCGAACTGCTCGACGACGGGGATGGTGGCGTCGGCCTGCTCCTGGGCGTAGGCGCGGTAGTCGGCGACCGCGCGGGTCAGGCGCTCGTCGGTGGGGGCGGCGGCGGTGGTGGCGGCGGTGACGGTGATCTTCTGGCGGATGCCGTCGCCGGTCATGCCGGGCTTGCAGGCCACCTCGTAGGCGCCGGCCTTGATCTCGGCGTTGACGGTGGCCTTGGTGCCGGGGCCGATGTTCTCCCGCTCGGTGACGATCCGGTCGCCCTCGGCGTAGACGTAGACCTCGGTGGTCTTGCCGCCCTTGTTGGCGACCTCGAACTCCACGTGCCCCGCCGGGAAGGACGTGCGCGACAGCTCGCACTTGTCGTCGGTGGCGGTCACCCGCACCGGCCCGCCCGCCGCGTCCGCCGAGCCCTTCCCCGCGTCCTTCTTCGAACAGCCCACCAGCCCCGCCCCCGCCACGGCGAGGACCAGGAACGCGGCAGCGACGGAACGACGACGGGCAGACATGGGAACTCCGGGGGTGCAGAGGGGAAGTGACGCGTGGTCGAGCGGTCGTACGGCTCGGCGGCGCGCCAAGGCGAGGCACACCTTACTAAGGTTTGCCTAACCTGTCTACTTGCCTTGTAGTCCCCCCGGCCGGCGGAGCGGCGCCCCCAGCAGGAACACCCCCAGCGCCAGCCAGCCCGCCGCCAGCAGCCACCCGCCCAGCACGTCCAGCGGCCAGTGCACCCCCAGGTAGACCCGGCTCAGCCCGATCGCCCCCGCGAACAGCACCGCCCCGACCCGCGCACCCACCCGGACCGCCCGCCGCCCCGACCCCGCCAGGGCCAGCGCCAGCAGCCCCGCCGACACCGCCGAGGTGAACGAGTGCCCGGACGGGAAGGAGAACCCGGACGCGTCGAACGCCCACCCCGAGGCCGGCGGACGGGGCCGCCCGAAGCCGTGCATCAGCGCCTGCCGCAGCAGCTGACCCGCGATCAGCCACCCCACCGGCAGCAGCAGCCATCGCACCCCGGCGGCCGTCCGGTACCCGTACGGCCGGGCCGCGCACGCCCCGGCGGCCAGCGCCAGCAGGTACGGGAACACGTCCGTCCCCAGCGAGGTCAGCCACTCGGCGGCCGTCTCCGCCCCGGCCGGACGGTGCGCCACCGACCAGTCCACCGCCGCCCGTTCGAAGCCGAACGGCAGCCAGTCGCGCCGGGCCAGCACCACCGCCAGCACCGCGAACAGCGTCCAGCACACCGCCAGCACGGCCCGCGGCCGCCGCGCGCTCACGCCGCCGCCAGCCAGGGCCGCAGCCGCCCCGCCCGGGCCCGCTCCACCAGCGGCGCGCCGTACCGGGCCAGCAGGCCCAGCAGGTACCCGGCCGCCGTGCCGACCAGCGCGCCCAGCAGCACGTCGTGCGGGTAGTGCACCCCCACCAGCACCCGGGACAGCCCCATCGCCACCGCCAGCACCGCCGCGAGCGCGCCCAGCCGCCGGTCCGCGTGCCACAGCACCGCCGCGCCCGCGAACACGATCACCGTGTGGTTGCTCGGCAGCGACCAGTCCCCGACGCCCGGGCAGACCTCCAGGGTCCGCCCCGCGTCCAGCACCTGACAGGGCCTCGGCTCGCGCAGCACCGACTTCAGCGCGGTGTCCGCCGCGAACGCCAGCACCACCGCGAACGGGGCGGCCAGCACCCGCGCCATCGCCGCCCCGTCCGTCCGGCGGGCCCGCCACCAGGCCGCCAGCATCAGCACCGCGAGCAGGCCCAGGCCGTACGCGGAGAACCCGGCGACCAGGTGCTGCACCGGCCCCGGCAGGTGCTGGGCCCAGTGGTCGACCCGCAGGTACAGGCCGCCGTCGATCGGCCGGCCGTCCAGCGCGAGCGGCGCGCTCATCGGGCCCCGGCCCGGCGCGAGCGCAGCAGCTCCAGCCCGATCGGCAGCAGCGAGAGCGCCACCACCAGGGCGACGATCGGCAGCAGGTAGTGGTCCACGTTCGGCACCGAGGAGCCCAGCCCGTACCCGGCCAGCACCAGCCCCACCGTCCAGACCAGGCCGCCCGCGACCTGCCAGAGCGTGAAGGTCCGGGTGCCCACGCCCAGTGCCCCCGCCAGCGGGTTCAGCACCGTCCGGACGATCGGGACGAAGCGCGCCAGCACCACCGCCCGGCCGTGCCCGTACCGGGACAGGAACTCCTCGGCCCGCAGCGCGCCCTCGTGCAGCCGCTTGTTCCGCGACCTGGCCAGCAGCGCCCGGCCGCCGCGCCGCCCGAGCAGGAAGCCGACCTGCGCGCCCGCCAGCGCGCCCGCCGCGGCCGCCACCAGCACCTGCCACAGCACCAGGTGCGGCCCGCCGTGCCCGCCGGTGGTGCACAGCAGCCCGGCGGTGAACAGCAGCGAGTCGCCCGGCAGGAAGAACCCGACCAGCAGGCCGGTCTCGGCGAACAGCACCGCGGCGATGCCCAGCGCGCCGAACGCGCCGAGCAGCGAGCCCGCGTCCAGCGGATTGACGGCCAGCTGGGCCGGGAGGGCGTGCAGAACGGACATCAGGGGGAGCGCCTTTCCGAAGGGCCGGGAGGAGCGGGCCGGGGAACGTCCGGCCCCGCCCGCCGCCGACCCGACCAGCATGGCCGATCGGGACTGAAGGGTTGCTGAAGACCTGAAGGCGTCTTCAGCCGGTGTCGCCCGGACGGGCCCGCCGGGCGGCGAGTACCTCCCGCAGCACGGCACCGGCCACCACCGCGCCCAGCACCAGACTCACCGGGCCGGTCCCCAGCCCGAGGCCGCCGCGGGCCGGACCGACCCCGGCCCAGTCCGCGAAGGACGCCCCCAGCGGCCGGGTCAGCACGTACGCCCACCAGAAGGCGGTCACCGGCGGCAGCCGGAACACCCGGTGGCCGAGCGCGGGCACCGCGATCAGCGCCGCGAACAGCCCGCCCGAGGCCAGGTAGCCCCAGCCCAGGGTGGCCGCCGTCAGGTCGCCCACCGCCGTGCCGAGCGCGAAGGTGGTCAGCACCGCCGCCCAGTACCAGACCTCCCGGCGCCCGCCGCGCACCTCCGCGACCGCGAGCGTCCCCTCGGTGCGCCGCCACAGCACGAACACGGCGGCCAGCACCAGCGCGAACACGGCCGCCGAGACGGCGTACGGCACGCCCAGCGCCACGTGCGCGACATCGGCGGCCATCGTGCCGAACACGCTGACCAGCACCACCGCCCCCCAGTACACGGCCGGCCGGTAGCGGTCGGCCCGGGCCTGCGCCAGCAGCGCCGCCGCCAGCAGCACGGCGGCGCCCGCCACCGCGGGGACCGGCCCGAGCGTGCGGGCCAGCCAGTCCGAGGCGGTCTCGCCCAGGCCGGTGGTGAGGACCTTGACCGCCCAGAACCCGGCGGTCACCTCCGGCACCTTGCTCCACGGCCGGGCCGGCGCCCCGTCAGGACGCCGTTCGGCGAAGGTCGTTGTGGTGGCGCTCACGGCCCAGCGGCTCCTCTCGCGGTCCGCACCGCGCGGACGACCGGCCCAGCATGGCCGGGGCGCGCTGAAGGGTTGCTGAAGACCTGAAGGCGTCTTCAGGATTCCGGCCCGGCGGCCTGCGACCCTGGAGGCATGCGCGTACTGGTGGTGGAGGACGAACGGCGGCTGGCCCTGGCGATCAAGCACGGGCTGGAGGTCGAGGGCTTCGCCGTGGACATCGTCCACGACGGGCTGTCCGGCCTGGCCCGGGCCACCGCCCACGCCTACGACGTGATCGTCCTGGACATCATGCTGCCCGGCCTGAACGGCTACCGGGTCTGCTCCCGACTGCGGGCCGCGGGCAGCGACGCCGGCATCCTGATGCTGACCGCCAAGGACGGCGAGTGGGACGAGGCCGAGGCGCTGGACACCGGCGCCGACGACTACCTGTCCAAGCCGTTCTCCTTCGTGGTGCTGGTCGCCCGGCTCCGGGCGCTGGCCCGGCGGATCGGCTCCCGCGCGCCGCGCCGCACCGTGCTGGGCGACCTGGTGGTGGACTCCGCCGCCCGCACCTGCACCCGGGCCGGGGAGCCGGTCGCCCTGACGCCCCGCGAGTTCGCCGTTCTCGACCACCTGGCCCGGCGGGCCGGGGAGGCCGTCTCCAAGCGGGAGATCCTGGCGGAGGTCTGGGACAGCGGGCCCGACAGCGACCCCAACACCGTCGAGGTCCACATCAGCGCGCTCCGCCGCAAGATCGACGCCCCGTTCGGGCGCTCCGCCGTCCAGACCGTGCGCGGCGCCGGGTACCGGCTGGCGGCCGACGGTGGCTGAGCGGGAGCCCGCGCTGACCGGGCGGAAGGGGCCCGGTGGGGTGCTGCGGCGGTTGCTGGCCCGGCCCCGGGTCGCCGCCGCCGTCGAGCGGTTCGCGCCGCGCTCGGTCCGCACCCGGACCACGCTCGCCGCCTGCGCCAGCGTCGCCGTCGTGCTGCTGGTCGCCTCCGCGGCCGTCCTGCTGGTGCTCCGGGTCAACCTGCAGCGCACCGTCGAGGCCGGGGCCCGCGAGCAGGCCCGGGCGGTGGCCCGGATCGCCGCCGAGGGCCGGCTGCCCGCGCAGCTCCCGCTCGACCACGGCACCGACTTCATCCAGGTCACCGACCGGGACGGGACGGTCCTCGCGGCCAGCCAGAACCTGGCCGGCCACCCCGCGCTCGCCCCTGGCGCCGACGGCGGCCGCGGCACCTTCGACCTGGGCGCCCTCGGCGACGAGCACCACCAGCGGGTCAGCACCCTCACCGCCGACACCCCCACCGGCCCCGTCACCGTCCGGGTCGGCGCCTCGCTGCACACCGCCGACACCGCCGAGGACCTCACCACCGCCGCGCTCGGCGCGCTCAGCGCCCTGCTGGTCGCCACCGTCGGCGTCCTCACCTGGCGGACCACCGGCCGGGCGCTGCGCCCGGTCGAGGCGATCCGCTCCCGGGTCGCCGCGATCGGCGACCGCGAACTCGACCGCCGGGTCCCCGAGCCCGCGGGCGACGACGAGATCGCCCGCCTGGCCCGCACCATGAACGCGATGCTGGACCGACTGGAGGCCGCCGGGGTCCGCCAGCGCCGCTTCATCGCCGACGCCTCGCACGAACTGCGCAGCCCGCTGGCCGTGCTGCGCACCCAGCTCGACGTCGCGCACACCCACCCCGACCCGGAGGTCCGCGCCGCGATGGTCGAGGGCGCCCGGCAGGACACCGAGCGCCTCCAGTCGCTGGCCGCCGACCTGCTGCTGCTGGCCCGGCTCGACGCGGCCGGCGACGACGGGCCGCGCACCGGCGTCGACCTGGCCGAGCTCGCCCGCACCGCCGCCGGGGCCCGCGGCCCGCTGCCGGTGGCCGTGACCGGGCCGCCGACGCTGGGCGTCACCGGCAACCCGCTCTGGCTGGGCCGGCTGCTCACCAACCTGCTCGACAACGCCCGGCGGCACGCCCGCTCCCGGATCGAGGTCCGGCTCGCCGCGGAGGACGGCCGGGCCGTGCTGGAGGTCGCCGACGACGGCCCCGGCATCGCCCCCGCCGACCGCGAGCGGATCTTCGAACGGTTCACCCGGCTCGACGACGCGCGCAGCCGCGACGACGGCGGTACCGGGCTCGGCCTCCCGATCGCCCGCGACATCGCGGCCCTGCACGGCGGCGCCCTCACCGTCGAGGACGCCCCCGGCGGGGCGACCTTCCGGCTGGTGCTGCCGCTCGCGGCCCCCGACGGTCCGTGAGGCGAGCCCCTGACGGTCCGCCGGGGGCGGTCTCCGACGGTCCGCCGGGCGGCGGTCAGTCCTCCGGGCGGTAGTCGGCCATGTCGCCGGTCGCCGGGACGCCGTCGGCGAGCGCGTAGCGCAGGAAGACCGCGCCGCGCGGGCCGGCGGCGGGCGGCTCCAGCAGGGTGAGGTTGGTGGGGACGGTGCCCTCCGCGAACACCTTCTTGCCGGTGCCGAGCACGATCGGGTGCACCAGCAGGTCCAGCCGGTCGAACAGCTTCTCGCGCAGCAGGGTCTGCACCAGGTCCAGGCTGCCGACCACCTTCACGTGCTCGTGCTTGTCCCGGATCTCCCGCACCGCCGCGGGCAGGTCCGGCCCCAGCTGCACCGAACCGGCCCAGGGCAGCTCGATCGCGCTCCGCGAGGCCACGTACTTCGGCACCCGGTTGAACAACTCGGCGAACGGGTTGTCCCCGGCCTGCGGCCAGTAGGCGGCGAAGATGTCGTACGTCCGCCGCCCGAGCAGCAGGGCGTCCGTCCCCACGTACGACGCGTCGATCTGCGCCCCGGCGACCTCGTCCATCAGCGGCACCTGCCAGCCGCCGAACGCGAACCCCTCCGGGTCCTCCTCCGGCCCGCCCGGCGCCTGCCCGACCAGGTCCAGGGTGGTGAACAGCTCGATGTGGATCAGGCCCATGGCGTGCTCCCGGTGTGTCGGATCGTCCGACCGGTCTCTCCGGTCTCACCATGCAGACGAACCGGGCCGGGCGAACTCATCGGTCCCCGCCGCTCCGATCCGTTCCGGCCTCGTGCAGGCGGGTCAGCAGGGCGGTCAGCTGCTCGCGCTCGGCGGGGGTGAGCGGGGCGAGCAGTTCGGCGTTGGCGGCCTCGGCCAGGGCCGTGCAGCGGGCCAGCACGGCGGTGCCGTCCGGGGTGACGGTGACGACGTTCTTGCGGCGGTCGGAGGGGTGCGGGCTGCGCAGCACGAGGCCGGCCTGCTGGAGGTGGTTGAGGACGACGACCAGGTCCTTGGGGTCGATGGGCCGGTAGCGGCTCAGGTCGGCCTGGGTGACGGGGCCGTACTCGGCGGCGGCGGCCAGCACCGCGAACTGCAGGAGCCTGAGGCCCTCCGTGGCGATTGCGGCGGAGACCAGCTCCCGGCCCCGGTCTGCGAGCCGACCGGCGAGCCAGGACGGCAGGCTCTCGATGCGCTGGAGGTCTGAGGTCACGGGAACAGACTAGCGAAAGTCGTTGGACAGCCCCATGGTTTCATCCTATCGTTGGACCATCCAATGAATTTCCGGCGGGGGAGAGCACTGTGCTGCGCATTCGTCACAAGGCCGAGGGCAAACCCGGTGCGCTGCTCGCCGAGCGGGTCGACCGGCCGGAGCCCGCTGCCGGCGAGCTGCTGGTCCGGGTCGGCGCGATCGGGGTGACCCTGCCCACCGTGCGCAAGCTGTGGGAGCGCGGCGACGGGCCGGTGGCGCTCGGGGGCGAGATCGCCGGGGAGGTCGTCGCGCTGGGCCCGGGGGTCGAGGACTTCGCCCTGGGGGAGCACGTCACCGGCCTGTGCTTCGCCGACGCCTACGCCGAGTTCGCGGTCCTGAGCACCGCGATGGCCTCCCGGGTGCCGGCCGGGGTCACCGCGGTGGACGCCGTCGCCGTGGTCCGCAGCGGCCTGGTGGCACTCGGCGCCTACGAGGCGGCCCGCCCGCAGCTGCACGAATCGGTGCTGGTCACGGCGGCGGCCAGCGGGGTCGGCGTGATGGCCCTGCAGTACGCCCGGGCCCTCGGGGCGGGGCGCGTGGTCGCGGCCGTCAGCAGCCGGGCCAAGGTCGACTTCGTCCGCTGGATGGGCGCCGACGAGGTGGTCCGCTACGCGGACGCCGACTGGGGCGGCCCGTACGACGTGATCCTCGACGGCGTCGGCGGCGACCTGCTCGCCCCCGCCGTCCGCTGCCTCGCACCCGGCGGCCGGCTGGTCGCCTTCAGCTCCGGCGGCGGCGCCGTCGAGGCCCATGAGCTCCTGCTCCGCGGCGCCTCGCTGATCGGCTTCCAGATGCGCGCCGTCGCCGCGGGGCAGCCCGAGCGCCACGCCCGCTGGCAGCGCGAACTCTGGCAGCTGTACGGCGCAGGCACCCTCCGTCCCGCCGTCCACGCCCAGATCCCGCTCAGCCAGGCCGCCCGGGCCCACGCCCTGGTCGAACGGCGCCGCAACCTCGGCAAGGTCGTCCTCGTCCCCTGACGGGGGTTCCGCCGGCCCCGCGGGGCTGATGGACTTTCCGACCATGACGACCTTTCAGCCCCGGGTCCTGCAGGCGCTGGAGCGCTTCCACGCCGCCCGCCCCTGGGACCACAACGCCCACTACCACCGGTGGATGCTGCGCCGCCTCCCCGCCCGCTTCGGCACGGCCCTGGACGTCGGCTCCGGCAGCGGGGACCTCGCCAGAATCCTGGCCACCCGGGCGGCGGCCGTGCACGGGATCGACGCCGACCCCGCGATCGTCGACCGCGCGCGGGAACTCACCGACCCCGCCGCCCCGGTGGCCTTCACCGTCGCCGCCGCCCCGGAGGAACTGCCACCCGGCCGCCACGACGTGATCACCTGCGTCGCCACCCTCCACCACCTGCCGTTCGGCCCCGCCCTCACCCGCTTCCGCGCGTCCCTGGCTCCCGGCGGAACCCTGATCGTCCTCGGCCTCTACCACCCGCACACCCGGAGCGACCACCTGATCGAGGCCGTGGCCGTACCCGCGAACCTCGCCATGGCCTGGATCAGGAACAGGGGCCGGAAAGCACCCCGCCCGGCCTCGATGACCGCCCCGACCCGCCCGGCGACCATGACCTTCCCCGACATCACCCGCGAGGCCCGCCGCCTCCTCCCCGGCGCCCGCCTGCGCCGCCGCCTGTTCTGGCGCTACTCGCTGGTCTGGCAGCGGCCCGGGGAGACGGATTGACACCGATTTCCGTCGGAAATTCGAATGCGGGTGGCGGCCCGGGGTTCCGGAATTCGTCGGAAATGCGGGCGGGCGGAAATGGGAGACACAGCTGCGAAGGGAAAGTCAACATTTACTTTCCCGGGGGCGATCTGCATAGTGGTGGGTCGAATCGAGAGGGGGGCTCTTCTTTGGCGGAGATCCACGGCGACGCCGGGCAGCAGGTGGAGCTGGAGCGGGTGCAGGTGTCCGCGATCGGGGAACTGTTCGACGAGCGGCTGGCCGGGGCGCGGGCGCAGTTGCGGGAGGTGCTCGCGGCGGTGGCGGACGGCGCGGGCGCGGTGTACGAGCGGGAGGTCGCGGCCGGGCGGCTGGCGGGGGAGGTGCGGCGGCTGGAGGGGGCCGAGGGCGGGCTGGTGTTCGGCCGGATCGACCTGGCGGACGGGACGGCGCTGCGGATCGGGCGGCTGGGCCTGCAGCGGGACGGCGACGAACTGCCGGTGCTGGTGGACTGGCGGGCGGCGGCGGCCCGGGCCTTCTACGAGGCGACCCCGGTGCACCCGATGGGGCTGCGCCGGCGCCGCCACCTGAGCGTGGCGGACCGCACCGTGCTCGGGGTGAGCGACGAACTGCTGGACGGCTCGGCCCCGGCGGCGGGGGACGTCCTCGGCGACGGCCCGCTCGCGGCGGCGCTGCAGGCCCGCCGCACCGGCCGGATGGGCACGGCGGTGGCCACCCTCCAGGTGGAGCAGGACGCGATCGTCCGCTCCCCGCACCGCGGGGTGACGGTGGTGCAGGGCGGCCCGGGCACCGGGAAGACGGTGGTGGCGCTGCACCGCGCCGCGTACGTGCTGTACGCGTTCCCGAAGGCCGCCGAGCGCGGCGTGCTGGTGCTGGGCCCGAACGCGCGCTTCCTGGACTACGTCTCCCAGGTGCTGCCCTCGCTCGGCGAGAACGACGTCGTGCTGGCGACCTGCGAGGAACTGGCCGGGGTCCGGCCCGGAGCCGCCGACGGCTTCGCGGCCGCCCGCCTCAAGGGCCGCGCCGACCTGGCCGGGGCGCTGGCCGCCGTGGTCCGGGCCCGGCAGGCGCCGGACGGGGAGTTCGCCGTCCGGGTCGGTCAGGAGTGGGTCCGGCTGGACGCGGCGGAGGTCGCCGGGGCCCGCGAGGCGGCCCGGGCCGGCGGGGCCGCCCACAACCGGGCGCGCGAACTGTTCCTGGAACTGCTGGTGGACGCCCTGGTGGACACGCTGGCCCGGGGCACGGCCGAGACCCTGGAGCGGCTGGACGCCGAGGTCGCCCTGCTCACCGGCATCGACCTGGACCGGATGGCGGCCCGGGACCTGCACCGGCTCGGCCTCGACGCCGAACCCACCGCCGGCGGCGAGGAGTTCGACGCCGACGCGGTCCGGGCCGCGCTGCTGGACGACGCCCATCTGGACCGGGCCGTCGAACGGCTCTGGCCCCGGCTGACCCCCGCCGAGGTGGTCGACGCGCTGCTTGCCGACCCCGCCGTGCTGGCCGCGCACCTGCCGCAACTCACCGACACCGAACGGGAGTTGCTGCTACGCACCCCCGGCGCGCCGTGGACCGGGGCGGACGTGCCGCTGCTCGACGAGGCGGCCGCCCTGGTGGACGGGCCGCCTGCGCGGGACTTCGGGCACGTCGTGGTGGACGAGGCCCAGGAGCTGACGGCCATGCAGTGGCGGACGGTGCTGCGCCGCTGTCCGTCCCGGTCGATGACGCTGGTCGGCGACTTCGCCCAGGCGGGCCCGGCGGCGACCGCCCGGGACTGGGACGAGGCGCTCGCCCCGCACCTCGGCCGGCGCTTCGACCTGCGCACCCTGACCGTCAGCTACCGCACCACGCAGCAGATCCTGGCCACCACCGGGGAACTGCTCCGCCGGATCGCCCCCGGGCAGCCGCCGGTCCGCTCGATCCGGCAGGGCGACGAACCGCGGACCGTCACGGCCGCCCCGGAGCGCCTGGTCGACGCGCTCCTGCACGAACTCCGCACCCAGGCCGCCGCCCACCCGGGCGACCTGCTCGGCGTGGTCTGCGCCGACGACCGGCTCCCGGCCCTGGCCGCCGCCGGCGTCGAGCACCACGCCCGCCTGGTCCCGGCCTCCGAGGCCCGCGGCCTGGAGTTCGACGAGGCCCTGGTGCTCGACCCGGACGGCATCGCCACCGCCCGCCCGGCCGGCGAACGCGACCTCTACGTCGCCCTGACCCGCGCCACCAAGCGCCTCTGCACCCTCCGGCCCGACCCGAACGCCTAGGCGGCGAGCCCCGGCCGGACGGGGAGGACGAACAGGGCGGGCAGATGTGAACGCCTGGGCGGCGGGCCCGGCCTGGGCTGGGCCGACGCGGGCTCCTAGGCCGTGTCCTGCCGATCAGTTGAGTCGTTGATGCGACTATGGGGAGTAGGGGTGATCTGACTGATGGTCAGTGGGAGCGGCTTCGTCCGCTGCTGCCGGTGAGCAACGGGCGCTGCGGCAGGTGGCGGGACCATCGGCAGGTTATCGACGGGATCCTGTACCGGACCCGGACGGGTGTGCCGTGGCGGGACCTTCCGGAGCGCTACGG
>NZ_JBIUTD010000016.1:0-169068 GCF_044741705.1 Kitasatospora sp. NPDC088134 | reverse complement strand
CCTCGTCCGGCACGCCGAGGACTACCGGCGCGACTACAACACCGTCCGACCCCACGAGGCCCTGGCCTGGAACCGGCCCAACGACGTCCACACCGGCGCCGCGGACCCGCTCGTCCCCAACTTTCCCGAACCCGAAAACCTGCCAACTGCTTGACGCGGGACAATGACATTAAGCTGCTGTCCAGTGAGGCAGAGCGCTGGTACCGGAGCCTGCCCGCTGAGCGATGGCCGTTCCGCTACTACTTACTCGCCTACGGCCGGGAACTGCCACGGGCCGAACTGGAGGAGACTGTCAAACGGTGGATGAAGCAGTTCGGGAGGCCGAACGCCGCTCTGCAACAGGTCATCGACTGGGCCCGAGGGGACGCGTCCAGCCCGTCGACCACGACGTTGGTCCCAGTGCCGAACCAATTGCCGGCACTCGGGCGGCGGGTCCTCGGTAGGAGCGACCTGATTGGTTCGATGGCGGAATCGGTGCGGCAGCGCCAGGCGATGGGTCACGGGACAGTGATCGTGATCAGTGGCATGGCCGGCATCGGGAAGACCACCGTGGCCCTGGAACTCGCGCAGCAACTGCGGGACCGGTTTCCCGACGGCGCGCTGTACGCCGAGCTCCGCGGCTTCGCCGGTGAGGACAGGCCGCCCGTAGACCCGGAGCACGTGCTCGACCGGTTCCTGCCGGAGCTGCCGCCGTATTCAGTGGTGACCGGTCTGGACGACAAGACCACCGCATTCCGATCGGCTCTCGCTCAGCGGTCGGTTCTGATCCTGCTCGATGACGCCCGTGACGCCCGGCAGGTATTGCCGCTGCTCCCGGGCGCCGGCACCAGCGCGGTGATCATCACCAGCCGTAGCAGTCTCCGTGATCTTCGAGCCAAACACGACGTCCACTTCTGTTCCGTGGGACGGCTGGACGACGAGGCGGCCGTGTCGCTGCTCCAGGAGCGGGTCGCCCCGCAGGACCGGATGACCCACGCCCAGCCGTTCGCCGATCTGGCGAAGTCCTGCGCCGGTCACCCTCTGGCGCTCACCGTGATCGCCGGACGATTGGAGGCGCGTCCGCTCGCGACGATCGGCGCCCTGGCCAGGGAGCTCAAGGAGGAACAGCGGAGGCTGGAGGTCCTGTGCGATCCGCAGGGCGAGCTCTCCGTCGAGATGGCGTTGAACCTCTCGGTCGGAGCCCTCTCCGCAGAGGCCCGGCGCCTGCTCTGGCAACTCGCGATCCATCCCGGCCCCAGTATCGGTTGGGGCGCTGTGATGGATCTCGGTCTGGCCGGCGAGCAGATCCGCGCCGACCGGGCGGTGGAGGAACTGGTCGCGGCAAACCTTGCCGAACTGCGCGGCGACCGCTACCGGCTGCACGATCTGGTCCGGAACTTTGCCCACTACCGGATTCAGCCGGTGGCCCACGGCCTGCGCCAGGAGTTCGAGGAGGCGACGGTGCGGCAGGTTCTGGAGCATCAGCTCCAGAACGTCCGGGCCTGCGACCGGTTGCTCGACCGGGAGCGGATGCTCCCGGTGGGAGAGCCGGACGACATCACGGTGGCTGAGCCCGATGACCTGGACCAGGCCATGGCATTGCTGGACGCCGAGTACGACACGGTCCGCAGTTGCATCGGCCTTGCGATCGCGCGCGGTGCGAAGCGCTACGTCTGGCTGTTGCCGATGGCGCTGATGACCTATCAGTGGCGTCGGCACCACCTTACGGCCGCGCTGGAAGGGCTCGATGCCGCGCGGGAGGCGGTCGAGCGAGAGCACACAGCGACTCTCGTCGACCGTGCGATGGTGTACCGGATGCTGGCGGGAACCAACTGGCGGCGCGCCGAGTACCTCTTTGCCAGAGGGCAACTGAACCGGGCCGTGCTCCTGAGCTCGCAGGACGACAGCGCGGTCGGCCGACTGAGCCTCGCTCGCTCCCTGCACGCCCTCGCGCTCACCCTGCGCAAGCAGCAGCACTGGGCGGAGGCCGAGGAGCACCACTACACGGCCCTGAATCTGTACCGGGACCTGGCGGATCCGGTCGGAGAGGCTGCCGCACTCAACGGCATCGGTACGATCCACCTCGATCGCGGCGAGCTGGACGAAGCTCTCGCCGTCTGCCGCAGCGCCCGGCTGGTCGTCGAGGCGACCTCGGACCAGGTCGGCCTGGCCGACGTCCTCTACACCCTCGCCAAGGTTCACCTCGCCCGGCGGGAGCGCAAGGCGGCGCTCCCGCTGTTCCAGCAGGCTTGTGAGATATACCGGAAGCAGGAGCACTGGCCGAACGAGGAGAAGATCTTATCGTTCTACGCCGACGCCCTGGTGGCCGCAGGGCGTCGGGAGGAGGCGGTGGCGGCACTGGAGCGAGTGGTCATGCTGCGGGAGTTCATGGGGGGTGCCGGTGTACCCGAAGCCCGGCGGCGTATCGAGCCGCTGCGATGACGGGGCGACGGGTCACCACCGGTGCGGAACGCTCCGGTAGTACTCCGTGGGGTCCGGCCGTAGCGGTTTGCCGGGTGCGGGGGAGCCTACTACGGGTATCTGGTCGCGAAGCCCCTGGTAGACCTCGCGCACGGTGGTCGGTCGATTTTCCGGCTTCAGCTCGACCATGGCGAGGGCAAGTTCGGCGAAGACTGCGGGGAGGACAGCGAGTCGGTCGGGAGGGAGCACGGACGGATTCTTCGCGGTGATACCGCTGCGAGTCCCCCCGTACGGGAGCTGCATGACCGTCATCTCCAGCAGGATGCAGCCCAGGGCGAAGATGTCGGCCTGTGCGGTCACCCCGCTGTCGCTCGCGCCGAGTTGCTCAGGAGCCGTGTATCCCATGGTTCCGCAGCCCATTTCCGTGGGAACAGCGGCGTCGATGGCCATGCCCAGGTCGAGGAGCCGGAGCCGGCCGGACCACTCCACCATCACGTTGTCGAGTTTGACGTCCCGGTGCACGAAGCCGAGACGGTGGACGTCGTCCAGGATCTCGCAGAGCTGGCCGACGACCGATGCCACCGTGTGCGGGTCTCGGACCGGGCGGAACAAGGAGACCACGTCCGACAGGGGTGGCCCGTCGACGTACTCCATGACGAGGCACCTCCGCCCGCGGAAATCACCCAGCGCGATCAGTTTCGGGATGCCGGGCACCTCCGACAGGTAAGAGGTATGAGTGCCTTCGGTGGTGAGCTCTTCGCCCAGGGAAGCGAAATGCCGAGTTGATTCGAACTGTCGTTCTTTTTGGGCTTTGATGGCCACCTGTTCGCCGGTCAGCTTGCTCCGGCCCGTGTAGAGATCACCT
Source organism: Kitasatospora sp. NPDC088134 (assembly GCF_044741705.1). Lineage (NCBI taxonomy): Bacteria > Bacillati > Actinomycetota > Actinomycetes > Kitasatosporales > Streptomycetaceae > Kitasatospora > Kitasatospora sp. NPDC088134. The sequence goes on along the minus strand of NZ_JBIUTD010000016.1, from coordinate 165,803 downwards.
TGGCCGGTGTCGAAACTGATCTGCTCCAGCACGTCGTAGTGCGACTCGATGTCGCCGATCTCCTCGGAACGCTCCGTCATGGCAACTCCCCCGGCCGGGCACAGGTGCCGACCGTGCGTGATTTCTCCGACCGAGTCGGCGACGAGCACCAACTCTCTCATCAGGAGGAATGAATGATCGATTCATGGCTGCCGCCCGACGGAGTCCGTCGGATCTCTGATGTCATCACAGTATCCGTCGGCATGTTCAAGGGAGGCGATTTCCGCTGCCCGGCTGCCGACGCCCTCAAGGCACGTGGATACCGGCCGATCCGGAGCGTGGAACAACCACCCGAACTGTTGGAGCACTTCACTTTCGGTCCTTTTATGGCTGCCTGCGACGCGCGTGCTTGCGATGGCGAATGGCCGTTCGAGACGGACGCCGGGACGCGCCGACCACTGCACGACGGTCTGCGGCAGTGGTCGGCGCACGGGCTGGCGAGCTATCGGGACGCCTTCCCCGCGGACTCTGCCGAACCCCTTCTGCACGAGGCCGAGGAACCGTGGATCTACCGCCACCGGCCGGGCGACGACGATCCGTGGCAGGCCCGGGAGTACCGACTGACGGTGTGGGGACGGCGGTTGCGGTCCGCCGACGGCAAGGTGCGCGAACTCCGGCTTCCGGTGAACAAGTTGCGGAAGGAGAACCCGCCCGAGAGCTTCGTGGCCGCAGCGGCCCTGGTGCTCGCGGAAGGAGGGACCGGTCCTCTGCCGGAGCGGGTGCGGATCGTGGAGTTCGCCCTACTGGGCGGTCCACCGCGTACGCTCTTCGACGGGACCTCGGAGGAAGCCCGCACCTTGTACCGGACCAAAGGCCGGGCGGCACTCGCTTCCGTGCTGGACGGCCAGGAGTACCGGCCGGGTTCGTCCTGTGCCGAGTGCCCGTTCCTCGCTGTCTGTCCGGCCCTGCGTCGCGCGCCGGAGCTGCTGGGGGTCGAATCTGCCGGACGGCCCCGGCGCAGTTGGTCGGTCACCAACGGGCGCAACTACCGGATCTGCCCGGCGCGGGACCACATGCGTAGGCTCCACCTGCCGACCGCGGATGCCGTCGAGCACGGTCCGACTGCCGAGCGCGGCCGGGCACTGCACGCGTACTTGGCCCGGTGCCACGGTGCCGGGGCCGCGCGTCCGTGCACGGTGGACATCCCCGAAGCATGGGTGCCGCCCGGATACGACCTTCCGGCGGACGAACGCGCGCTCGGTGCGCGGTTGCTGCGCCACCATGCCGCGGTCTGTCCATTGCGACTCACCCGGGACGGTGCCGACGTACGGACCGAACCCCGCGTGGTCCGCCACGACACCAAAGCCGACGTGATCGTCATCGCCGCGCCCGACCTGCTCTACCGGGACGCCGGCTCCTGGGTGTGGCGAGAGACCAAGACCTCGTCCTATCGGAGCGGTTCGAATCGCCCGTTGCTGGAACGGTACCCGCAGTTGGCCCTTGCCACCCTCCTGCTGGCCCGCGGCGACCTCGGCGGATCATCCGACCGCGCGAGGATCGAGTTGGAGGTGCTGCGACCGGGCGGCGCGGATCTGGAGGTCATCGACCCCTTCGCCGCGGCCACCAGGGCCACGGCGGAGCGGATCGTGCAGGACCTGGTGGACGGGTGGCTGCAGGACGACCGCTACCCGGCGCGTCCCGGCCGGGCGTGCGGGAGTTGCGAGATGGCGCACTGGTGTTCCAAGTCAGCCATCGGACAGACCGCATGACGGAGCGTACGGAACACGCCATGTACCGCCAACTTGCTTCCGTGGTGGCCTCGTCGAGCGAGTTAGGTAGCCTCCGCTCATTCGCATTGCCTTATCCGTCGCTCGCCCAGCGGTCGCTGGACCAGATGGTGTTGCGCTGTCTCGACCTGGGTGAGAAGCCGCCCTTCAGCGTTCCGGAGTTGCTGGAGTGGTGCCGTCGGCGTCCATTGGGGGACCAGATCTTCGGGGTGCCCGTCGGCCTGCTCGATGGCGATGCGACGCTGGTCCACCCAGTGGGGCTCATGCCCACCCGTACCTGCTTGGAACTCACCTCCCACGAGCAGTCGGGAGGCGTGGAGCAGGAGGCCCTGGCCCTGCTGGCCGATCTGGCGGGGCGTTGCAAGAACGACGACCAGTACCGCAGAAGCCGCCAGTTCCTGGTCCAGCGTGCCGTGGTCCACCGGAGGGACCGGTTCGACCGTGGATGGAGCAAAGCGGTCTGGACCCGGGTCCGGGACCTTTACCAGCCGTTGCCCGAATCCCTGGTGGTCGCGGGCACGTTCTTGCGCTGCGGCACTTGCCGACTGCCGGCCCTGCTCGGTGGGCGTCGTGCCCCGGAATACGGAGCGCCGGTCGCGGGCCCGCGGACCTGGTGCGAGGGCGAGGTCTGCCCGGAGGGAGAACGGATGGAACTGGTCCGCGATCCGGACCAGTCGTTGCTGCTACGGCGTTCGCTGCGGGTCTTCCTCGCACTGTCGTCCGCTGTCGAGCGAGTGGGGCTGAAGAACCTGGAGGCCGTCGGAATCCATTATGAGGCGGTGCCCGGAGAGCTCGGTTCGTACCGGGTACGCACCCCGGGAACGAGGGTGCACTCGGTCCACTTCTACGACCGGGTCCAACCGGTGCTCCTGGCCTGCCGGTTCGTCGAACTGGCAGACCGCCTGCAAGGGCCGGCCGCAGTGGTCGTCCCCGAACGGTCCGCAAGGTCCGTCGACTTCCGTACGGCGTTCACAGCGTCGCTCCCCGAAGAGCTGAGGGAGCATGTGCTGCTCAGTGACCCGCAGGACCTGGCCCGACGGATCAATGGCCACCGTACTGACGACCGGGGGGATACCCATGCGTAGCCTGACTTCACCTCTGCATGAACTGGCCCGTGAATTCCGGCAGTTCCCCGGAACGCGCATGCGTGCACCGGCCGTGGAGTACTTCTGCCAGGTTGAACTCGGCCTGTACCTGCAGCAGCGCCTGATGCCGGCGGCCCCGGCAGCCCACGCCTGGGTGCTTTTCAGCGGGTACGGCTTCGCGAAAGCCTATCTGGCCGATCTGCCCCAGGACGCCGAACGGGTCCTCCGGGTGGCCCGATATTCGCTGTGGATACTGGGCCGCAAGCGGACCTGGCAGGAAGCCCTGGAGCATTATCAGCGCACTGACCCCGCGCTTCGCGGTTACGAGGTGACGGACCCCCAGAGCCCGGCGACTCGCTGCGAGGTCGAGATCGGGCAGCAGCGCTGGCAGGTCTATGACGGCCTCCTGCAGAAGGCCCCGCCCTTGGCGGGCTCCCAGCAGAAGGTCGCGGAGCCCGGCCGTTTCGGTTTTCCGGTCAGTCGGGCGATGGCGGTGGTCGAACTGCCCGAGGTACCCAGGACGCCGTTGGTCGCCCACGACCTGGACCTCGGGCCGGCCGGCGGTGGTGAGCGGTTGACCTTCCGGATGGCGGACCTCAGGCGTACTGCTGCGGAGATGGACGCCATCCACGCGCGGGCCAAGTCCGGTAAGTCTCCCGAATGGGAGCGGCGGCTCCGGAGTTTCGAGCTGTCCACCGCAGAAGTCGGCACATTCCAGGCGGCCGACGAGTTCACAGTGGACGGCCTCCAGCACCTGCTCGGCATTGTCGGAGCAGGCAAGAGCACCCTGCGTGACGTGATCGCGGTCCATCTCGCCCACCTCGGTAAGCGAACCACTGTTGCGGTGCCCGATGTCGCCGAAGTCCTCAAGCTCGTCGAGTTGTACAACCTGTACACCGACGGCGCGGCAGCCCCTGTGCTCGGCGCCAACGGACGCGAACGCCATGCCCAAGGACTGCACCGCAGATGGGCGGGCCGGGGCGAGCAGCGACTGCTGGCCCACGACGACCCGGCCTTCGCCTATCTGGGGACGTCGTGCCTGTTGAACACCAGAGTCGGTGCAGCCTCAGGAGAGCCCCTGGCCTTCGGTGAGGCACCGTGCTCCCGATTGAGGCCCCCGACCTCGTCCAAGCGCGGGCCCAAGCGTGCGCTGGGATCGGAATGGCAGAAGCAGTCGCTCGCCTGCCCCTACTGGTCGCTCTGCCCCAGGCACCACGCGTCCCGATTGCTGGTCGACGCACTCATCTGGGTGGCGACGCTGCCAAGCCTGGTCGACTCCTCTCCGCCGCGTCCGCAGAACGGGGAGCGCATACGCTACCTCGAACTCGCCTGTCGCCGAAGCGATTTGGTGATCGTCGACGAGGCCGACCGGGTGCAGATGCACCTGGACCAGATTTTCGCCCCGGCCGTCCTGCTCGCGGCGGACGAACAGCGCGGGTTCATCGACTGGCTCAACAGTCACAAGATCCGCGAGCTCGCGGCCAGTGGCAGGACCCAGCTCTCCGACCGGGATGTGGCGGTCTTCTGCGGTGCCCTGAACACCGTCGTGGCGGCCACGGACAAGCTCCACGCCATGCTCGTCGCCCAGTACCGGCTGCGCCAGTGGATACGGTTCGGCTTCTTCAGTGCCTGGACCCTGCAACTCGGCCTGCTCGACCAGCGCTACCCGCTCGACGAGGGCGACACCGAGCAGCTCGGCCGAGGTCCACGAGAGGCACTGGGAAACCTCTTCGACGCGTTCCGTGACAACCCTTTCGGCGACCGCACCCGACACACCGAGGAGGACTTCACTGATCTCACGGCCCTGCTCAACGAGCTGCTGCACACCGGAAACCCGGAGAAGACCAGGGAATCGCTCATGGAGGTGATGGAAGCCCGCTTCCAGCTCGACGAGCGATTCCAGGACGAGCAGCGGAAGCAGTACGAGGAGCGCGTGACGAAGTGGCAGGAGGAGGTGGCGGAGTACAAGCGCAGGAACCGCGACCGCAAGCGGGGCGGCGAAGAGCCACCGCCGCCCCAGACTCCCGAGCAGTGGTTCGAGGAACTGGCCGACCGCTTCGAGTTCACGCTGCTCCTGAGCGCCCTCGAACGGCGGCTCGCGGTCATCAACACCATGTGGCCCCGGGTCGAGGCGGCCCTCAGCCTGAGCTTCAACGACATGTACCGCAGGCCGTTCGATTACGGGCCGATGGTCCCGGAAGCGCCGATGGGCAACGTGCTCGGTTTCCAGTTCCGGGTCCCCGGTGAGGACGGCGAGGGCGTGCGCAGCGGTGACCTGGTTTTCTTCCGCTGCAGCGGCGTCGGACGGGAACTGCTGCGGGCGATGCCACTGTTGCCTTCGGTCGACGGTCGGTCGGGTTCCCACGTGCTCCTGATGTCCGGAAGCAGCTGGGCGGGCCGCTCCAGCCGGTACCACGTTGCGGTACCGGTCGGTGTGATCATCGAGCCGGATCCGATGGTGATGGAACGGATCGCCGACGAGAGCGAGATGCGCATCGAGTTCTTCGAGGACGGCGACCAGAAGATGCGGATCTCCGGGACCGATCCCGAGGAGCGGCCGGCCAAACTGCGGCGTCTGGTCGACTGGCTCGGTGCCGGGGTCGACGAGGTGGAGAACGGCGGTCCGCTGGAGAAGGAACTCCTGTCGCTGCCGCCCGGACGCGATCAGATCCTGCTCCTGGTCGGCAGCTATGAGGAAGCCCGGGTGGTCGCCGACGCGTTGCACAACCTCAACCCCCGGTGGCGGAACCGGGCGCTGTGCCTGGTGTCGGACGACCAGGAGATCGACGAGGACGACGAGGCCCCGTTCGCGCACCGCGCGCGAGTCCTGCGGCGAAGCGACGTGGAACACCTCAAGGATCTGAATGCGGACGTTCTGGTCGCACCGCTGCTGGCCGTCGAGCGCGGTCACAACATCCTCAACGACGATGCCGTGGCGGCGATCGGGACCGTCTACTTCCTCGCCAGGCCCAACCCGCACCCCGATGACCTGTCCCTCGCGGTCCACGCAGTCAACGATTGGATCGTGCGGGCGCAGCAGGACGGGGACTTCGCACGGTGGGTGGCCGCGGGCGCGACGATCGAGGCGGGCGCCGAGGAGGTGCGGCGCCGAGCGCGGTCGCACTGGTACCGACTGCTGAGGCGTTCCACGGCCTGGAGCCGGCTGGGTGATGACCGGGAACAGATCACCTGGGACATCCTGGTGCTGATGTGGCAGGTGATCGGCCGCTTGGTGCGTGGTGGGGTACCGGCCCGGGTGGTCTTCGTCGATGCGGCCTTCGCACCCGGCCGTGCGGCCAGCCCCCCGACCCCGGACAGCCCGCAGACCAGCCTGCTGTACAGCATCCTCGACGTGCTCGACCCCTACTTCGAGAGCGGCGCACGACCCGAGGACGAGCAGTTCATCGCACGCGCCCTCTACGCCCCGCTACGAAGCATGTTGGGCCGCTGCCTGACACGGCCCTTGCCCACGGCGTGACCGGTGGGTCGCGCTCCCGATCAGTACGAGGAAAGGAAAACGATGTATCGAACGATCCGTACCGTGGCGTACGAACCTGATCCCGCGCACGGTGCGTGGCAGGAAACCCTGCAGGTACTCCGGCTTGGTGACGACCTCCACGCCGAACTCGTCCGCCGTCAACAGCTGGCCCGTGGCGCGGAGAACCCGGTTCGGCTCCCCGTGTACCGCCTCAACTCCCTGCTCCGGGCAACCGCTCCCGGAGTGCTCGCCACCGGGCGTAACGCCGGAGCTGATGGTCAACTGCCTTGGCTGTACGCATCGGAGGCAGTGCCGCAGGAGGTTCTGGCGCCGGTACTCGGGACTTGGGCGGCAGAGCTGGCCGGCCTCGACGAGGGTGACGACGAGGAACTGGAGGACGAGTTGCTGGCTGCCCCCGGAGCCGCCGCAGTGTCGCTTCCGAGTTGGGAGACCGAGTGCGTCGACTTCACTGAGACAGTGGTCTCGGCGGGAGGCACCGCAGAGCCATTGCGGCGGCTCTACAACTTGCTCCCGGAGGCCATCGCTTTCCGGCTCGCCGACAGTCCGTACCGGACTCGTGGCGCAGTGCTGCACTTCCGCGTCGTGAGTTCCGCAAAGGGCGTCGAACTGGTTTCCTGGCCGCCGCAGCAGTACGAGCGCCGGGGGCGGACCTGGTACTACTCGGCGTGTCTGACCATCACGGTGCAGACTGTGCCCTTCACCCCGCGGTTCCGTGTCCACATTGCCATCGGTGTGCGCAGGTGGGCCACTCACCTGGAGGTGACCCCCCGTGAGCTCAGCGGGGCCACGGTCCTGCTCGATGCCCCGCTGCCCTGGTCCGAGGAGCAGGAGCGTGGCCACCGGATTGCCGAGAACGTCCTGGGGTTCGACCGGCGGGCCAAGCAACTCGTCTGGCGCCGCCGCAGTCCCGCGCTACTACTGCCCGAGCTGGACATCATCCGGAAGTACCCGGAACCGGACGAGTTGTTCGAGGCACCCGAGAAGTGGCTCCTCGGACAGCGCGGGCTGGCAGCCGGAATCCTCTACCACCCTGCGCTCGGGCCGCACGAGGTCGGCTCCGGACTGATGCCGCGGGAGCGGTCCCAGCTGGATGCCTGGGTGGAGGAACGACTGCGGCCGATGCTGCGAAGAGTGGGCGACCTCGGTCGAGTCACCAGGCACAACACCCCCTCTCTGCTACCGCGTTCGGTCAAGGCAACCGAACCGGACACCCGGGAGGCACAGAAGGCCATGTTGCGCCGGACGGCGCTTGCCCGTGCATTGGACGGCCGCTCACTGGATGTCGAGATCGTCTGGCAGACGCCGCAGACCCGGGATGCCCTGCTCGACGCACTGCCTGCCGTCCTCGGCCTGCCGCCCGGCAGCGGGGTCGCCACGGACGACAGCCGACAGTGGCAGGCCGACGGCATCCGGCTCAGGGTCCGTACCCGGCCTGCCGGGGAACTGGCCCAGCCCTTGCCGATCTCCAGGGACCGGAAGCGACGCCGGGCTGTCCGACTGGCGGAGGCGATCACAGGCCGTTGTGCCTTGCTCGCCGATTCGGTCGGTCCGTTGTCGGCGCATGTCGGCGTCGTGATCGCCGAGATCGCAGGGAAGGGCCGGTTCGCCGTCGCAGCGGACTCGGACCCCAAACACGCGCTGAGGCTCGCCTGGGCCCGCCAAGGGCGTCTGGCCCAGTTCATCACTCAGGCGGACGACGACACGGCGGCCCTGGAGCACCGGGCGAAGTGGACCTGGCTGGACGCTTTCCGCCAACTCGGAGCGATCAGCCCGCCCGCACACCGCGTCGGTACTGGTATCCCGGGGGATCTCCAGTACGCCGCGCTCTGGCTGGTCCGCTACACCAGGAAAGGACCGACACGGTGCCCGGTCCGCCGGATCGTAGCCGTGCGGATGAGGCCCGACAACGATGCCGGAGCCATCGAGGGCTGGGACGCCGAGCGGGCCGAGTGGGTGCCGTACCCGCAACTGCTGCTGGCACTCGCTGATGCCTCGACCGAGGCGAACAACAGCGGATACGGCGACCAAGGCATCGAGCAGCAGTGGCAGGCCGAGGCGGAGCGCCAGATCCGCGCCATCCTCTTCCAACTGCGCGAGCGGCCGACGTTGCTGCTGGCCAGTGCCGCCAACTTCCGTCAGTGCTGGCCGCGGTTGCGCAACGGCGCGCTGATCCGTGATGAGCTGGGTTTCGGAACGGGACCGGACCAGCGGGTCGCGGTCTACGGGCCCGACCTGCGAATTGTGCTCGTCCGGGACGCTAACGGGCGGGGCGAGGTCGCCGACTGGTACGCATGCGACTCGTCGGGGAAAGTCGGCTTCGCGGAAGGCGTCTGGGCATCCGATGTTCCGGACAACCGGGTCTTCGCCAGCATCACCAGTAGGCCGCATACGGCGGCGGGCGTGTCGAAGGAGCTGATGAAGCTCGTGCCGACCACCGAATGCCGAACCGCACCCGGAAGGACCGCCTGGAACCCGGCACTCCTGGAGATGACAGTGCTCGGTTGCCTCTCGGAGCAGGCCCTCGCTGATTCCGGGCGGTCCGGTGCCACAGCGGACCGCCCGGCGGAGTGGGCCACCCTGGCCCATCAACTCCGCTACCACGACGACTACCCGCCACTTGCTCGCCCGCTCCCGCTCCATCTCGCGCGCCTGGCCGGCGAGTACGTTCTGCCACTCGCCACGGACGAGGACGAGACGGCACAGACCAGGCCGCCTCGGCTGTGAACATCCGTCACACGCATTCATCCGGCCCGGGATCATGCCGTTCCGGGGAGGGTTGTCCCCAGACTGAGATCGACCACAGGAGCGTCATGGCCTTGCCGTTGCGGGTGCCTGGAGCATCCCCGGGCCGTTGCTGTCGTCAAGACGACCAGTACCTCAGCGGGTGGTGAGCACCTCCAGTACGCGGGTGAGGGAGGTGCCGAGGTTCCAGCGGGTGGCGAGGGACTCCAGGGCCATCGGGTCGCGGGCCTCGCGGGGGAGGGCGGGGTCGAAGGCGGGGAGGGGGACGTCCTTGGCGACCTGGACGACGGTGGGGGCGACGTCCAGGTACGGGGCGGCCTCGAGGAGGTTGCGGCGGCGGGCCGGGGTGAGCTTGGAGGCCGGGTCGGCGGCGGCGGCGCGGACGCCCGCGAGGTCGCCGTACTCCTGGATCAGCTGGGTGGCGGTCTTCTCACCGATGCCCTTGACGCCCGGCAGGCCGTCGCTGGCGTCGCCGCGCAGGGCCGCGAGGTCCGCGTAGGAGGAACCGCGGACGCCGTACTTCTCCAGCAGGGCCGCGTCGTTCACGGTCTGCGCCGCGCCGATGCCCTTGGCCGGGTACAGCACCGTCACCGCGCGGGCGTCGTCGACCAGTTGGAAGAGGTCCCGGTCGCCGGTGACGATCTGGACCGGGCCGGTGGCGCGGGTGGCGAGGGTGCCGATCACGTCGTCGGCCTCGTAGTCGGGGACGCCGACCCGGGCGATACCCAGGGCGTCCAGCACCTGCTCGATCACCGGGATCTGCGGGGCGAGGGTGTCCGGCACCTCCTCCTCGCCGGCCACCGCTGCCTCCGCGACCCGGTGGGTCTTGTAGGTGGGGATCAGGTCGACCCGCCACTGCGGCCGCCAGTCGGCGTCCGTACAGGCGACCAGTTCGTCCGGACCGTGGTCCTGGACCAGGCGGGAGATGAAGTCCAGCAGGCCGCGCACCGCGTTCACCGGCTCGCCCTGCGGCGAGCGCAGCGAATCCGGGACGCCGAAGTAGGCGCGGTAGTAGAGGCTGGCGGTGTCCAGCAGCATCAGGCGAGGCGCGGCGGGCGCGGTCGGTGCGGTCACCCCCCGATCATGCCGCATCCCGCCGACAGTCCGGTGCTGATGCACCGTCACCGGGCGGGACGCGAAGGGGGAAGGGGAGGGGCTGGCGGGCTCAGTGCTCGTGCGGGCCCGCGCGGTGCACCGGGCCGTGCGCGTCCGCGCAGTGCTCGCGCGCCTCGTCCCCGGCCGAGACCGCAGCGGCGGCAGCGGCGGCGGCCGCGCTGCTCGGGGCGATCTGCAGCAGCCCGTCCGCGTCGCTCTCGCCGACGTGGTCGACCTGCAGGGTGGCGTGGGTGATCCGGTACTCCTCGCGCAGCCGCCGCTGCAGCTCGCGCTGCACCGCGTGGCAGTCCCCGCCCGGCGTCACCAGGATGTGCGCCGACAGCGCGGGCTGGTTCGAGGTGATCTCCCAGATGTGCAGGTCGTGGATCTCCTCCACCTGCTCCACTGCCACCAGCCGGTCCGCCACCCGGTCCGGGTCGATCCCGGCCGGCGCGGCCTCCAGGAAGATCCGCGCAGAGTCCCGCACCAGCCCGACCCCGGCCCGCAGCATCAGCGCCACCACCACCAGCGAGGCGATCGCGTCCGCCCGGACGAAACCGGTGAACAGCACCACCGCGCCCGCGACCGCCGTGGCGATGAACGCGTACAGGTCGGTCAGGACGTGTTGGAAAGCGCCTTCCACGTTCAGCGAGGACCGGTTCGCCTTCGACATGCACCAGGCCGCCGCGACGTTCACCACCACGCCCACCAGCGCCGTCACCAGCACCAGCTTGCCCTCGACGGCCGGCGGCGAGATCAGCCTGGTCACCGCCTCGTAGCCCAGCCAGGCCGACAGCACCAGCAGCGTCACGCCGTTCGCCTGCGCCGACAGGATCTCCGCCCGCTTCAGCCCGTACGTGTAGCCGCCCCGGGCCGGCCGGGCCGCCAGCCGCATCGCCACCAGGGCCAGCGCGATCGAGGCGGCGTCGGTCAGCATGTGCGCCGCGTCCGAGATCAGGGCCAGCGACCGGGCGGCGAAACCGACCACCACCTCGCCCGCCATGAAGACCACCAGCAGGACCAGCGCGCTCCACAGCCACTTGCGGTCCGCGTCCGCGGACACCGCGTGGCTGTGCCCGGCGTGGCCGGTGCCCCCGTGGCCGGCGCCCTCGTGGTCGTGGCCCCCGTGCTCGTGCTCGTGGTCGTGCGCGTGCCCGGCCATCGGTGTCCCTCCGCTTCTGGTGTCCGCACCGGAAGTGAACCCCAATTCGGAGGAAGATCCAAAGGCTGCACTGGTGACCGTTGTCGTTCCCCTGTGGGCCATCCGGGTCCGGTAGGGTGCGCCCCGCATTCGCGCAGGTCGCGCAGGATTTCGAGGGCCAGAGGGCCAGAGGGCCAGAGGGCCAGAGGGCCAGAGGGCCAGAGGCTCAGAGGGACAGAGGGGGAGCGGATGGCGGAGCAGGTGGCGGAGCGGGTGCCGCTGACGGTGATCGCCAAGGAGTGGGGCCGGATCGGCGTGCTGGGCTTCGGCGGGCCGCCCGCGCACATCCTGCTGCTGCGCCGGCTCTGCGTGGAGCGGCGCGGCTGGATCGCCGCGAGCGAGTTCGAGGACGGCATCGCCGCCACCAACCTGCTGCCCGGCCCGGCCTCGACCCAGCTGGCGATCTTCACCGCCTGGCGGCTGCGCGGCACGGCCGGCGCCCTGGTCGGCGGTGCGGCGTTCATCCTCCCGGGCCTGCTGCTGATCCTGCTGCTGTCCACGCTGTTCCTGGCCGCCGACCCGCCGCGCTGGGTGCTCGGCGCCGCCGCCGGGGCGGGCGCGGCGGTCGCCGCCGTCGCGCTCCAGGCCGCGAGCACCCTGGTCCCGGCCAGCCTGCAGCGCACCGGCCCGGGCCGGGCCCGGCTGCGCTGGTACGCCTACCTGCTGTGCGGCGCGGCCGCCGCGATCCTCACCGGCCCCTGGCTGGTGCTGGTGCTGATCGCCGCCGGGACCGCCGAGATCGCCTTCCGCCGCCGGACCCGCGGAACCAGCCCAACGGGCGACAGCGCGCTGGGCCGTCCGGACGAGGGACCGGAGGATGAGGGCCACGACGGGGGAGCGGAGGATGAGGGCCACGACGGGGGGCCGGAGGGCGGCAGTGACTCGGGCCAGGGCCGTCCGCGGTTCGGGCTGCCGTCGCTGCTCGCCGCCTCGACCGCCACGGGCGGACTCGGCGCGCTGGCCTGGGTGGCGTTCAAGGTCGGCGCGCTGTCGTACGGCGGCGGCTTCGTGATCATCCCGCTGATGCAGCAGGACGCGGTGCACCGCTACCACTGGATGACGGACGGTCAGTTCCTGAACGCCGTCGCGCTCGGCCAGATCACCCCCGGGCCGGTGGTGCAGACCGTCGCCGTGGTGGGCTACGCGGCGGCGGGCGTCCTCGGCGGCCTGCTCGCCGCGGCCGTCGCCTTCGCCCCGTCCTTCCTGTTCGTGCTGTTCGGCGCGGCGCACTTCGACCGGCTGCGCGCCGACCCGGCCGTCCAGGACTTCCTGACCGGCGCGGGCCCGGCCGTGATCGGCGCGATCGCCGGCTCGGCCCTCCCGCTGGCGCTCGCCCTGCACCGCCCGTGGCAGTACGCGGTGCTGGCCCTGGCCGCCGGCTGGCTGCTCGGACTGCGCCGCGGCGTGGTGCCCTGCCTGCTCGGCGCGGCCGGCCTCGGCGTCCTCCTCACCACGGCGGCCGGCCTGCCGCTCCCGTAGCGCCCCGTCCGGCCCGGTCGGCGGCGCGCGTCGATCGGATCCGGGGCCCGGGACGCCCTCGGACCGTCAGGAGGGCCGCGGCGCTCGGGCCGCCGGGAGGGTGACGCCTCTCGGGCCGCCGGGAGGGCCGCGGTTCTCAGGCTGTCGGGAGAGCGGCGGGCGGGGCGGTCGGGGTGGTGCCGAGCGGGGCGAGGCGGGTGGCGTTGACCAGGGCGCGGGCGATCCGCAGGTCCTCGCCCTGCTCGGGGTGCCACTGGACGCCGAGGGTGAACCCGGCGCCCTCGACCGCCTCGACGGTGCCGTCGGCCGCGTGCGCGCAGGCCGTCAGGCCCTCGCCGAGGCGGGCCACCGCCTGGTGGTGGAAGGTCGGGACGACCACCTCGGGCTCCGGCAGCAGGTCGGCGAGCAGGGTGCCGGCCACCGGGCGGACGGCGTGCCGCCCGTACTCGCCGACCTCCCCGATGTGGCTCACCGCGTCGGGGTTCGTGCCGAGTACGTCCGGCAGGTGCTGGACCAGCGAGCCGCCGCAGACCACGTTCAGCAGCTGCATGCCGCGGCAGATGCCCAGCAGCGGGGTGCCGGCGGCGAGTGCGGCGCGGATCAGCGCGGCCTCCCACAGGTCGCGCTCGGGGGCGTTGGCCACCGTCTTCTCGTGGGCGGACTCGCCGTACAGCGCGGGGGTGACGTCCTCGCCGCCGGAGATCACCAGGCCGTCCAGCCGGGCGACGGCGGCGGCCGCGTGCTCCGGGGCGTCCGGCGGCAGCATGACGGCGATCGCCCCGGCGGCCCGGATCAGCGCCGGGTAGCGCTCGGACAGCAGTACGGAGCGCATGCTGTCCCACCTCCCCCAGGCGGCGTCGGTGAGACAGGTGCTGATGCCGATCACGGGGCGAGAGGTCATGGCGGGCATTCTGCCGTGCCGTCCCACCCGGTGCCGCGCGACCCACCACTCCCGCACGCCCCGTCCGGCGCGCGGAGCGGATTTCACGCCCCCGGGGGACGGGAAACGGCCCCGGCCGGGCACGGCCGTGCGATTCTCACCGGAATCTCATCGCTCGGAACCGATTTCCGGCCCCGCGCTGATTTCCCGCTTATCCGCAGCCCCCTAGGGTCGGATGCGTGAGCGAGCAGCAGATTCCCGCCGGGTGGTACCCGGACCCCGTCGACACCGACCGCGACCCCCGCCCCGAACGCTGGTGGGACGGCAAGGGCTGGACGGCCAGCACCCGCCCGGCCCCGTCGCCGACGCCACCGGCCCCGGACGCGGCCCCGGACGCGGTCCCGGCCCCGGACGCGACCCCGCCGACCGACGCGCCCCCCGTCGTGGACGCTGCGGACACCGCGGCGGCCGCGGCCGCCGGGCAGCCGACCGTCATCGAGGGCACCGTGCTGGAGGCCTCCGGCCAGGCCGTCCACTACCCGCCGCTGCCCCCGTACACCGACCAGGCCCAGGGCCGGGCGCCCCGCCCCCGGCCGTCCAAGCCGGTGCTGATCGCTGCCTCGGTGGCCGCGCTGATCGGCCTCGCGGTCGGCTCCGGCGTCACCTACCTGGCGATGGACGGCCGCCACGACCGCTCCGCCAGCGCCACCCCCGCCCCCGGCGAGCGCCACCGCGGCGGCGGCAACGGGAACGGCGGCAACGGGAACGGCGGCCAGGGCGACGGCATCCCCGGCTTCGGCAACGGCGGCGGGACGGGCGGCGGCAACGGCCAGGGCAAGAACGGCGGCTCCGGCAACGGCTTCGGCAACGGCGGCTCGGGCAGCAGCGGCGGCTCCGGCGGCAACGGCAACAGTGGCGGTTCCGGCAAGGGCCTCGGCGCCAAGCAGGCCGTCGACCTGGTCAACGGCATCGCGCTGCCGATCCTGAACGGCTGGGACGGCGGCACCACCACCGAGGGCTACGCCACCGTCCTGACCGGCAAGTACACCTGCCCGGACGGCACGGACAAGTGCTCGCTGGCCGGCGCGAACACCAGCCGGGTCGACGGCACCGACCCCAAGGCCGCCGCGCAGAGCGACATCGAGGCGGCCGCCAAGGACGCCTACCAGGGGATCACCGGGCACAAGGAGGTCAAGAGCGAGGCCGTCACGGTGGCCGGCCGCTCCGGCTACCTGGTGCGCTGGCAGGTCGACGTGTCGAAGGGCAACGGCGGCTACGTGGAGACGGTGGTGTTCCCGGCCGCGAAGGGCAAGTCGCTGATCGCCGTGCACATGGGCTTCGACATCGCCGACAAGGCCCCCGGCACCGACCAGATGGACGCCCTGGTCCAGGGCATCGCCGACTTCACCGGCGGCGCGGCCGGGGCTCCGGGCGGCGCCACCGGCGGCACCACCACCTGAGGCCCCGGCTGAACAGCCCCCGGACCCCGCTGGCTCGCTGCCGGACCCCGCGGGCTCGCTCCCGGCTCAACGCCCTTCGTGCAGAAGGGTGTTGAGCCGAGCCGCCTGTCGGACCAGGTGGTCCCGCTCGGCCGCCGCGCCGGCCTGCCGGGCCGCCTTCGCGTACAGCCCGGCCGCCACCGACAGCTCGCCCGCCCGCTCGTGCAGGTACGCGGACGCGGCCGTGTACCGGGGGAGCGCGGGGTCCAGCTCGGCGAGCGCGGCCAGTCCGGCCCGGGCGCCGTCCGCCTCGCCGACCGCCACCGCCCGGTTCAGCCGCACCACCGGACTGTCCGTCAGCGCCGCCAACTCGTCGTACCACTCGACGATCTGCACCCAGTCGGTCTCCGCCGCCACGGGCGCGTCCGCGTGCAGCGCCGCGATCGCCGCCTGCGCCTGGAACTCGCCCAGCCGGTCCCGGGCCAGCGCCGCCTGCAGCACCGCCACGCCCTCGGCGATCGCCGCGGTGTCCCAGCGCGAGCGGTCCTGCTCGGCCAGCGGCACCAGGCCGCCGTCCGGGCCGATCCGGCCGGCCCGCCGGGCGTGGTGCAGCAGCATCAGCGCCAGCAGGCCCGACACCTCCGGATGGTCGATCCGGGCGGCCAGCTGCCGGGTCAGCCGGATCGCCTCCGCCGCCAGGTCGACGTCCCCCGAGTAGCCCTCGTTGAACACCAGGTACAGCACCCGCAGCACCGTCGACACGTCGCCCGCCCGGTCCAGCCGCACCCCGGCCACCGTCCGCTTGGCCCGGCTGATCCGCTGCGCCATCGTCGCCTCCGGCACCAGGTACGCCCGGGCGATCTGACGGGTGGTCAGGCCGCCGACCGCGCGCAGCGTCAGCGCCACCGCCGAGGCCGGCGACAACGACGGGTGCGCGCACAGGAAGTAGAGCTGCAGCGAGTCGTCCTCGCCCGGCACCGGGCCCGGCGCGGGCTGCTCCTCCACCAGGTCCTCCCGGCGGCGGCGCGCGGCCTCGGCCCGCGCCGCGTCCAGGAAGCGCCGCCAGGCGACGGTGACCAGCCAGCCCTTCGGGTCGCGCGGGGCGTCCTGCGGCCAGGACCGGAACGCCTCCAGCAGCGCCTCCTGGACGGCGTCCTCGGCCGCCGCGAAGTCGGCTCCGCGGCGGACCAGGACGGCCAGCACCTCCGGGGTGAGCACGCGCAGCAGCGCCTCGTCCACCGCCCCGCCCGTCCCCATCCTGGTCACTCCGTGACGGTCGGCGGCTCGGACATCACCGGGCGCAGCTCCAGCCACTCGCGGATCGGCACGCCGCCCGCGCCCGGCGCCGCCGACAGCTCGCCGGCCAGCTCCAGGGCCCGCTCGTAGCTGTCCACGTCGATGATCATCCAGCCGGCGATCAGGTCCTTGGTCTCCGCGAACGGCCCGTCGGTCACCGGCGGCCGCCCCTCGCCGTCGTACCGCACCCACGTCCCGGTCGGCGCCAGGGCCTGGGCGTCCACGAACTCGCCGGTCCCCTCCAGCTTCGCCGCGAAGTCCCGCATGTACTGGATGTGCGCGCCGACCTCCTCCGGCGTCCACCGGTCCATCGGCACGAAGCCCTCCGGCTCCGGCGACCCCTTGTAGTGCTTCAGCAGCAGGTACTTCGCCATCGTTCTCACTCCCAGCTGTTCCGGCGGTCCCATTGTGGCCGCTCGCACCCCTGGGACGGAGCCGCCCACGGGTTCTCGACACGACCCGCGACATTTCCCCGAAGATTTTTTCCCGCACCCCGGTGGCGGCCCGGGACGGCCGGGCCCGAAACTCGGCCACGCCCGAAACCCGGATGCGCCGCCGCCCTTCCGTTCGGCAGCATGCGGTGAGCCGAAGGAAGAGAGGGAACGTCCGATGTCCACGTTCGACGTGCTCGTCGTACTGCCGCCGATGCCGCCCGAGCAGTACCGCAAGGCGGCGACCGCCGCGATGATGCCGTTCTTCAGCGAGCGCGAAGTGCCCGAGTACCGGGATTACGAGCCGGCGGACCCGAACACCGTGGACTGGGTGCGGGCCAACCAGGAGCGCGGCCTCCTGCCGAACCGGGAGGGCCTCGGCTGGCGCGAGGTCGCCGATCTGATGAACGCCCGCACCGGATGGTCCCCCGAGGACGACGGCCACCTCCACGTCGACGACGCCGGACGCGGGTACTACCTCAGCACTCGCAACCCCCGGGGCGAATGGGACGGTCTCGGTCTGCGCCACGGGGGGCCGCGCCTGATGCACCGCCCGTCCGCCGCCGGAGATCCGCTCCTGGCCGCGTACGACTACCGGGAGGTGGACCCGGAGCGGGACCTGCTCGCCGGCCTGGCCAACCGCTGCGACGGCGGCCCGCGCGGGCTGCTGGACTTCGAGGCGCTGCGTACCGCGCACGAGCGGCTGGCCGGGGAACGGCACGACGTGTGGGCGGCCGGCGGTGAAGCGCCGCTGGACTGGCCGTTCCGGTTCACCGAGGACCGGGCCGGGAACGTCGCACGCGCCCGCGCCGACGCGGTGCCCGGGTACGCACTGCTGCGGCTCGACGGCACCTGGACCGACAAGCGCGACGACGACTACCTGCGGGACGCCAACGCGTACCTGGACGCCCTCGACCCGGAACTCGTGCTGCTGGACCTGTCCTGCCACTGCTGACGGCGCGTCAGAGGAAGGTGTGGCCCTCGCCGCGGTAGGTCGGGACGGCGGCGCTCACGGCGTCGCCCTCGATCAGGTGCAACTCCGGGAAGCGTTCGCAGAGTTCACCGGCCTTGGCGTGCCGGAACCAGACCCGGTCGCCGATCAGCAGGTCGTCCGCCGCCGAGCCCAGCAGCGGCGTCTGCACCTCGCCCGCGCCCTCCTGCGGGTCGTAGCGCAGCCCCGCCGGCAGGTACGGGACGGGGGAGCGGTCCGCGCCCGCCGGGCCGGACGCCGGGTAGCCGCCGCCCAGCACCGTCACCACGCCCACGCCCGGCCGCCGGACCACCGGCTGCGCGAACAGGGCCGCCGGACGCCCTTGGAACGCACGGTAGTTGTCGAACAGCCGGGGCACGAACAGGCCCGAACCGGCCGCCACCTCGGTCACCGCGCGCTCCGCGACCGTCGACTCCACGCTGCCGGTGCCGCCGCCGTTCACGAACTCCAGGTCCGCGACCTGCCGCACCCGCCGGACCACCTCGGCCCGGCGCACCGCCAGCTCCGTGCGGGCCTTCCCCTGCATCAGCCGCACCGCCGCCGAACGCAGCGGATGCCCCGGCACCGCGTCCCCGACCCCCGCCACGTGGCCCTCGTACGCCATCAGCCCGACCACCTCGAACCCCCGGCGGGCGTTTACCAGTTCGGCGAACCGGCCGAGCTGCTCGGGCGTGCGCAGCGGCGAGCGCCGCGCCCCCACCCGGACCCGGCCGCCCAGCAGGTGCAGCGCGGTGTCCAGCTCCAGGCAGACCCGCACCGTCGCCGAGCCCTCCCGGGCCGCGTCGATCAGGTCCAGCTGTGCGACGTCGTCCACCACCACGCTGATCTGCCGGGCCAGTTCGGGGTCCGCCGTCAGCCGCCCGAACGCGGCCCGGTCCGCCGACGGGTACGCCAGCAGCACGTCCGTGAACCCCGAGCGCACCAGCCAGATCGACTCCGCCAGCGTGAAGCTCATGACCCCCGCGAAGCCCTCCCGGGCCAGCACCCGCTCCAGCAGCGCCCGGCACCGCACCGACTTCGACGCCACCCGGATTGGCTTCCCCGCCGCCCGCCGCACCAGATCCGCCGCGTTGGCGTCGAACGCCGCCAGGTCCACGATCGCCACCGGCGCGTCCAGGTGCGCCGTCGCCCGGTCGTAACGGGCCCGGTCCGAGACAGTGCCGCTGGTCGCGGCGGTTTCAGCGAGTGCCATGGCCGCAGACTGCCACATCCCCCTACCGGGCGGTAGATCCCGAGGTCCCCGAATCCGCGGCGCCGCTGGGTGCGCGCGGCGCGGCGAGCCGGGCGGGGCGGGGTGCGGGCGTGGCGTGGATGTGCGGGGTGACGTCCCGAGGTGGCATAGGCTCGCGGGGTGGAGCGCAAGAACATCCCCGATCCCGGGTTCGCGGCGGACGACGGCACGGCCGATCCCGTTCTGGCCGCGGCCCTCGCCGCCTGGCAGCAGGACCCGTCCGCCGAGCCGGAGTTGCTGGCCGCGTTGACGCCGAGCCGGTTGATGGTGCCGATCGTGGCGCTGCTCGGTGAGGTCGAGGTGGACGCGCACGGGCACCAGCACGAGAAGACCAGCGACATGGCGGTGCCGGTGCTGGAGGCGGCCGACGGGCGGCGCGCGCTGCCCGCGTTCACCTCGATGGAGAGCATGACCCGCTGGCGGGCGGACGCCCGTCCCGCGCCGGTGGTGGCGCCGCAGGCCGCGATGGTGGCGTACGCGGAGCGCGCCGACGTCCTGCTGATCGACCCGGCGGGCCCGGTCAGCTACCAGCTGTCCGGCGCCCGGCTGCGGGCCGTCGCCGAGAACCGGCCCTACCTGCGGCCGCACCTCGACCCGGAGGTGCACCGGGCGCTGCGCGAACTCCTGGGCGCCGTACCGGAGATCACCGCCGCGCACCTCGTCCCGGCTCCGGACGCGGACGCCACCCTGGCGCTCGTCCTGGCCGACCCGGCCACCGACCCCCGGACGCTGGCCGCCCGGCTCGGGCCCGCCCTCGCGGCCGACGACGCGCTCCGGCTCCGCCTCGACCAGGGAATCCAACTCGCCTTCCTGGCAAAGCCGTTGGAGCAGCAGCCGTTCTACGTCAGGGGCTGACGGCCGACAGCCCGGTGGTCGCCGGTGCGGCCAGCAGCCGTAGTGACCGCTCGCTGGCGGAGCCGGGCTCGGCGGTGTACACGGTGAAGAACAGGTCCGGTTCGGCGGCCAGCTGCAGGCCCTGGTAGGAGAGGGTCAGGTCGCCCACCCGCGGGTGGTGGAAGTGCTTGGTGCCGCTGCCGTGGTGCCGGACGTCGTGCGCGCCCCAGCGGACCCGGAACTCGTCGCTGCGGGTGGAGAGTTCACCGATCAGGTCGTGCAGGCCGCGGTCGTGCGGATCGCGCCCGGCCTCGGTGCGCAGGATCGCCACCGTGATGTCGGCGGCCACGCTCCAGTCGGGGTAGAAGGCGCGCGAGGCCGGATCGAGGAACTGGTAGCGCGCCAGGTTCGGCGGCTGCCCGCCCCCGGGCCGCGCCGCGCCCCCGCCCCCGCCCCCGCCGCCCCCGGGCCGCACCCCGCCCCCGTCCCCGGCACTGGGCCGGGCCCCGCCCCCGGCGCCGCCGTCGGGCTGCTCCCCGGCCACTGCCCCGCCCGGAACGCCCGGCTCCCGGAACAGGTCGCAGTAGAAGGACCGGGCCAGCGCGTTCGTCGCCACCAGGTCGGCCCGCCCGTTGCGGACGAAGGCCGGCCCGCCGGTGATCGCGTCCAGCGTCCACTGCAGGCCCGGCGGCGGCGTCCACCCCCGGCCGGGCCGGCGGCGCGGCCGGGTCAGCGCGTCGGAGCCGTCCGCGGCCTGCGCCAGGTGCAGCAGGTGCGCCCGCTCCGCGTCGTCCAACTGCAGCGCCCGGGCCACCGACTCCAGCACGGCGGGGGAGACCCCGGCCAGGTGCCCGCGCTCCAGCTTGGCGTAGTACTCCACACTCACGTCGGCGAGCGCCGCGACCTCGCTGCGCCGCAGCCCCGGCACCCGCCGCCGCGGCCCGGCGGGCAGCCCGGCCTCGGCCCTCTCTTCCGGGTCTTGCCGGGCGCGCGCCGCCGGATCATCCCGCCTGGAAGCACCGGCGAAACACCCAAGTACACCCAGTACGAGGGCGTTCCGCCGGCACTCCCAGCCGGGCGCCCGACGACGCGCGCTGATCCGACAAGACCCGAAAGAGAGGCCCGGTCGGGGGTGATCCTGGCGCGCCGCGAGGTGAGGAACTCGCGGACCTCCTGACTGTTGTCCACCCTCCCGACCGTACGCGCCCCGCCCGCCCGGAGGGATGTACCAGCGGTACACCCTTCGAGGGTGTCTCGCTCCCCGCCCCGCGCGGGCGTTTGCTGGAACGGACGACACCACCTCCCTTCCCCAGGAGCAGCACCATGCGCGGAGCAGTCATCCACGGCCCGGGCGACGTCCGGTTCGAGACCCTGGACGACCCGAAGATCCTGCACCCCACCGACGCGATCGTCCGGACCGCCGCCACCTGCGTCTGCGGCTCCGACCTGTGGCCCTGGCGCGGCCAGGACGCCACCGAGCACGCCCACCCGATCGGCCACGAGTACGTCGGCTTCGTCGAGGAGGTCGGCTCCGAGGTGACCGGCCTGCGCCCCGGCCAGTTCGTGGTCGGGTCCTTCGCCACCTCCGACAACACCTGCGCGCACTGCCGCCACGGGTACACCTCGCACTGCGAGCGGCGCGAGTTCATGAGCAGCTGCCAGGCCGAGTACATTCGCGTCCCGCAGGCCGCCGGCACCCTGGTCGCCACCGACGCCGTCCCCGACGCCCGGCATTGGCCCGGCCTGCTCACCGCCTCCGACGTGCTCGGCACCGGCTGGTGGGCGGCCGAGGCCGCGCAGGTCCGGCCCGGGTCGACGGCCGTGGTGGTCGGCGACGGCGCCGTCGGCCTGTGTGCGGTGATCGCCGCGAAGCACTTCGGCGCCGAACGGATCGTCGTGATGTCCCGGCACGAGCCCCGGCAGCGGCTCGCCCGCGAGTTCGGCGCCACCGACGTCGTCGCCGAGCGCGGCGCGGAGGGCGTGGCCCGGATCATGGACCTGACCGGCGGCCTCGGCGCGGACAGCGTCCTGGAGTGCGTCGGCACCGACGCGGCGATGGCCCAGGCCCTGCGCGGCGCCCGCCCCGGCGGCAGCGTCGGCTTCGTCGGCGTCCCGCACGGCGTCGCCGTCGACGGCCAGGAACTGTTCTTCTCCCACGTCGGCCTGGCGGCGGCCCCGCCCCGGTGCGCCGCTACCTGCCCGAGCTGATCGACCTGGTACTGACCGACCGGATCGACCCCGGCCGGGTCTTCGACCTGGCCCTGCCGCTCGCCGAGGTCGCCGAGGGCTACCGGGCGATGGACGAACGGCGCGCGATCAAGGCCCTGCTCACTCCCTGACACACCGTCAACCCAAGGAAACCATCATGGAGTTCATCGTCCCGCAGCCCACCGCGAAGGCCCCGGCCGAGTGGTTCACCGGCGACGTTTGGTGGGACGTCCTCGCGGCCGGCACCGCCCCGTCCCGGCTGCGCTTCAACCTGGTCCGGTTCGCCCCGGGCGCCCGCACCCACTGGCACGCCCACGCGGTCGGCCAGACCCTGCACGTGGTGTCCGGCACCGCGCTGGTCGGCACCCGGGACGGCACCGTATTCGAGGCCTACCCGGGCGACACCGTCTCCTGCCTGCCCGGCGAGGAGCACTGGCACGGCGCCACCGCCGACCGCTTCATGGCGCACTACGCGCTCTGGGAGGCCACCGGCGACGGCACCCCCGAGACGACCTGGGCCGAACCCGTCACCGACGCCCAGTACACGGAACCGGCCCGCACCCGTCGGCTGCAGGAGTAGCCGACTCCTTCCCCCCGGAAAGGGGTTCGCGCGGCAGCAGCAGCGGCGACGCCAGCGCGAGCAGCCCGGCGGCCAGCAGCGCGGTGCGCGGCCCGGCGGCGTCGGCGAGCAGACCGGCCAGCGCCGTGCAGAGCGCGATCGCGGCCTGCTGGCCGATCGACCAGGCCGCCAGCGTCCGGGCCACCAGGTGCGACGGGGTGCGCTCCAGCCGGTGGGTGGCCAGGACGGGCGTGTACAGGCTCATGTGGACGACGATCGCCAGCTCCACCGCGATCACCGTCCACAGCCCGGCCGCGCCCGGCCGGACGAACGCCAGCCCGACCAGCCAGAGCGCGCGCAGCGTCCCGACCACCCGGAACACCCACCACCGGCCGCGCCGGGCCACCACCCGGCCGGCCAGCCGGGAGCCGAGCAGGCCGCCCAGGCAGGGGACCGCGAACGCCAGCCCGTACTGCCAGGCGGGGAAGCCGAGTTGGCGCAGCAGCAGGACGGCGAGCAGCGGCTCGGTGGCCATGATCAGGCCGGAGACGGCCAGGTTGTTGAGGTACAGCGCCCGCAGCACCGGATCGCCGAACAGGTGCCGCCAGCCGTCCAACAGGCCGCCCGCCCAACGCCGTTCACCCTCCGCGGCGGGGCGTTCCGGGACGCTCTCCCGGTGCCGGACCGAGGCGACCCCGAGCGCCGACAGCAGGTAGCTCGCCGCGTCGGCGACCACCGTGGTGACGGGGCCGAACAGGCCGATCGCCGCCCCGCCGAGCGGCGGGCCGACCGCGATGGAGCTCCAGTTCGTCGACTCCAGCCGGGAGTTGGCGACCAGCAGGTCCTCGGGGCGGACCACCGCCTTGAGCAGCGCGCCACTCGCCGCCCCGGAGGCGATCCGGGCGGCCGCCAGCACGGCCGACACCACCAGCAGGTGGGCGAAACCGAGCACCCCGCAGGCGTACGCCGCCGCGACGCCCGCCAGCGCCGCGCCGCGCACCAGGTCCGCGCCGACCATCACCCGCCGCTTGCGCCGGAACTCCACCCACGGCCCGAGCGGCAGCGCCAGCAGCGCCCCGACCGCCGGGCCGACCGCCGACAGCGCCGCCACCTGCGCCGCCCCGGCGTGCACCACCAGTACCGCCAGCAGTGGCAGCGCCCCGAACCCGAACCCCGAGCCGTACGCGCTCACCGCGTACGCCGCCCACAGCCGGTCGAACGACCGTCCCAACGCCCTGCGCCGCACCCGTACCCTCCCCGGTTGTCCCGGCCGAGCCAAGCGCGCGGCACAACCCCAGGTCAAACAACCGGCGAGCCCCAGCTCCACAACCAACGGTTGTTCACTATGCTCGGGCGGCGTGGACCTCGAAGCCGTACGCACCTACGCCGCCGTCGCCGCGACCGGGCAGTTCCAGAAGGCCGCCGCCGAACTGTCGATCACCCAGCAGGCCGTCTCCAAGCGGATCGCCGCGCTGGAACGTCAACTCGGCGTCCGCCTGTTCACCCGCACCCCGCGCGGCGTCGAACCGACCATCGACGGACAGGCGTTCCTGCCGCACGCCCGCGAACTGCTCCGGGCCGCCGAACGGGCCCTCGCCTCGGTGCGCGCCGACCGCCGCCCGCTCCGGGTCGACGTGATCAACTCGCGCGGCGCGGCCTCCGGACTGCTGCGGGACTTCCACCGCGCCCACCCCGACGTCGAACTCGACGTGGTGATGCTGTTCGACGTCGACACCGCGGTGGCCGCGATCCGCTCCGGCACCGTCGACGCCTCCTTCCGCGCCGTCCCCGCGCCCGGGCACCCGCTCCCCGAGGACGTCGCCGCCCGCCGCGTCCTCGACGAACCCCTGCACCTGCTCACCGGCCCGGCCCACGCGCTGGCCGCCGCCCGCTCCGTCCCGCTCGCCGACCTGGCCGGCCACCGGATCTGGATGCCCGGCATCGTGCCCGGCACCGAATGGGCCCGCTACTACGACGACCTGGTCGCCGAATTCGGCCTCACCATCGAGGCCACCGGCCCCAACTTCGGCTCCGACGCCCTGCTCGACACCATCGCCGACACCCCCGCCCTCGCCACCTTCATGAGCGAACACACCCGCCTGGTCTGGCCCGCCGCCCACGGCCTGCGCCGCATCCCGATCACCGACCCCACCCCGGTCTACCCCCACTCCCTCCTCTGGCACCGCGCCAACCCCCACCCCGCCCTCCCCACCCTCCGCGCCCACCTGACACCCCCCGCCCTCGACGCCCCGAACACCTGGACCCCACCCTGGACCCGCTCCCACTGAGCCCCCGCCGCCGGAGACGAACCGCCACCGACAGCGAAGCGCCCCCGCTCCCGGCAGGGGCGACGGGTAGTCGACGGTGCGTCAGGAGGTCTGGATGGGACGGGTGTCGAGGCGGACGTGATCGATGGCCCAGTGCCAGTTGTTGCTGCGTCGTGCCTGCGGAACTTCAGGACGGCGGTCCGCGCGCCGACGGGTGCAAGCCTTGACGGCAGCGGCCCTCGAAACCGCCACCAGCACCCTCGCCGGCTCCGAGGAGAGTGTCCTGCAAGGTGCGGGCGGCGGACGTGCCGTCAGCGGGGGCCGTGGAGGCGGGTGTTGAGGAGGGTGCGCAGCAGGGCGCGGGGGCGCAGGACGGCGAGGGGGGAGGTGAGCATGTGTTGGACGCGGGCGAAGCGCCGGTAGAGGGCGGGATTGTCGGGGAGCTCGTGGAGGGTTTCGACGAGGTAGCGGTGGGCGAGCCGGTGGGGGTAGGAGGCGCTCTCGGGGTGCCAGCCGAGGTCGGCGCTGGTGGCCAGGAGCCAGGGGGTGTGGAGTCGGCGGGCGGCGTGGCGCTGGAAGACGCGGGCGGTGGTGTCGAGGTCGTGGGTGCGGGTGAGGGCCAGGGCGAGCTGTTCGGCCTGGACGGCGGCGGCGGTGAGGCCCTGGCCGTAGATGGGGTTGAAGGTGCAGAAGGCGTCGCCGAGGACGGCGAGGCGGGTGGGGAGGTGCTGGACCCGGTCGTAGCGGTGCCAGCGGTTGCCCCGGCAGCGGTAGTGGTGGGTGTCGCCGACGGGTTCGGCGTGGGCGATGGCGTCGGTGAGGCGGGTGGAGCGCAGGGAGGCGGCGAACTCCTTGACCTCGGTGTCGGTGCGGGGCACCGGTTCTCCGTCGGTGCTGAGTAGACAGACCTGCCAGTGCGCGTCGTCCACGGTGACCACGGCGCCGCCCCGGCGGGCGTGGGGGGCGTAGACCGTCTCGAAGACGAGCTTCCAGTCGGTGCGGGTGCCGGGTGGGATGCGGTAGAGCTGGGAGACGTAGTCGACCTTGGCGAGGACCTCGCGGACGGGGGGCTGCGGGAGGCCCGCCTCGGCGAGCAGCAGCGGGAGCCGGGAGGAGCGTCCCCCGGCCTCGACGACGAAGTCGGCGGTGAGTGCGGTGCGGTGGCCGGTGGAGCGGTCCGGACCGGCGACGCCGGTGATCCTGCGGCGGTCCGGACCGAGGAGGAGTTCGTCGACCGCGAAGCCGTCCCGGAGGGAGACCCCGGGCAGGTCGAGCACCCGTTCCCGGACGTGGGCCTCCAGCATGTCCCTGGTGAAGGACTGGATCATCAGGTCCATCGGGTGGGCGGGGGACCAGCCGGTGAGATAGAGCACCCGGAAGCCGGTGCCGAAGTCGAAGACGGGTGCGCCCCGGGCCGCGAGTTCGTCCCGCAGGCCGGGGAAGAGGGCTTCCAGGACCTGTCCGCCCCGGGCGAGGAGCAGGTGCGGGTGTTCGGCCTGCGGAGCACCGGGGTGTCGGCCGGAGGCGGGGTCGAGGACGTCCCGTTCGAGGATGACGACCTCGGGGAAGTGGTCGGCCAGGACGCGGGCGGCGAGCAGGCCGGCGTAGCTGCCGCCGATCACGATCGCCCGTTCCCGGGACGGTCGGTGACGTGGTTCCAGGGACATGGCGGGACTCTCTGCCGTCGGGGGCGGGGTCAGCAGGTGGTGCCGATGAGGTCTTCCAGGTAACCGGCCTCCCCGGGGGCGGGGACGGGGACGTCCTGGGAGTAGCGGGCGGTCTCGTTGCCCCAGTCGTAGTTGCCGCGGATCCAGTCGGCCATGCCCTCGGCGAAGCGCAGCAGGTTCAGGGTGTCCTGGGAACCCAGTCCCTCGCCGACGGCCAGGGCGGGCAGCGACTCGCGCAGGCGGACGAAGTCGCGGACCCGGCGGTTGACGATGTCGCGGCCGACCTCCAGGGACTCCTGGCGTCCGCAGCCGCGTTCGTGCTCGATGACCAGCACCAGGTTGTGCGTGTCGCCCCGGGACTCCTCCCGTTCCACCGAGTGCAGGTCGTTGGCCAGCGAGGTGGAGTCGGTGCAGGCGTCCCGGAGATCCAGTATCTCGGGCAACTCCTGTATACGAGAAGGGAGTTCGTAGTGACCGACGCGTTCGATCAGGTCGATCGAAGGGCGCATGCCGACCGCGTCGCGGCGGAACGCGATGTACTCCTCGACGCTCAGCACGGTCCCCCGGCGGCGGTTGGCCTCCTCGGCCTGGCAGGCGCGGAAGTGGGCGGCCCAGTGCCGCTTGTTGCGGGCCCGCCACGCGCCGGACATGCCGACGCAGATCCGCCCCCACAGTTCGCTCCAGCCCCGGGTGAGCGGGTTGACCAGCTCGGGGGGCGCGAACAGCGGGCGGTCGCAGATCGCGATCAGTTCGTCGACGACCGAGGGGGCACGCTCCCCCGGCCGGTCGTCGGGGGCGTAGAACTGGTCGTCGAAGAGGAAGAACATGCCGATCGTGTCGGTCACCAGGTCCAGTTCCGTCCCGACGGCGAGCGGGTAGCTGCGGCCCATCGAGCGGGCGATGTCCCAGGACATGTACTCGGCCACCGCCTGCGGGCTGCGCAGCAGGCCGTGGCCGAGCAGCCACCGGCGGTGGCGGTCGCGGCAACGGTCGACGTCGGGGCTCAGACGCGGGGTGAAGGGCATGTCCAGGGCGAGGGTCTGGGGCACAGGAACTCCTTGGGATCGGTGGACGGTCCGGGCACGGGGCGAGGTGCGGTCGGCGGGGGCAGCTGCCGTCGGTGGGATCGGGAGAACCACCGCCTGTCCTTCGGGGTGCTCGGGCGTTGACGGAGCACGGGGCACCGCCGGTGGCGGGTCCGGGGCAGCGTGCTCCTCGGGTCGAGGGAGGTACTGGTCGTGCGGGTGCGGGGCACTCCCGGCGTTGCCGGGATCAGTAGGCAGGTCGGCTCGGCAGGGTCGTCGAAGGTGTGCCCGGACAGGTCGGCGGGTGGCGGCTCACCGGTCGGCCGGCCCGTCGGCGCGGCCGTGCCGCAGCAGGCGGCCGGGGGTGGCGTCGCGGAAGGCCCCGTCCTGGAGGGTGACCTCGCCGTTGACCAGGATGTAGCGGTAGCCCTCGGCGCGGCGGATGCGGCGCCACTCACCGCCGGGCAGGTCCCGCACGATCTCGTCGGGCAGCAGCCGCAGGCCCTCCAGGTCGTAGACCACCAGGTCGGCGGGGGCACCGAGTTGGACGGTGCCACGGTCCTTGACCCCGGCCACGAAGGCGGGCAGCGCCGAGAGCTTCCAGTGCATCTCCTCCAGCGACACCCACCCGCGGTCGCGGACGTAGGTCGCCAGGTGCTCGGTGGGGTAGCTGCCCGAGGTGATCATCTTGGTGTGCGCGCCGCCGTCGGAGACTCCGGGCAGCACGTAGGGGTGGGCGACCAGTTCGCGCTGCAGGTCCTCGTCGATCCGGGTCAGCGGCACCTGCCAGACCGTGCCCAACCGCTCGGCGAGGGAGAGGTCGACCATCGCGTCGACGGTGTCCAGCCCGAGGGCATCGGCGATCTCCGGCAGCGGGCGGCCCTCGTACTTCTGGTACTCCGTCAGCGCGGTGCGCCTGAGCACCACGTCGTCGAGCGGGTACAGCACCGGCTTGTCCTGCCGCAGCGCCTCCCGCATCGCCGGGTCGGCCAGTTTGGCCATCCGCTCGGGGACGGTGCCGACCAGGCACGCGCGCCAGGGCGCGTGGGCGTCCCACATGTTCCAGATGTCCAGGGAGAAGACCATGCTGGGGTCGGTGGTGAAACCCTGCGCGTACAGCGGCAGGCCCTGCTCGCGGCAGCGGTCGAACCAGGCCAGCTGGTCGCGGATGCCGTCCGGGTTGGTGCCGTCGGCCATCAGCGCGTTCCACAGGATCGGGCGTCCGCCGGAACGGGCCAGCTCCTCCAGGTGCCGGCGGTCGGCCAACGGGTCGGCGGTGATCAGGGCCATCTGGACGAAGCCCTCGTTGCGCCGGGCCATCACCTCCACCAGGGCCGCCGCGGTGGCGTCGCTCATGATGTCGGAGGGGAACGCCCGGGTCTCGTGGTCCCGTTGGGCGCTGTAGTGCGTCTCCGGCGGCAGCCGCTGGGCCGACCACCCACAGGCCCCGGCGGTCAGCGCCTCGTCCAGGATGCGGGCGATCGCCGCGTTCTCGGCCGGGGTGGCGTGCCGGTTGTAGGCCGCCTCCATGCCCATCGCGTAGATCAGCAGCGGGGAGGCCGGCAGGTAGGGCAGGACGTTGACGCCCTTGGGAATGGTCTCCACCACGTCGAGGAACTCGGGGAAGGTCTCCCAGCTCCACGGCAGGGCGAGCTGCATCGCCTCGAACGGGATCTGCTCGTTGCGGCACAGCGCCCGCATCGCCCAGTCCCGCATCCCCGCGTCCACCGGGGCGAAGCCGAACCCGCAGTTGCCGATCACCACCGTGGTGACCCCGTGCATGCTGGAGATCGTGCAGTACGGGTCCCAGAACAACTGGGCGTCGTAGTGGGTGTGCAGGTCGACGAAGCCGGGCGCGACGATGTGGCCGGCGGCGTCCAGCACCTCGTCCGCGTCGGCGGCGTCCAGCCGGCCGATGGCGGTGATCCGACCGTCGCGGATGCCGATGTCCGCCCGGTAGCGGGGGTTGCGCAGCCCGTCCACGACGATGCCGCCGCTGATGATCCTGTCGAACGTCTTCATGGACCACTCCTGTCCCGTGGATGCGTGGGGAGGTGACCTGAAATCCCCGGGGACGCCGAACCGCCCGTCGGGGTTCTGCGCGCCGCTCCCGGCCTCGATGCGGGCCCGTACCGGCCGTCGGCGCTGCCGGCCCCCGCACCGGTGCGGGGCGGGGCTCGGCCGTGGGGAAGCGGCGCCGTGTGCGGCACGACGACGTGCTGACGAACCAAGTAAGACGGTCCGGGACCGCACCGGACAAGACACCCGCCGGCCCGGCATGTCACGCAATTGCCCGATGTCTCGCTCGCTCGGGCCGCCTCGACCGGAGATCGCCGAGGAGCGGCTCACCTGCGGAGTCCCCCGCAGCACGCGGGGCCGGAACCGGCACCGTCCACCGGGTCGACACCGGCGGACCGGTCGACGTCCGCACCCTGACGGCGGACCCGGTCGCCGCCCCGGCCGCCGGAAAACCCGGGGACGGTCGCACCGTTATTATGTAATACTCATTTGCAATAAGAGACTATTACCTGAAACGGACTCCGGAGAGTGCCCCATGCGCGACGACGCGCCAGACGACGCCACCGTCCCCGAACTCGTCCGGGCCTGGATCAGCGGCTGGACGGTCTCCCGCGGCGCCGCCGACCCCCGACTCCGGCCCTGGGGCTGGACGATCGACGTCGGCCAGCCCCGCCACCCCTGGCGGCACGTCCTGCCCGCCCCCACCGAGCGGGACGTCCGGGAGGTCACCGGGAGCACCACCGTCCCCTGGACGTGGCTCAAGCTCTTCGACGCCGAGGACCGCGTCCTGCCCTGGATCACCGGCCCCGGCTGGCACCAGGACGTCCCCGGCCACCTGATGACGCTCGCGCTGCGCCCCGAGCACCCCGCCGTCCCGGCCGGCTACCGGATCACCACCTGGAGCCGCGGCGGCGTGGTCCGCGCCCTGGTCCGCACCGCGGACGGGGAGTTCGCCGCCCGCGGCCAGATCGGGCTCGGCCCCGCGACGCCGCTCGCGGGCCGCACCGGCACCGCGCCCCTCGCCGTCGCCGACCAGATCGAGACCGCCCCCGCGCACCGCCGCCGCGGCCTCGGCTCCCTGCTGATGCGCACCCTCCAGCACGAGGCGCACGCCGCGGGCGCCCGCGCCGCCCTGCTGGTCGGCACCACCGAGGGCCACGCCCTCTACCGCCACCTCGGCTGGACCCTCCGCGCCCCGATGGCCAGCCTCTGGTACGACCCCGCGACCCCCACCGACCGCCCCGGGCAAGGCTCCTGACGCACCGCCGGAAGAAGCCCGGGAACGCCGGGGAGTCCGGGAATGCCGCGAACGCCAGGAACGCCGGAGCCCGCCGGGGGGCGCAACTCCCGGCGGGCTCGGGGAAAACGGGGAAAACGGGGGGAACCGCGAAGGCCGGCGAAGGCTCAGGCGGCGATCAGCAGGGAGCGGCGCGGGGCGATGACCCGGCCGTCGGGCAGCAGTTCGCCGGTGTCGTCGAACATCAGCACCCCGTTGCAGAGCAGGCTCCAGCCCTGCTCCGGGTGGCGGGCGACCGGCACGGCCGCCTCACGGTCCGCCGACTCCGCGCTCGGGCACTCGGTTCGGTGCTGGCACATCCTTGTACCTCGCTTCGCTCGGGTTCCCGACCGCCGTACGGCCGCCCCGGTGGGCGCCGTCCTGCCGACGGGCAGAAAAATAGTGCACCGGATCTGGTGTGAAACGGCGTCAGCCGGGTAGGACGATTGGTCCTCGACTCGACCGACACCAGTGTCCGACTCCGCGGGCGCTCGCGCAGCCATTTGGTGACATGCGCCACAGATCGGTGGCCGAGATCACCCGACCGGGCGGTCGGCGATCGATTCCGCGCACGAACGGGCCATGCCGGGCTGATCCGATCGGATCAGCCCGGCATGGCCCGTTCAGGTGGGGTACGACCGGCCCGAGCGGCGGTCAGCCGATCAGCGCGGTGGGGCGCGCGGCCGGCGAACGCTCCAGCCGGGCCAGCAACTCGGCGGCGGGCAGCACCTGGTGGCCCGCCACCCCGAGCGGCGCGGGCGCCAGCGGGATCATCAGGTCCTCCCCGGGGCGCGCGCTGTGCAGCCAGAGCGCCGAGGCGTAGTGCTCGGGCAGCGAGAGCAGCCGCGGCTCGAACCGCCCCGCCGCGCCGTGCGACAACTGCCAGGCCTGGCGCAGCGCCCGCACGGTGGAGTCCAGGTACGGCCCGGCGGTGACGTGCGAGAAGGCGGGGCCGCCGGGGCCCTCGACCACCTCGGCGGCGGCCACCACCTCGTCCAGCCCCGCCGGGTCGAACCCGCCCGCCCCGTCGGCGAGTTCGACCACGTCCACCGCGCCCGTCCGGCCCGCCGGAGTGTCCGCCTCCGACGCCTCCGCAGCCGCCGGGGGCACCGCCGGTTCGTCGCGGCGCAGCAGGAACCGCCAGCCGGTCCGCTCGGCGGCGGTCGGCCGGGCCCCGGGGCCGCGCAGGACGTGGACGGGCAGCGCGAGCAGCGGCCGGGGCCGCCCGGCGCCGAGGCGCAGCACGGCGGCCGCGGACGGCGGCAGTCCGCCCTCGGGGACGAGCGCGGCGAGCACGGCGTGCTGTGCGCCGGCCGGGGGCTGGGGCAGGTGCAAGGTCATGGCTGAGTCGCCTCTCCGTGCGTGATCGGCGGACTACTGCGACATACCGGCACGGCGTCGACACGAGGGGCCTGGCCGGGTCCGGTTGGGCAGGGGCGCCGAGGGGGTGGGCGGGTCGTCGACGAGCCCACCCGGGGAATGAGGAAGGGGTGTCTCGGACGGCCTTGTCCGGGCCTGAGCGGCGTGCGAATTTACTCGAACAGGTGCACAGGGTGACCTTCATATCACGTTCCGTGCTGCGGCGCAAGTCGCGGGAGAACTGATGTTCCGTCAGAAACCCTGTCTCGTCCGGGTGTTCGTATCGCGGACTACCGATCTTCGGTCTGGGCATGATGCACAGGCACTGTCGACCGAGGGGAGGGAAGGCACCGTGGGCGAGAAGGTCGTGGCGACCCGGGCGGAGCTGTCCGACCGGCAGCTGTACCGCCGCAAGCTGCAGTCCTGTCTGGACGTGCTGGAGCGGATGCTCGCGGAGGGGAGGTTCGACCGGCCCCGGGCGATGATGGGGCTGGAGATCGAGCTCAACCTGGCCGACGAGCAGGGCCTGCCGATGCTCGGCAACGAGCAGGTGCTGGACGCCATCTCCTCCGCCGACTTCCAGACCGAGCTGGGCCGGTTCAACATCGAGGTCAACGTCGCCGCCCGCCGGCTCGGCGGACACGTCTTCGAGGACCTGCGCGAGGAACTCGACACCTGCCTGCGCTACGCGGACCGGCGGGCCGCCGCCGCGGGCGCCCGGCTGGTGATGGTCGGCATCCTGCCGACCCTCGACCTGGAGCACGCCGGGCTGGAGGCGATGAGCCGCAACGACCGCTACACCCTGCTCAGCGACCAGATCCGGGCCGCCCGCGGCGAGGACATCGCGCTCGACATCGACGGCGTCGAACGGCTCGCCATCGACTCGGTGTCGATGGTCGCCGAGGCCGCCGCCACCTCGCTGCAACTGCACCTCCAGGTCACCCCGGCCCGGTTCGCCTCGGTGTGGAACGCCGCCCAGGCGATCTGCGGCGTCCAGCTCGCGCTCGGCGCCAACTCGCCCTTCCTGTTCGGCCGCGAGCTGTGGCGCGAGACCCGCCCGGTGCTGTTCCAGCAGGCCTGCGACACCCGCTCGGCCGAGCTCAAGGCCCAGGGCGTGCGCCCGATCACCTGGTTCGGCGAGCGCTGGATCGACTCCGCGTTCGACCTGTTCGCCGAGAACCTGCGCTACTTCCCGGCCCTGCTGCCGATCTGCGACGACGAGGACCCGGTCAAGGTGCTGTCCTCCGGCGGCGTCCCGCGGCTCGGCGAGATGCGGCTGCACAACGGCACCGTCTACCGCTGGAACCGCCCGGTCTACGACGTCGCCGACGGCGTCGCCCACCTGCGGGTGGAGAACCGCTGCCTGCCGGCCGGCCCCACGGTCGCCGACACCCTCGCCAACGCCGCCTTCTACTACGGCCTGGTCCGGACGCTGGCCGAACAGCCCCGCCCGGTCTGGAGCAGGCTGCCCTTCGACCTGGCCGACCGGAACTTCCAGCAGGGCGCCCGGCACGGCATCGACGCCGTCCAGTGGTGGCCGCGCGGCGGCCGCGGCAACCGCGGCCCGGCCGAACTCCCGGCCACCGACCTGGTGCTGAACGAACTCCTGCCGCTGGCCCACCAGGGCCTGGACGCGTGGGGCATCGAGGCCCGCGACCGGGACCGCTACCTCGGCATCATCGAGCAGCGCTGCCTGCGCCGCACCAACGGCGCCGCCTGGCAGGCCGCCACCGTGCACCGGCTGCGCGAGCACCACAACCTCGACCCGAACGCCGCGATCGCCGCCATGACGCGCCGCTACATCGAGCACATGCGCTCCGGCGAGCCGGTGCACACCTGGCCGGTGGACTGAGCCCCGCCGGTGGTCCGGGAACGCCGCGTCCCGCTGTGGAAGGATGATCGGCCCGGGGCGGCAACCGGCCCCGGGCCGAACCACCGCCCTCGGGGAGACCAGTGACCACCGCCTCGGCCGAGCCCACCGACGTCAAGCCGCTCTCCCGCCGGCTGCTCGCCGTCGAACTGCTGATCGTCCTCGGGCTCTCGCTCGGCGCCAGCGGCGTCGGCGCGCTGATCAGCTTCGCCGGCTCGCTCACCGAACCCGTCGCGCTCGGCAAGCAGGTCGCCACCCTGAACGCCTCCCGGGCGCCCGGCCGCCCCTGGCTCGACCTCGCCTGGCAGCTCTACTACGTCGCCCGCGGCCTGATGCCCGTCGCCCTGGTCGGCTACCTGCTGGTCCGCGAGGGCGCCGCACTGCGCACCCTCGGGTTCGACCTGCGGCACAAGCTCTCCGACCTCGGCCGCGGCGCCCTGGTCGCGGCCTGCATCGGCGGCTCCGGCCTCGCCCTCTACCTGGGCGCGCAGGCCGTCGGCTTCAACCTCACCGTCGCCCCCTCCGGCCTGCCCGACGTGTGGTGGCGGATCCCCGTGCTGGTCGCCTCCGCCTGGCAGAACGCGATCCTGGAGGAGGTGGTCGTGGTCGGCTACCTGCTGCGCCGCCTGCGCCAACTCGGCTGGGGCTGGCCCGCCGCGGTGGCCGCCGGCTCGGTGCTGCGCGGCTCCTACCACCTCTACCAGGGCGTCGGCGGCCTGGTCGGCAACATGGTGATGGGCGTGGTCTTCTGCCTGCTCTACCGCCGCTGGCAGCGGGTCGGCCCGCTGGTCGCCGCGCACGCCCTGATCGACACCACCGCCTTCGTCGGCTACGCCCTGCTGGCGGGCCACGTGAGCTGGCTGCCCTCCTGACGCACCGTCACGCGCCGCCGCCCGGCCGACCCGTCAGCAGGCCCACGGGTTCGGCCAGGCCCGGGACGGCGGGCGGCGCAGCAGCCGGTCCACGTGCTCGCGCTGCAGGCCCTGGGCGGGGTCGACCGGCAGCAGCAGCCGGTCCGCGCGCAGCACGCTGCGGCGCACCAGGCGGGGCGGGATGCAGTCGTCGATCCAGGCGAACGGGCGGCCCTGGGCGTGCCGCAGGATCGGCGCCCACTTGTGCGCCGAGAACAGCTCCATCAGCGGCACCTTGGGGTCGCCGGGCTGCGGGACGTACCCGCTGAACACCACCACGGGCAGCTCCGGCAGGCCGAGCAGCGGCGCGATGTGCGCGTTGGCCTGGTCCTCCCAGAGCGCGGGGTCGCCCTTGCACCTCCGGGGTGCGGGCACGCGCTGCTGACTGGAGAGTGGAACCATGGCACGCAAGGTATCGGTTGCGGAGCCGACCCGGTACGTTGACCTGCTGCTTCGCAAGTCTCAGGTGGTGCGGGGTACGGCTACCCGAGACATCCTGTCGCTGAAGGCACAGGAGGTGAAGGGCCGGGCGTGGGCGAAGGACAACCGGTACGAGATCCGCCGTATCTTCCGCGAGAACCTGTCCGCGTACAAGAAGGGTGTGGCGCGTCCGGAGTTCGACGCGGCGGTGCACGCGCTGCTCGACGGTGATTCGGACTGCCTGTGGGTGTACGACTCCTCGCGGTACTCCCGGCAGGGTGCGGGCGACGTCCTCAAGATCCTGGACGTGCCGGGCAAGCGCCTCGTGTTCGACCTGGACCGGCTGGACACCGACATCCCCGCCGACCGCTCCCGCATCGTCGGTAAGGCGGAGGACGCCCGCGAGTACTCCCGGGTGCTGTCGGAGAAGGTCCGCGACACGAAGGCCCAGCAGCGCGAGGAGGGCAAGTGGCTGGCGGGCGCGCCGTACGGGACGAAGGTCACGAAGAAGCGCAAGCTCAAGCCCGGCAAGTTCTGGGAGGTGATCGTGCGCATCCACAACGAGGCTGCCGAAGGCTCCTCGAACCGGAAGATCGCGCTGGGGCTGACCGCCGACGGGTACCGGTCCTCGAAGGGCGGGCCGTTCCGGTCGAACACGGTCGGCAAGATCCTTCGCAACCCGGTGTACCTCGGATGGCAGGTCTTCACGGTGAAGGGGCACCACCACCTCTACCTGAACGGCAAGGGGAAGCCGGTGCGGGTGTTCGCCAAGGGGGCGGAGACCATCCCGCAGGAGACCTTCGACAAGCACCGTCGGATCGCGGCCGGCTTCGAGCGACGCAAGAACCTGCCGACCGTGGAAGAGCAGCAGAAGACCCCCGAGCGCTCGCCCGCGTCGGGCCTGATGTGGTGCGACGGCGGCGGCCGTGACCCGAAGAAGGGACACACGGCCACGATCCACGGTCAGTCGTTCCGGTGCGGCCCGCTCAACCTCGGCCTGAAGACCTGCCCCGATCCGGTGTCGGGGATGCGGACCTCGGTGGAGCGTGTCCTTGCCGAAGAGTGGCGCAAGAAGGTGACCACCACCAGCCCCTCGGACCCGGTCATGCTGGCTGTCGCGGAGGGATGGGTGGCGCTGTCCCAGCCGGAGGAGAGCGAGAAGGAGAGCGACGCACGGGGGCAGATCAAGCTGGCGGAGGAGGCCGTGGCCCGACTCGACCGGCTCAACGCCGCCGGGGCCTACCCGGGCCGCGACGGCGAAGCCACGTTCATCGCGCTGCGCCAGGCGGCGGTGGAGGACGTGGAGAGCGCCCGGAAGGACTGGGAGGCGGTCGCCAAGCCGATGGGTGACATCTCGGTGCTGATCGACCCGGAGCGCTGTCTGAAGCTGTGGGAGACGTCGGACGAGCACTTCCGTGGGCAGTTGCTTCGGCTGGCGATCGAGCGGGTGTACTTGAAGAAGGCCCCGTACTCGGGGGCGCGCTTGAAGGCGGACCGGCTGGGCATCGTGTGGAAGAAGCCGCGCGGGTGGAAGCCGCCGAAGGAGGAGTGGGAGGAGAAGCCCAGAGCGGGCGAGTCCTGAAACGCAAAATGGGCCCCCGGTCAGCACTGTGCGAACAGTGCCGGCCGGGGGCCTTGGCGTGGGTGGGACGGGTGTCACCAGCCGACGGATTCGATGCTGGTGGCGAGGTCGAGTGCGATGTGCTCCGGGAGGGGGACGACCGTTCGGGTGATCTGGCCGGGGGTGCGGTGCTCGGTCTCGATGACGATCACACGCTCGCCTCCGGGGGTGCGGGCTTCGTAGGCGCGGGCGGCCTGGTGGACGACGGCGTGGGTCACGGTGAGGCTCATGCCGTCCCCTTCAGCAGGTAGTTCGCCATGGCGATCTTGGAGGCGACGCCGGAGTCCGGACCGAGGAGTTCGGAGGCGCGCAGGAACGCGCGCTCGCGCTGCGCGGTGGTGTCGTTCTGCGGGAGCATCGCGTTCGCGAAGGTGACCGGCTGCTGGGGCTCGGCGAAGACGGGCTGGGGGGCGGTGAGCTGGTCGGCCAGGACCGGCTGCGGGAAGGCGACGGGCGAGGTCGAGCCGCCGGCCACCAGGTAGGGGTGTCCGTCCTGGCGGGCCTGCTCGGCCTGGCGGGCGGCCTCCATCTCTCCGAGGCGTCGGGCGGCTTCGGCCTCCTCCTGGCGTACGCGCTCGATCTCCAGCGCGGTAGCGCGGGACTGGGCTGCGGCTTGGGCCAGGGTGTCGCTCAGGGAGTCAGCGACTTCGGGGTTCAGGTAGATGGACACCATGGTCTGGCCGGAGTTGACCAGGAGACCGATGTCGCCTTCGCCGTCCACGTGGGTGCGGGCGTAGTCGCGGGGCCCGTCGTACTTGCAGGGGAACCGCTGCTCGTCCAGGTGGACGGTGTGCTGCTCAGGGGTGGTCGTCATCGGTGTTCTCTCCGGTGGGCGGGGTCAGGTAGTTGGCGATGCGCAGGACGGCGCTCACCCGGGCGTCGAGCGGCTGGTCTTGGTAGCCGCGCTGGTTGGTGGCCATCTGGGTGACGGTCTGCTGGGCGAGGGCCAGGGCCTCGGTGCGGGTCATGGCTTCTCCCAGTGGGAGTCGATCCCGAACAGGGGCGGCGGCGCGGGGCGGTCATAGAGCCCGCCGGCCGCCTGCTTGGGGGCGGAGACGCGTTCGACCTTGGCCTCGCGTTCCAGGACGCTGGCCTGGCGGGCGAGGTAGGCGGACAGTTCGCGGCACTGGTCGGCGTCGAGTCGGGCGGGGCGGCCGGTCTGCGCGCCGACGGACAGGGCGAGTACGCCGCTCATCCGTTCGTTGCGCACGCCGACAACGGAGCCGTGGCGGACGGTCAGGGTGGCCTTGTGCTCGGTGGTCTCGATCACGGTGCTCTCTCTTTCCTCGGTCAGGTGGCCAGGTTCAGGAACGCCTGGACTTCGCGGGCGGAGTGCCCGCCGTCGTAGCGGACGGTTTCGCCGTCGCCAGTGATCTCCAGCCGGTAGCCATCGCCGCCGTCGGGG
Organism: Kitasatospora sp. NPDC088134; assembly: GCF_044741705.1. NCBI lineage: Bacteria > Bacillati > Actinomycetota > Actinomycetes > Kitasatosporales > Streptomycetaceae > Kitasatospora > Kitasatospora sp. NPDC088134. The sequence continues at coordinate 127,227 of NZ_JBIUTD010000016.1, read as the reverse complement.
GTGACGTGCAGGGTCGCGCCGCCGCGCAGGGGGAAGATGCCGACCGGGTTGTTCATCGCAGGTTCCTTCCGTGGGGGTTTGGAAGGGTTGAGCCGGGGCGGTTAACAGCGGTCCTCACGAGGCGTCCCGCAGCTTCTTCACGGCCCTGGACCAGGTGGCCTTGACGGTGCCGGGAGTCTTGCCGAGTGCTTCGGCTATCGCGGTGGCGTCGAGTCGGCCGTCGTCGGTGAGCATCGGGGGCTCGCCGTCGAAGCCGAACGCGGCTCTGGCGATGGCGGCCTCGGTCGGGGACATGGTGGCCAGCAGCTCGCCCGCCTTGACCTGGGCGGCTGTGGCGAAGCGGGCGGACGTCTCGGCCTCGGCGTCGCGGTCGATGATCGCCCCGGTGGCGTGCTTGCCGCGCTTGGTGCCGGTGACCCGGACGCCCTTGCAGCGCACGGCGTCTCGGCTGATGGCGATCGGGTTGAGGGCCAGGGAGGGCTGGAGGTCGGTGCACCAGCCCGCGGTGGTGGTCCAGGCCACCTCTTCCCGGCCGCCTCGGACCTCGGTGTGGACGCGGCGGGTGCGGGGGGCGGTGCCGAGCGGGGTGTACTCGACCAGGCGGTCAGGGTCCTGCGCGGTGGAGGCGTCGAGCGTGTTCTCCGGGACGCTGTCCAGCGGCAGGGGCCGGGTGAAGGACGCGGCGGCGAGGTCGGCCTGCTCGGCGGAGAACCGGCGCTTGGTGACCGGGTGGCTGACCAGTTCCTCCTTCGCCGCCTCGAAGTCGCCCTTGGAGCGCATGAGAGCACCCATGAACGCGCCTGCGGCGTCGCGGGACGCGTCGGGGGCGATCTCGCGGGTGGCGGCTGCGAGGCCGTCCAGCTTGGCCCGCTGGAACGCGTAAGAGGTGAACTCGGCGCGGTTGTCGGCGTCGACGTCCCATGCGTGGATCGCGCGCCAGAAGCTCAGCCGCATCTCCTGGGCGATGTCCTGGGCGGCCTGGTGACTGTCGCCCTCCATCTGCTGGGCGCGCTTGCGCGAGACGGACAGGGCGATGCCTTCGAGCCCGTTCAGGATCTCCTCGGTGGCGACGCGGCCCCGGTCGAGCTTGCCCACACCGGTCAGGGCGCTCAGGGGCTTGGGGGTCTGGGCGAGGGTGATCAGGGCGGGCGTGATGCAGGGGGAAGGCATGAAAGTTCCTTGGCATGTACAGGTCATATGGATGGGCGTGCGGCATCGGCGCGCGGCGGGCCGCAAAAGGGCATGGCGAAGCCAGCGGCCGGCGAGTCGGCCGCGTCAGGGCATGAAGAAGCCCCGGCGGGCTCGGCGGCCGCGTCGGGGCATGAAGAAGCCCCTGCCGGTTCGGGTCAGCCGAACGGCAGGGGCGGGCAGCGGTGTGACGTCAGGTCAGGCCGCGGAAGGTCCCCAGCAGTATCGGCAGGCTGCCGGTACCCCGGAGAGGGTGAGGCGTCGGGAGAACAGCGCCATGCAGCGGGCCAGGCGCGCAATCATGGCGCGCAGGGAATGGGTCCTGCGCGACGGGGGAAGGCTGATCCGGCGGGTGTTGAGCCCCGCTAAGATCGCCCGCACCTTCCTGGCGCGGGCGCGTTTGGCCTTCCTCGGGGGCAGTGCCTCCAGGCTGAGGCGGCTCCCGTTGGTGACGCCCATGGCGCGGCGGACGGCCAGCGCCTCGGCCGGGGTGATGGTCTCTGCGACCTCCCGTCGAATGCGGCCGATGCGGCGGAGGTGCCACTGCATGCCAGCAGCCCGGGACCATCCTCCCCGCCGCATCTATTACTCCTGGTCACCGGCCGCACGTCCCTTGGTGCAGCGTGTGAAATGAGACTAAACAGAGTCTTATAGGTGCTCAAACGACAGGATTACCCCAAAAAGGGTCTTTCGTCCCGATCAAGGTCGCTACCTGGTCTTTTGTAGGTAAAGTGCAGGTAATGTGACTTGTGCCTCACTTGCCGTGTTCACGTAGGTATGTCGCCCCTTGGTCGAGCCGGGCGGAGGAGTCCCCGAAGTGACCGAGGGCGGCGTTCTCCCCTCTGCACAGCAGCCTTCTGACGGCCTGTCCGTGGGGTCTGTCGTGGTCGTGGTCCACGACCAGGCGGTCCCCGGCCACAGCCTTCTGCCCGCAGATCGCGCACCGCCACCGCTGGCGGCGGCCCATGGCCTCGTAGTCACTCAGCGTGATGCCGTAGACCCTGCGCAGCCGGGTGTCCCGGCGCTTGCGGACCACCTGCGGGTCGCGGTTGGCCTTGTTGTTCGCGGCCTTCACGCATGGCCGGCAGACGTTCGCCCGGCCGTTCGGCGAACGCTTGCGCTTGCCGAACTGGCCGAGCGGCTTCTCGTCGTCGCACACCTCGCAGAACTGGGTGTGCGCGCTCTCCGGCTCACGCCGCATAGGCCCACTCCTTCGGCAGCTTGTAGCCGTCCGCCCAGCTCGGCCCGTACACCTCGGGGTCCGTGTCCAGCGGCACGCCCAGCAGGTCCATCTTCATGGCCTCGGCGCACGCGCGGGCGACGTCTGCGGCCTCCTCCTTCGGAGCGGTGCCCACGACCTCGTCGTGCACCCACATGGTGAGGTAGGGGGTCAGGCCCTGGTCGTCCATCCGGATCAACGCCTGCCCCATGGTGTCGCGGGCGGTGGACTGGCAGGCGTAGGCGACGGACTTGTAGAGCTTGTCCCGGTCCAGGTGAAGCCTGCGGCCGGTGACCGTGGTCATGGTGCACCGCTCCGCCAGCGCGAGGCGCTGCATCTTGCGGGCCCACCTCTTGATGCCGGGGAACGCCCGGCTGTAGCGCTGGAGGGTGTCGCGCATAACGTCGATGCCCTGGCCGGTCTGCTTGGCCAGCGTCGCGGCCCCGCCCTGGTACGCGGTCCCCAATCCGGCGATCTTGGCCAGGGTGCGCTGGGCCTTGGTGTAGTCCTCGCCGAACATCATCGTGGCCGCGAACCCGTGCAGGTCCGCGCCGGAGGCGATGGCCCGGATCATCCTGGGCTCCTGGGAGAGCGCGGCCAGCACCCGAAGCTCGACCGCTTGCTGGTCCACCGAGAAGTAGGCGTGCCCCCGCTCCGCGACCACGGCGCGACGGATCTCCCACCCGTGGGAGGGGAGCTGCGCCATCGCCGGATCGGAGTGCGAGGCGCGGCCGGTCTGGGCGCCCAGCGGGTTGATCTTCGGGTGGATGCGGTCGAAGGCGTCGCGGTTGTTCAGCATCGCCTCGGCGTAGGACACGGACCACTTGCCCGCGCGCTTCGCCCGCAGTACGGCGTCCGCGAGGACGTTGGGCTCGCGCATCCCGAGCCGCTGCCAGTCCTGGTCAAGGTCGGCCATCGGCAGCAGCACCGCCTTGGCGACCGACAGCGCCCCGCTGTCCGTCTTCTCGGTGAGCCGTTCGCCCATCCCGGCCAGCGCGCCAGCCACCTGGTCGGGCGAGTTCACCGAGTCGACACCGAAGCGCGCGGCCACGGCCGCGAACTTCTCCTTCTGCCGTCCGAGCCGCCCGATCAGACCCTCGGTGTACTCGGGGTCGATCAGCATCCCGGTGCGCTGGAGCTTCGCGCACACCAGCGCGAGCCGGTGTTCGTAGGGCAGCAGCGCCGAACGCAGCCCCTCGGCCTTGTAGCGGTCCAGCAGCTTGGGCAGCAGCCGGGCCACGAGTAGGGCGTCGAGCCCGGCGTACAACTCGTAGACGGGGTGCGAGAGGCTGATGCCCGCCCACCCGGTCGCCTTGGTGAAGCCCAGCCCGTTGAACACGCGGGTCAGGTCGCCCTGGGTGTCGGGCGCGGTGGGGTCGACGTACCAAGCGGAGAGCGGTTTGAGGGACAGGCCCACCCCGCCCTCGTAGTCGTGGCGGCTGTCCAGGAGATGGGCGGCCACCCGGGAGTCCCGGGCGCGCGGGTAGAGCTCTTCGAGCCGGATACCGAACTCGGTGTCGACCTTCAGCGCGTCGAACGCCAGGTTGTGCGCCACCAGGTTGGGCAGCACGGCCAGGGCCTCGATCGCGGCCTCGCGGAACGGCCGGCCGAGTTCGACGGGGATCACCCACGCCGTGTGGGTGTCGCCGAACTGGACGAGGCGTATTCGGTCGGTCCAGGCAAGGCCCGTGGTCTCGGTGTCGAAGCCGATCAGGGTGCCGGCCGCCGCGTGGGTGGTCCACCAGGTGCGGAACTCCCGCAGATCCTCCGCTCGTTCGGGGACCTTGATGACGACCGGCTCTTGGGCCAGTCGGTACGGGTGTACCCGCATGTGCTCTCTTCCTAGTCGTTGGTGGTGTCGAAGATCCCCGGGCCGGACGGCGACGCCTCGGCGGCGAAGCGCACACCGAGCAGCACACGGCCCTTCGTCATGCGGTGCTGGCGGATGCCGCGCTCGTCCAGCGCGGAGATGAATCCGCGGCGGGTCCATGCCTTCTCGCCCTGGGCCTCGGACCAGTCGCGGTAGGCGTTGTAGGCGTCCTGGGCGGGGACGTGGCTCTTGTCGTCGCCGGTCTTCACCAGGACGTCCGTCAGGAACTCCGCCAGGGCGTCGCTGTTCTCCTTGAAGTTGGAGGTGGCGGTCTTGATGGAGTCGGGCTCCTTCAGGCCCTCGGCGTACCACTCCACGGCCCCGGCGACCGCCCAGGCGGCGATCCCTTCGGCCTCCTCACGCAGGTCGGCGAAGATGCCGTGGTCCCGCTCCTCCGGCTTGAAGAAGCGGTCGAACTTGATCAGCTTCACCCGACGCCACAGGCCGGCGTCCTGCGATCGGAAGGCCGGGGTGTGGTTGGAGGCCAGCCACAGCAGGAAGGTCGGCTGGTAGGTGAAGAAGTTCTCGCGCATGAAGCGGGCGGTCAGCTTGTCGCTGCCGGTCGCGCGCTTCAGCACGGACTCGCTCATCGGCTTCCCCGCCTCGCCCTCCGAGGCCATCACCATCCGGGCCCCGCGCAGCGCGGCCAGGTCGGCGGGGATCGAGCTGCCCCGGTCCTCGAACGTCTCGAAGCGCGTCGTCTCGGACAGCGCGCCGAACACGTGGCTGAGGGTGTCCAGGAACACGCTCTTGCCGTTCGCCCCGATCCCGACCAACACCGCGAACGCCTGCTCGGCCGTCGAGCCGGTGATGCCGTACCCGCACAGGCGGTGGATGTAGGCGGGCATCAGCGGCTCGGCGGGGAACACCTCGTCTAGGAACCGCAGCCAACGCGGGGCCTGCGCCTTGGGGTTGTACCTCCACGGCAGGGACTTGGTCAGCATGTCCGCCGGATCGTGCGGCTGGGCCGCGCCGGTACGAAGGTCCACCGTGCAGTCGGCGAACGACAGCAGGTGCGGCCGGTTGTCGAAGGCGTCCACTTCGCAGTGCACACCGCGCACCGACGCCAGCTCGCGCATGAGGTCGTCAATGCGTCGGGCCATGGTGAAGCCCTTCGACGCCTTGGCGAGCGGCAGCGCGGCGACCTGCTTCTCGTACTCGGCGTCCAGCGCGTCCCCGGCCAGCTTCAGCGCCAGGGCCTCGCGGATGATCGCCTTCTCGCGGGCCAGGGTCTCCACCATCGCGGCCCCGAGGTCGTGGGCGGCCTGGCGCACCAGCACCTCGTTGCGAACCCAGTGCGTCCCCGACCAGACGTGGAAGCCCACGCCGTCGGCGTACTTGATGCCGCCCTTCATGAACTGCACCAGGGCGTGGGCGTTCACGATGTCCGAGGCCCCGTACCGGGACGCCGCCTCTCGGTAGGCGGCCACCGCCTGCTCCGGGGGCAGCGTCAACGACGGCCGGTCTGGTTCGAAGGGGGTGGTCAGACTGTCGATGGCGTACGCCGTCATCGGTTCTCTCTCCATACTGCGTAGTCCTTGAAGCCCTCGGGCAGGATCAACTGCCGGGCGTGCACCTCCCGTTCGTGGAGGGCGGCCAGAATGGTCCGGGTGAACTCCCGGCCGGAGCGGTCGTTGTCACCGCACACCCGCACGTCGCGCCCCGAAAGGCCGGCGGCCAGCGCGTCGAGCGTGGCGGGGTCGTTGTTCAGCAGCGCGGCACCGCGCACCCCGATCGCGTTGTAGCCGTCGGCGACGATCGCCAGCGGATCGGACAGACCCTCGGCGACGACCCACGGCGCGCCGGGGTCCGGGCCGGGGAACACCCCGTACCGCTGCCACTCGAACCCGTCGGGGTTGGCAAGCGAAATCCACCGCACCGGGCAGCGCCCCGACAGGTCCCGGCCCTGCGCGCCCCGGGCCACTCCCGCGAAGTCGGCCATCGGCACGACGAGGCGGGGATACCGGACGAACGAGGTCGGAACCCACGCGGGGCACGGCTGCGGGCCGGGCCACCAGCGCAGGCCCAGCCGGTCCTGCTCGGCCCGGGGCAGGCCGAAACGTTTCTGCGTGTAGCCTGCGGCCGGGGCAGCGTCGTCACCGGCCGGCAAAGAGTCCAGCCACACCCGCAACGCCGCCGTCAGGAACGGGGAGACCGGCTCCGGGCGCGCCTCGGCGACGACCGCCAAGCCCTCCGGGTCAACGTTGAACAGGTGCCTCGGCAGGAGGTCCATCCCGGCGACGATGTCCTCGAAGCGGCACCCGGCCCGGCAGGCCATGCCCACCATGCCGCCGCTCTTCAGGTTGATCCACAGCGACGGCTTCCCGTCGTCATGGGCAGGGCAGCGGGCGACCCACTCGCCGGGCTGGTAGTCCCGCCACTCCTCCAGCCGGTCCAGGATCTCTGACATGCGCACAGCCCGCTCCTCAGCCGTACAGCCGCTCGCACAGCGCCTGCCCGGCCGGAGTGGCATGGACGGTCCGGTGGCCGTCCGCGACGAACATGCCCTCGGCCTCCCGCGTCGGCCGGTACATCGCCCGCCCGCCCGGCGTGTGCTCCACCGCCAGGTAGCCATCCGCCACCAGGGCCGGACGCAGCAGGTGATGCGTCACTCCGAGAGCCTTCGCCACGTCGTGCAGCAGGTAGCCGCCCGCGTTCTCGCTCGCAGCCCGCTGGGCCTTGAACGCCGGAGTGATCTCCTCCACCCGGTCGGCCAGCACCTTCATCTGCTCGGCCAGCGCGAGCACCGCCGCGTCACGGGCCGGTGCCTCCGCCTGCTCCTCCAAGTTCAGCAGGTAGCCGCGAACCTGCCGCGCCACCGGCGAGTCACGCAGCAGCATGCCCACCAGCAGGACAGCGCGACGGGTGAACACCTGGAGGTTCGGACGGCCACGGCCAATTACGGGTACACCATGTGCCCGAAATTCCTCGGCCCCCTGAAGCGTACGCAGACCGGTCTCCTCAAACTCCGCCCTGTGCCGCTTCACCATCGCGTTCACGGTGTTCGGGTCCACCCCGTAGAACGCGGCGACGCCAGCCCGGTCCACGTGGATGCCGTCCGGCAGGGTGGCCAGCGCTCCGACCTTGTCCAGGACATCGGTCTTCTCGACAAGCCCGGCACGGGCGGCAGGGGACTCGGTCAGAACCATCTCGTTGATCATGTTTCTCTCTCCTTGTGAAACTCAGTAACCAGCGGCCCGAAGAGCCTTGACGATCGCCGCGTGCGTGCGGATCGACGTGACGGCGTACCCGTCCTCGGTCTTCGCTCGGGGCCGCTTCACGTACGCGACCCCGAACAGTTGGCCGGCGTTCTTCGCCTCGGCCTCGGCCTGGCGGACGTAGGAGGCGAGGTCGTACGACTTCTCGGCCTTGCACTCTCCGGTGAAGGGGCGCACTCCGAGATCGCCGATGTCGGCCGCGCCCTCCTGGACGTTGCGGCGGACGTTGTCCCCGTCGGTGGGGTCCTTCCAGCGGACTGCGCGGTCGCTGTCCTTCCAGAACTCCCGGTATTGGCCGAGCTGTTCGTTCAGGTAGTCGGCCACCGAGGTCTCCCAGCCGGTGCCTTTCGCCTTGTTGCGGTTGGCCACTAGGCGGTCACCACCGTGAGCCCGGCTCCCCGGAAGACAGCCGTCGCGGCGGCCTCCCAGTAGCGGGCGAAGTCGGCCCGCTCGCGGGCGTCGTGGAGGAAGAGGACCAGGTCCCCGGGGCCTGCGGTACGAAGGTCGCCGAGCGCGGGGGCGATGCCCGCCCCGATGCGGAAGGTCATGTCTCCTCCGGCGGCCGGGGCTCGCGGAAGTCCGCGACGTGGGCGGCGTCGGACGCCCGCAGCAGCCGCGAGGGCCGCACACCTTCGGCGGCGAGCGCCCGTGCTCGGGCGTGCAGGAAGGTCCGGCGCTGCTCGGGCGGGACCTTCCACAGCGGGGTGGAGTGGTCGGTCAACGCTCAGCCCCTCTCCGGCAGATGGGCCCAGGAGGTCCGGCGGGCGATGTGGCGGCACGCGCGCTCGGAGATGTTGAACGCCTCCGCGAGAGCGGACAGGCTGGCGCCCAGGTCGGCGGAGCGGCGGATCGCGTAGACCTTGCGCTCGGTCAGCTTGGCCTGCGAGTTGCGGGTGCCGGCCGACGGCGGGCGTGGCGATTCGCGGAAGGCGGAGCGCATGATCTCCTGCGCCCGGTCGGTGCGGGACAGGGGGTTGAGCAGCCGGGCCGGGATCGGCTCGGCGATGGTCGGGGTGTGCACGGGGCTCTCTCTCCAGGGAAACGAGAGCGGGACCGGCCTCCGAAGAAGCCGGTCCCGCTGGTGTGGTGCTGCTGGGGTGGAGCGCCGGTTAGAACGGCGGCTCCTCCTCGATCGCGGCCGACGGGCTGTCGGTGATGGCCTGCTCGTACGGCTTGATGACCTTCACTGCGGCCTTCTGGTAGTCGACGTCTCGGCCGGCCTTGCTCGTGTACTGCACCCGCTCGTTGATGAGGTGGGCGAGCGAGGGGCCGCCGGAGCGGGCCAGCGCGCCCTTCAGTGCGGGCAGTTCGGCGATCAGCGACCAGCCCGAGGTCTTGAAGCGGAAGCGGCCCAGCTCCAGGGCGTGAGGCAGCGTGAAGTCGATCTCGATGGCGGGCTTGGGGCCCCGTTCCGCCTTCGCGCGGTCCTTCAGCTCGGCGATGGTGCCGGGGCAGCGGCACGGAACGCCGACGTCCTCCGGCGGGCTGAGGAAGGACCGGGTGTCGCAGTGGTGCGCGAGCTTGCCGTTCACCCACTGCTTGAAGTCCAGCCTCACGGCCTCGGGGCCGTCGATGACGACCTCGACCCGGTCGACGTCGGTCTTGACCGCCATGGCGTCCTCGGCCTCGGTCTCCCGCTCGTACGGGGTGCCGCCCAGCAGCTCGGCCACGGCCTCGGCGGTGGACGGCAGCGCGGTGGTCACCATCCACTCGTGCTGGGCGATCGGGAAGCCGCCGTCGGGGGCCGCCTCGTAGTTGCGGAAGACGCCGGCCAGGTCCGGCCGGGCGTTGGCTTCGGCGCGCTCCGCGCGCTCGGCCAGCTCCGGGTCGGAGGCGAAGATGTTGTCGAGTGCGTCGCTCAAGTGCAGTCCGTTCATTCGGGGGCGGGGCCGCCGGTCGGTCGGCCCCGTGGAGGTTGAGCCGGGGCGGTTAACACCGGCCCGTGGGGATTGAGCCGGGGCGGTTAACAGGCAGCTCAGGAGGCACGGCGGGCGGTGCCGGTCTGGTGGCCAGCGTCGTTCTTCCACGCGACGCGGCCGATGATCCCGGCGTCCGAGGCCCGGTCCTCCGCGAAGCGCTTGCGCAGGGTGAGGAACCGGTCGAAGATCTCGCGGTCGATCTTCACCGGCCGGAACTCGGCCCGCTGCGGGGTGACGTGCAGCACCGCCCCTGCGTCGACCTTCGGAAATGGCACGATCTTGCGGTCCACCGTGATCAGGTCGTCCGCGTGGGCGTACGCGGCGAGCTGAGTGGCCACCGACAGGTACACGCTCTTGGAGGTCTTCAGGTCGCCCAGGACGACCTTGCCGTTGATCTTGACGAGGAAGTCGAAGCTGCCCGCGTACTCGTGCTCGCGCGACCAGGCGACGTCTTCCGCGTGCAGCAGCTCGGGCTGGTAGCGGTCCAGCCACGCTTCGATGTGCGGCACGTACGGCTCGACGTCGTGGTGCGGGTACGGGACCTCTTCACCGCGCAGGCGCAGCTCGAAGAAGTCGTGGACCAGGCTGCCGACGTCGGCGCGCAGCTTGGTGTACCTCTTCGCCGCGAACTTCAGGAAGTCGACGGCGGCCTGGCGGTCGCGGGAGGCGATGCGCTGGACGACCTCAAGGTCGGTGACGGCGGCCTCGGCCGCCATGCCGGCCGACCAGTTCTGGAGGAACGGCTTCGCCTCCATGTTCAACACCGACGTCACCGAGGGGGCGAGGTCGCCGCTCTCGGGGTGGACGTAGTAGCGCGAGCCCTTCTGGTGGATCGTGCGGACGCCTTCGGACATGGGCTCTCTTCTCTGCTTCGGGGCATGGGAAAGGCCCGCCCCGGGAGGGGACGGGCCTGGAAGTGGCGGGTGGTCAGGCCGCGGTGGTGAGCGAGGGCAGCGTGTCCGCGAAGCCGGGCACCTCCGCCTCGACGCGGGCATTCGCCGCCTGTTCGTCGGCCTCCCGCTCGTCCGGGGTCAGTGGGTCCGGGACGGGGGTGTAGATGAAGACGATGTTCTCGATCGCGGTGGCGGTGCGGTCGATCGCATCGAAGCGCTCGCGCAGGGTCATTGGGCCTCCAGGGCTTCGCGGATTCGGGTGTGGAAGGCGGCCAGGGTGCCGGTGTTCGCCACGGTGACGTCGGCGTGCTCGGGGCCGAGCTGTTCGCTGGGGTGGTCGCCGTCGGCCCCGCCCCGGTCGATGAACCAGACCGTGAACCCCGCCTTCCGCAGGGCGGCAACCTCGTTGTCGAAGCGCACGTCGGTGACCACGACCGGACTCTGCGCGGCGGCGGCGGACCGGAGGCACTGGTCGATCCAGAAGTCCGGGTCCACGTGGCGGCGGATGCCCTCGGTGCCGAGCCGCTGCAAGAGCCTGCGGGCCTCCGGGAACCTGTCCTTCACCGTCTCCCAGCCGTAGCGGTCCACCGCGTCGGCCAGGCGCACCGGGACCGGGGCGTTCACCCCCAGCAGCTCGGTGCCCACCATCGGGTCGATGTCGTAGGCCATCTGCTTGAGCGGGTCCGCCAGCGCGAGCCGCACGTACCCGTACTCGGCCAGGACCCCGGCCGTCGTGTCCTTGCCGGATCTCGCCCGGCCGATCAGTGCGATGTTCTTCAAGTCGGCACGCTCCTTCGTACTCGTTAAGCCGCACCGGTTAACAAGCTCCCGAACAGGCCCGGAATGCGAAAAGGCCCCACCCTCCCCGAGGTGGGGAAGGCGGGGCCTGGGGTCGGAGATCAGCTCAGCGCGTCCTCCAGCGCGAGCAGCGCCGCACGGGTCTCGCTGAGTTCCTGACGGAGCTGGGAACGGGTCGCGGCGTCCAAGGCTTGCGGGTCCAGCGTGGCTAGTGCGAGCCGGAAGCTGCGGACCACCTGGGGGCTGCGGGCCGGAGGAACCGCCAGGCCGTCATCCTCAGCGAAGGCGATTCTGCTGGCGACCTGGAGGGCCTGGCGGTTCGCGGAAACGATCTCCTTCTGGGCCTGCGGCACGATCCGGTAGTACGCGAAGATCTCGTCCGAGGACGTCAGCCCCGGGAACAGCTTCTCTCGCTGGACGGGGTCCTGGTCCAGGCTGCGGACGTAGTCGACCCGTACCTGAGACATCGCCGCGCGGATGCCCTGCAAAGTCGTCTCGCGGTTCTTCTTCAGTTCCTTGCGGTGGTCGGTGGAGTCTCCCGGCACCGGCTTGAGACCCGCAGAGTCAAGAAGATCGGACATCCATCTCTTGGCCTGATGGCTGTCCCTCCGCAGGTCCGGCAGACCATCGGAATTCACGAACAGGAACGCCGTCTCGAAGACCACGGCAGCGAGGGGTCCATACCCTCGGGCCTGGGCGGACCGGGCCAGCGGCAGCGCCCTGTCCATCACCTCTTGGGCTCCGGGGACAACCTGCCAGCTCGCCTTGGTCGGCTTCCTCGCGGCCATGGAATCCTCTCACGTCTGTCGGGCGGAATTCCGTTCAAACAATGCCCGCCCGACCTTCATTCCACCACGCCCCGCACTGCAACGAGAAAAGTCCCGACCTGCCCGAAGGCAGGCCGGGGCCCGGTTCATCGCTTGATCTTCATGCCGTCACTGCCGTACGCGACAGCCGGGCCGGGCGCTTCGTGCGGGCACGCGCAGCACTCGGTGAGTGCTGCGGCGCGGGCGGCCTCGGAGTTCGCGGTGTCGGTCGCGTGCGTGACGACCCGCTTACCCGCGGAGTGCCCGCCGGCCATCGCGGCGAGGGCGAGCAGCAGGCCGATGACGGCTTCGTTGGTCTCGATCCCGGCGAGCTTGGGCACGACGGTGCCGAGCACGGTCAGCAGCGCGACGACGGCCGCGCGCGCCTTCACCGGGTTGTCGGTGAGCCAGGTCTTCAGGTTGTCGATGGCGGTCAGCCCTTCAGTCGTGCGACCACATCAGTGATCAGTGCGGTGCCTCCGGCGAGTCCGGAGGCGACGACGCCGTAGCGCCAGCGCTCCAGCGCGCGGACGCGGTCTTCGTGGTCTTCCAGGACCGCGTCCACGGTGTCGCGGCTCTGGGCGAGCGAGCGGACGTCCTCTCGGACGCCCACCAGCTCGTCGTAGATCTCGCGCGGGCCGATCACGACGCCGCCAAGCTGTTCGTCTCGGGCCATCAGTAGCCCCCTTCGTTCCAGGCGATGCTTTCGAAGCTGCCGTAGGTCGCATTCGCATAGCGGACTCCGGCGATGATCGAGTCCACCGGGTTGAGGATGTTGCGGTGGCCGGGCAACGCGTAGGCGTCGAACGTCGGCCGGATGGTCTGGAGCAGGCCGTACGTCCCGCCGTAGAGCGCTTCGTTGCTGTCCCAGTGGTTCTCGGCGAGCGGGTTGCCGCCGGACTCGACCATCGCGCGGTGCTCGATCGCCGCCGCGCTGGGGACCAGGTCGCCGTTCGCACGCAGGATGTCCCGGGCCTCCTCGATCCACCCCGCGAGGTCCGCCGAATAGCTGGTGCTCGGGGCGGCCGGCACCTCCTCGACCTCCGGGGCCAGGGCCGGGGCGGTCGGCTCGCTCGAGTTTTCCTGACCGCTCGTCAGCTCCGCGGGCTTCGGGCTGGCGGGCTTCGGGACAGGGGCGGAGCCGTCCGGGATCACGATCGCCTGGCCCGGGTAGATCAGGTCCGGGTTCGCCACGGTGGCTGTGTTGGCGGCGACCAGGGCCTCCAGCGTGACGCGGCGGCTGGCGGCGATGTCCCACAGGGTGTCGCTGGGCACGACGGCGTGGACCGGCGGCGCGGCGGCTCCGGCGGTGGCGGTCGGCAGGCTGATGACCTGGCCGACCTCGATCCGGTCCGGGTCGGCGAGCTGCGGGTTGGCGTTGACCACGGCGTCCAGACCGACGCCGTAGCGGGCGGCGATGGCCGTCAGGGTGTCGCCTGCGGCGACGGTGTGGGTGGCCGCGCCCGGGGCCGGACTGGGCAGCGGGTCCGGATTTGGGGCAGGCCGCGGTGCCTCCGTCGCCGGGGTCTCGGCCGGGGCCGGGCTCTCGCTCGGCTGTGGGGCCGGGGATGCCGGGGTGGCCGGTGACGCGGCGGGGACGGTGATCTGCTGGCCCTCGGTGATCCGGTCCGGGTTGTCGATCTGGGGGTTCAGGGAGAGCAGACCGGCCACGGTGGTGCCGAGTGCCACGGCGATGCCGCCCAGGGTCATGCCCCGGCGGACGGTGAAGGTCCGGGTGGCCGGCGGCTGCGGCGCGGGGGCGTCGCCATACTCGGCGAGCAGACGGGTGAGCTGCTTGGGGCCGGGGATGCCGTCGGCGCTGTCGGTGTCGCCGATCTTGATCTGGTAGGCGCGCATCGACTCGGTGTCCGCGCCGCCCCAAACGGGGCCGGGGCCCTCGGTGTAGCGGGAGCAGCCTGCCCGGACGAGGGCTCGGCCCATGGCGGTGATGTGCTCGCCGCGTGCTCCCGGGCCGTACGCGAGGCCGTTGATGGTGACGGCCTGGCCGCTCGGGGTGGTGGTGCCGCCGTTGTTGCTGCTGCTGCCGGAGGTGTAGGCGGGGCGGCCGACGCCGAGCACGACGGAGCGCGGGCGGGTCTTGCGGGCGACGTAGCCGCCGGAGCCCTGGCCCGCGCCGTCGCCACGGGCGGTGTTGCCCTCGACGGTCTTGACCTGCTGGCCAGGAGCGGAGTCCTCCAGGACGATGCCGACGTGGTCGGCGGTGGGGCCGCCGTCCCAGCTGAAGAAGATGACGTCACCGCGCTTGAACGCGGCGTCGCGGCCGAACCACTGGCCCTTGTTGCGGAACGCCTGGACGTGGGAGGGACAGTACGCGTACCGGCCGACCGCTGCGGCCTCGCCGCCCTTGTCGGCGCACCAGGAGACGAACATGTCGCAGTACGGCTCGTGGTTGAAGCCGGGGGCGTACCACTTCCCGAACGGGGTGTCGTAGTAGCGGCCGTTCGGGGAGAGGCCACCTCGGTAGTTCTGGTCAGCCCACTTCAGGGCCTCGGTGATCATTGCTTCGCGGGAGATGAAACAGGTCCTTTCAACAGGGAAGCCCCGCCCGGGAGTTCGGACGGGGCCGCTGCGCGGGTTACAGCTGGAGGTCAGGCGTAGCCGGGCGGGATCGGCACGGGGGTCCAGGTGCCGGCCTCGGTCGCGGCGGGGGCCTGGTTGAAGGGCAGGGCCATGGCCACGCCGGGATCGACGGTGCCGCCCCCGGTGACGTCGGTCTTGGTCTGGAGGAGGAGGCGCTGCCACTCGCCCGGCTGGCCGCCACCCATCGGCAGCACCCAGTCCAGGCGGACCCAGCCGTTGTTGAGCGCGCCCCCGGTGTACTGCCACTCCGCGGTGACCGCGCGGGCCCTGTCCACGTCGAACAGGCGCAGCCAGACATTGGCGCCCTGCTTGGCGGAGACGCGGCAGTCCAGCCGCAGGATGGGGTGGGCGATGCCGGCGGTGGGGATGGTGGCGGCGGCGCGCCAGGCGGTGGCGACGTCCAGGCCCGGCCGGTACGGGGTCATCGGGAGGACAGCGCCGAGCGCGCTCGCGGTGCGCTCCATCGCGGACAGACGGGTGTCGATGCCCTGGAACTCGTCGGCGAGGGTGGGGCGGCCGTAGACGGTCATGCGGCGGCCCCCAGCTGCCCCTGGACCCAGTCGTCCACGCGCGCGAAGATCGTGACGGGGACCAGGCTGAGGCTCGTTTCCTCGCCGCTGCTGGTGACCTTGGTGGCGATCTCCTGGATGACGTACTCGGCGTCGATGCCGGGCCAGCGAGCGGTGCGGGCGCGGACGCGGATCTTGTGGCCGACGCGCAGCTCGGCGGCGGTGTACTCGCCGCCCGGGTGCAGGGTGACCTCGGGGACGACGAGGGGGAACGCGCCGACGGCGGTCATGCGCTCGGCCTGCGCGGTCAGTGTCTCGACGCGGACGACCGAGTTGTTGGTCTCGACGGCGGACAGGCGCGGGATGCGGCGGCCTTCCTCGGTCTCCAACTGGCCGTTGTACCACCAGGATTTGAGCTGACTCCAGCCTTCGCCAGCGCCGTTGACGCCGGTCTCGGTGCACATCTTGTCGCCGTCGGAGGTGACGGTGGTGACGGTGCAGTTGGTGCCGTGCTCCAGGACGATGCCGGTGTCCACGCCGCCAGCCGGGTGGAGGAAGCGGAAGCGGTTGCGGATCACGCGGGCGTCCACGTCCCAGTCGTGGTCGATGCGGAAGTCGAAGCCCTTGATCACCGCGCCGAGCTGTTCGACGGCTTCGCCCACCGACTTCCACTCGAACCAGGGGTAGGTGCGCTCGCGCTTCATCGTGTCCAGGTCGGGGTCGAAGGTGAGCGCGCCGGGGCCGTTGCTGCCCCAGTAGCCGGGCTGGCCGGGGGCGACGGGTGAGGGGTTGTCGGCGAAGGTCTGGATCAGCTCGCGGGCGATGGTGGTCTGCTCGCGCGGCGTGGTGCCGGTGGAGTACCCGAGGTTGATCATGTTGCGGCGGTAGTACTCCCACAGGCCCACGCAGTCGAGCGTCATCCCCTCGGCGGCCAGGTCGACCGACCAGGTGAGCAGGGGGCCGCCCCACAGGACGCGGCTGCCGCGCTGGACGTGGGCGATGATCCGCCAGGGCGAGATGAGCGACCAGTCCAGGCCGGCGAGGGGTTCGGCGGCCAGCGGCACGCTGAAGTTCGCGGAGCCGGGGGCGTTGAGGATGGAGCGGAAGGACAGGCCCGAGACGGGCAGCTCGGCCAGCAGCCGGCCGCCCTTGAACTCGGACAGGATCACGCGGTAGCCGTTGTCCTCGCTCATCAGGCCGCCTGGACGATGACGGCCTCGGCGTACGAGGTCCACGCCGCTTTGAACTTCACGTTGTTGGTCGCGGTGTTGTCGGGGCGGCACGTGGTGCTGACGCTCATCGGTGTACCGGCGGGGACCTTGATGGTGCCCGATCCGCGCGCGTCCCGGGCATCGCCCACTCGAACGTACTGCGGCCGTCCCGCGCGGCGGCTCTCCCCGTGCCCGAAGACCACGGGAGTGATCCAGCCTTCGCCGAAGTCGCCCTGATAGGTGCACTCGAACCTGATGGTCACCAGGCGCGGGTACGGAGCGGCCGGAGCCGTGAAGGTGTGCCAGCCCTCGGCGCCCCACGCGTTCTCGGGAGCCTGGTAGGAGGCGTCCTGGCGGACCGCGCCCGGCAGGACCGGGGCAGTGGTGCCGGGCCCGGTGACCTTGTGCAGGGCGGTGCTGACCGAGTCGTAGACCAGACTGCCGGCCGGAGCACCGACGGCGGCCTGGGCGATGCCCTGGGCCCCGGCGGTACGGAGCTGGCGCAGCGGAGTGGTGTCGAGCTGCCCGGCGACGACGAAGCGCTGGTCCTCGATCCCGGTGATGCCGGTCTGGGCGATGTTCACCACCGCGAGGCGGATGCAGTTGGAGGGCACCGGCCAGTCCTTCGCGCCGGGGCTGGACTCGGCGAGCACCGCGACGGACCAGCCCTTCGCGCCCTCCTTGGTCAGCTGCGTGCCGGAGGCCGCAGCGACGGCGGCCGGGGCGGCGTAGGGGGTGCCGTCGGCGGCGTAGGTGACGGGCTGCATGTAGCGGTCCGCGGTGGTCTTCATGTCCATCAGCAGCGGGCCGGCCGGGGCGCTGTCGGGGTCGGCGAACGCCACGACCAGGTCGGCGCGGGCGGCCTCGCCCGGCTTGGGGGTGGAGCACTGGAGCTGAATGCTGGCGTCCAGGTTGGCGAAGTGCACCGCGCCCTTGTGGGACACGGCCACGTCGTCGGGCAGCCACACGGAACCGGCGGCGACGGAGACCCTGGGGGTGGGGTTGTCGATCTTCTCGACCAGCAGGGCGGTGGGTCCGGCGACGCCGACGTGTGCGCCCCGGGTGCCGCCGATCATCGTCCGCAGGTCGAGCGCGTCATAGCGGCCCTGCTGGACGAAGAGCGGGGCGCGGAGTTCAACAGCCAAGAGAGGGGTCCTTACATCCAGGCGGAGCGCCATGAGACGTCCGCCGTGACCCCATCGGGGCCTTCCAGTACGTCGAGTTGGAGGGTGCTGCCGCCGGGCGGGACGGAGAACCAGAGGGAGGTCGGATCGACCTGCCCGAAGCGGGAAGCGCCGTTGAGGGTGATGCGGCGACGCCCCATGTCGATGACCAGAGCGTCGCCCCGGCCGACTCGCAGGCCCCGGGTAGCGAAGCGCTTGCGCTCGCCGTCGTGGACGAGGGTCAGCGACGGGTCGCGGATCTCGCCGGTGGCCGGGGTGATCCGCACGACGGGCCAGGTGTCGACCGAGCCGGTGTTGGCGATGTCCGGGGCGGAGCGGGTGGCGGGGCCGTTGCCCATGTCGAAGGGGAACGTCAGCGGGAAGATCGGCCGCCCGCCACGGGGGACGGCCACCGCCACGGTCGCCCGCGCCTGGTCGGCCGAGTACAACCGAGGGTCGGTGGCGAGGAGTTCGACGGTGACTCGGCGGCGGCCCGCGTGGAACTCCTTGTCCACGGTGACGGCCCGCTTGCGGACCCGGGCCATGAGCCTGGACCGCCCGCCGGCCACCCCGGGGAACGCGAACTCGAACGGCTTCTCCGGCCCGCCCGGGGCGAACGCGGCCAGCAGGTCCGGGACCTCGTGGTCGTCCAGGGCCAGCATGGTCAGGGTGACCGTGCGCGCACCCATGTAGTCGGTGCCCGGGGTCAGGCCGTCGCGCTGAAGCAGCTCGGCGTCCGAGGTCCGCACCTCGGGGGCGTCCAGGAGGCCGCCCACCTCCTCCAGCACGACGGAGGAGTCCTCACCGAGCAGCAGCCCACCCCACGTCGCCGTCCACGGCGCTGCGGTGTAGGGGTTGCGGGCGCTGGGCTGGCGGCCGATGTCCGGGCGCTTGGGTGGCGGCAGGTCCGGCAGGGTCCGGAAGGTGACCGGGTCCGACCAGGAGTCCAGACCGGTGCCGGTGCTGTGGTAGCGGACCCGGTACTCGGTGTCCGGCTCCAGCTGCGGGTCGTCGCCCAGCGGGCCGCCGTCGCCGACCAGGGCGGTGCCCGGCCAGGTGGGGTCCTCGGCGTCGTAATGTGCCTTGCCGGTCTTGGCGTTGGTGGTCTCGACGTCCGTCCACGCGCCCGGCGTCTTCGTGTAGAAGACGCGGGCGGTGTGGGCGGTGACGTCGCCGATGAAGGGTGGGGAGAGAGCCCCGATCTTGCTACCTCCCGGAGGTCTTCAGCTCCCACGCGATCTGCTTGCCGATCTCGTGGGGGTTGGCGTTGGTGGTGGCGTTGACGGTGATGTTCGGGCCGTAGCGCTCCCGGCCTGCGGCCTTGGGGTCGGGCGGGCGCAGGCTGGCTGCGGCGCGCTGGCCGTAGCCGTAGGAGTCGAGCGAGCGCAGCCCCGAGGTAACCGGGCGAAGGGCTTGCTCCAGCGGGCTCGCGTAAGCGGCGGCCGGCATCGCGGCGAACGCCATCGGCGCGGCTATCAGCGAGCGCGGCGCGGCCACCGGGGCGGAGGCGGGGGCCGAGCGGAACGGGTTGAGGCTGTCCACGATGCCGGAGACGATGCCGCCGACGCTGATCGACTTCATGCCGTTGACCAGGCCCTGGATCGCGGACTTGCCCTTGTCGTACAGCAGCGAGCCCAGATCGCCGATCGCACCGAGGATCTTGCCCGGCAGGCTGGAGACGTAGCCGACCACCGTGCCTATCCCGGACGAGACTCCGTCGGCGATTTTGGACCAGGCCGACGAGACGAAGCCGACGCAGGACTCCCAGGCGGACGAGGTCCACGAGGTCACGTTCCGCCAGGCTGCCGAGACGGCCGAGCCGACCGACGAGGCCGACGACGACACGGTGGAGGTCACCGACGCCCAGGACGAGGCGGTCCACGAGGTCACGGACGCCCAGGTGGACGAGGTCCATGAGGTCACGGACCCCCAGGCGGACGCGACAGCAGAGCTGGCGGACGACGCCGCGCCGGAGACCCAGGACGTCACGGACGCCCAGGTGGAGGACGTCCAGGAGGACACGGACGCCCAAGCGGAGGCCGTGGCGGACGTCAGCCCGTCCCAGGCTGCCTGCACAGCGTGCCAGGCAGCCACGGCGGCGGTCGCCAGCATGTCCCAGGCTTGCATCGTGACCGAGAAGCCGATCACCAGGGCGCGGAGCCCGAGGTCAACTAGCCGCATCAGGGCGGCAGTTGCCTGCGCGTTCTCCTTGAAGACGTCGAAGAACTGGCGCAGCGTGTCCGCGAACCAGCTGATCGACGCGGCGATCTCAGGGGCGAAGGCAACCGCCAGGGAGGCGATCCCCTGAAGGAAGGCATCGAGCAGGCCGACCAACGGGCCCAGGATGAGCTGGAGTTGGGCGCCCCCGTTGGACAGGGTGAGGAAGAAGTCCCCCAGGGCAGCACCCAGGGCGACGAGCGCCACCGGCAGTTGCTCGGTGAACGCCTTCATCCCCGGCGAGTTCATCGCCTCGGTGAGCTTGGGGAACAGGACGTCCGTGAAGTCGGTGATCGACTTCACCATGGGACGTACGAACTGCGCCCCGGCGTCGAAGAACGCCTTGATCTGCGGCTCGGCCTGCTTGAACCAGGCCGTTACATCGCGTACCGCACCGCCAAACTCGGTACGTATAGCGGCAGTTGCAGGTTTCAGCGCCTCGGACGCTGCCTGCATCGCCTCCTCGGTCTTCTTGCCGAGGGCCTTCATGTCGCCCGCTGCCGCGACGGCCGCGAGCCCGATCGGCAGCACTGGCAGCGCGGCCAGTGCGATGACTGCGATCAGCCCGGAGGCGACCACCGTCACCCATGTGGCGATGGCGGTGACCGCGACCAGCAGGGGAAGCGCAGCAGCGGCGGACTGGGCGAACCCGGCCGCCATGCCCAGGGTGCCCTGGGCTGCCGAGCTGATGCCCGACCCGATGCCCTGGAGGGCTGAGGCGGTCTGCTCGATCGAGAGGGTGAAGAGCCGGCCGAAGTTGCGGCCGATCTCCGCGACCCCCGAGCCCAGGGTGGCAAGGCCCGACTTGGCCCGCTCGAACCCGCCCCGGGCGAGGTGGACGTTGATGCCCAGCCGCCAGCGGCGGCCGGTGAAGCGGCGGATCTGCCCGTCCGCCGGGACCGTGTCGACCTCGGCCCGGATGCGGACTCGTCGCTCGCGGGTGAGCGCGGCGATCCGCGCTGCGGCCTCCGCCGTGTCGGCGAAGACGTTGACCCGGACGTTGCGGTCGTGGGTCAGCTCCCGCAGCCGGGCGTTGACGCCCGTGGTGTCAAGGTCCAGCTTGACCTTGAGCTTGGTGTACTTCTCCAGCATCTCCAAGTACTGCTTGAGGCGCTGGCGGAAGTCCGAGGTGTCGGGCAGGACGCGTACGTGCACGCGCCCGGCCTCTTTGCCGCCGGGACCGGCCATCGGCTCACCTCCTACGTGAGTCGGACCGGTGCGGGCCTGCCCGGCACGGCGGAGCGCGCGAGGACGGCCGCCGGTAGGCGGAACGTTTCTGCAAGGGGGGTTGACGCCTCGGCGAGGACAGGACCCCCACCCTCGCCGACCTCACGCTGGAGGGCGGCGGCGAAGGGGCTGGTGCCGGCCGCCTTGCGGGCCTTCTTCGCGTACGGGCGCGGGTAGGGCTTCGGGCGCTCGACGGTGCGGGGGTTCTTCGCGCTCTTGGCGACCTGGACGTGGGTGAGCGCCTGGACGGCGTCCACGAGATCCGCCAGGACGTACGTCCTGGCGTCCCAGCCCAACGCTTCACGGCCGCCGCGCACTGCGGCCATCGTCGCGGAGTCGTCGGGGAGAGTCCCGATCAGGGCGAGGACGTAGCGGGCGGAGTGGCGGCCCCGGACCCAGTCCAGGACGTTCACCCCGCAGTAGCGGCGCAGGTCGGCGGTGATCTGCGCCCCGTGCTCGTCCAGCAGCCTGATCAGGCTGCGGCTTCCCCCGGCGCGGCC
The DNA here is from genome assembly GCF_044741705.1 of Kitasatospora sp. NPDC088134. Taxonomy (NCBI): domain Bacteria; kingdom Bacillati; phylum Actinomycetota; class Actinomycetes; order Kitasatosporales; family Streptomycetaceae; genus Kitasatospora; species Kitasatospora sp. NPDC088134. Next base: position 105,888 of record NZ_JBIUTD010000016.1, on the reverse strand, counting down.
TGCTCCATCCACGCCTCGACCACGGTCATGGCCTGCTCCAGCGGCAGGGCGTCCACGCTCTCGCGCATGGCCTTCTTGTCGGAGGCGACCGCGACCAGCAGACCGGTCATCGCCTCGATCCGGCGCTCGTTGGACACCTTCTTCGACTGCACCGCGTCCAGCAGGGACAGCGCGGTCTTCAGGTCACCGCCGGGCAGGGCCTCGATGCGGCGCAGCCGGACCTTCTTGCCGTTCTTGGCGACGAACTTCAGGCCCTTGCCAGTGTGCTTGCGCTCGGCCTCGGCGGCGAGGTCGGCGAAGTCCAAGGTGGTGCTCAGGGTGGATCTCTCCTAGCTGGGGGTGGGGTGGATCAGGTTCCGGCGGGCAGGCCGGCTGCCAGGTCGAACACGGGGGTGACGGAGCCGAGCGGCGTGCTCTGGTTGAGGGCCACGACGGTGGCCTTGACCGGCATCTCGCCGAGTGCGGCAGGGTCCATGGTCACCGCGTCCGCGCCGATGATGGAGGTCTTCGGATAGTGCCACACGACGGCCTTGCCGCCGTCCACGGCCGCGATCAGCAGCGCCCGGTTCTGGGCGGTGGGGCTGGTCGGGATCGAGAACAGGCCCTTGGCGTCGAGTCCCTTGTCGGTGCCGTAGTAGAGCTTGTACGACTCGGCGGTGAAGTCGGACAGGTTGATCGTCACCGCGTAGGTCTTGCCCGGGTCGGTCGTCTTCAGGGACTTGTTCTGCCAGGACCCCAGCACCTCGGGCTCGTCGCCGTCGACGCTCATCTCGATCCCGTTGTCCAGCGAGGTGTTGCCGATGGACTTCCACGTCAGGCCGCCGGGGCCCCACTTGGTCGAGTCCTTCGGGTCGAAGCCCTTGCTCAGGTCCGGCAGCGCGGTGCCCGGCGGGGCGACGTAGATGTATCCGGTACCCGGTACCAGGACCGGGGTGTCGTCAGCGATGCTGACTCCCTTCCGGCCCGTCAGCGGGGCCTTGTAGCGATCATGTAGTTGGCCGAGAAGCGATAGAAGCCGGTCTGGGCCTCGGTCATCGGGTCGGTGGTCATGAACGGCCCCGTCGCCTCGCGGAAGCGGGACAGGTAACCGTCCGCGTTGCCGAACTGCTCGAAGGTCAGGCGGACCAGGCCGGCGCGGGCGCGGCGGGCGAGCAGGGAGGCGTCCGCGCGCGAGGTGGCGTAGGTCTGGACGGTGAACATGCCCTCGTCTATGAAGCGCTTGTCCTTCATCACCCCGCCCACCCGGCGGGCGATCACCAGCCCGCCCGTCTTGCGCAGCGCGAGCTGCCAGTCGGTGGGCAGGTAGACCGCGCAGCGGTGTTCCGGGAGGACGGTGCGCAGGGCTTCCAGGACGATGCGCTCGGAGTCGGGCATCAGGTACGGCTCGCGGGTCACCACAGGGCGGCCTCCATCGCGTGGATGCCGTCCACGTGGCGGTTGGCGCGGTGGTTGAAGCCGCCCCAGTTCTTGTGGGCGGCCAGCGGGTCCTCGTTGACGATGGCGTAGCCCTTGGCGTGCCGTTTGACCTTCAGCCCGGCGATGAACTCGCCGGTCTCGACGTGGAGCGCGGCCTTCGCGGTGATGCGGGCCTTGCGCTCCTCGGCTTCGAGCTTGAGCACGCCCATCACACCGGGAAGCCCAGCGATCACGGCGTCCAGGTCAGGACGGATCTCCGCCACTCTGGCCACCGCCTTCCACGATCACGGTCACGAATCTCATGCGGTCGGAAGCGCCGTGGTGGGCGCGCGGGGCGTCCACCACGGCCCAGCGGGTGCCGGGGTCGCCTTCGTCGGCGAACTCCAGCGACGACCACTTGTCGATCACCACGTCCGGTGGGAAGAGCACCTTGCGGCGCACGGGCGGCGACCAGCCGACCTGAGCGCCGACGGGGGCACGCCAACCGGCGGCGTCGCCGACCGGGGCGACCCACGCCGAGTAGACAGCGGGTGGCCCAGGTGCCGGCCGACAGTCGCCGTAGCCGTCATCGATCATGCGGACCGTGTGGACGGTCACCCGGGTTCGGCCGCGCTCCAGCAGGCTCACGCGAGCCCCCAGGAGTCTTCGGGGTCGGGGAACGGGTAGCCGGTTCGCAGGCCACGCGAGAGCACGGTGCGCCGGCCGTTCACGGACTTGAGCCCACCGCGGCCTGCTACCCGCTCGATCAGCGCCTGCTCGCCCCGGGTGAGGGCCAGGCCCATCGGCGAGCCGTCCGGCATCCGGTAGGACACCTCTCCGGCCTGCTCCTGCACGTACCCCTCGGGGTTGCGGAAGCGCCGGTCCGCCACGGCCAGGGCCAGCGTGCGGATCACCGGAGGGTGGCGCTGCGGGGTCCACCCGGGGTGCCCAGCGGCGGCGATCACCCAGAAGGCGTCCTCCAGCGCGGCGTTCGCCCGCTCCCAGTCCGGCGTGCCGGTCACGGGAGCGGGCTTGCCCAGGCGCTTGAAGAGGTCGGCGACGTCCAGCGCCACGGGCCCCCCTTACTTCGCGGGGACGGCGGTCGGCTCGCCGGTGAAGGTGACGCGGATGCCCCGGACCTTGACCAGGTTCTTCGGGTCCTGCCAGTTCGTCTCGTTCTTCTTCAGGTCGGTGACCAGGGTGGCGCCCCAGTACGAGGAGAGGAACGAGCGCTCCATCGCGGCACCGGAGTTGTAGTCCTTGATCCAGCGAAGCGCGAAGCCGTCAGCGGCCTGCCGTCCGCCCTTCGCGGACTCCGGGACCGACGGCGCACCCGAGACGAGCTGGATCGCGGAGCGGTGGAAGGCGTAGACACCCAGCGGGGCCAGGACGTCGTTCGTGGACTCCACGATGTCGAAGCCGTACAGGTTGCCGATGGTGGCCTGACGGATCGCCGCGCCGCCGTTGGCGGACTCGTTGGCCCGGGAGATGTTCGGGTCGTTGAGCACGTAGTACGCGGCCTCGGAGCCGAGTACGGCGGTGCGGCCCTCGGCGGGGACGTTCTCCTTGTTGAGCTGCACGCGCAGGCGCGCGAGGCTCTTGCGGATCATCTGGCCGGCCTGCTCGTCGCTGGTGGCCTTGGTCAGGTCCACCGGGATCTTCGCGGTGGCCGCCACGTCGGGGAACTCGGTCATCGCGCTGGCGACCTTGTCCTCAAGGCGCTCGGTGATGCTGTCCACCTGCGGCACCATGACCTGCTCGCCGAACGACAGGAGGTCGAGCGAGAGTTCAGCGTCGGACAGGTCCACCGCCGAGTAGGCGTGGGTGTCGAACTTGACCGTCAGCAGGCCCTCGTTCAGGTTCTCCGACTGAATCCACGTGGCGGTGTCGTTGAACTTGCGCTTGGCGTCGATCCGCTCCTCGGCACCCTTCAGGCGGGCGGGGCGGCGGATAGAGAGCACCTGGCCGGTGGCGTTGACGAACTCCTCGGCGGCCCGGCGGTCGAACTTGTGGGCCAGGAGGACGGAGTCCTTCAGGTTGGCGATGGCCTGGGCGACCAGCTTGTCCGGGTTCTGGAAGGCATTGGCACGTGCGGGGTTGAGAGAGATAGCGCTGTTCCTCGGGAAGACGGAAGGCCGCCCCGGGGCGGGACGGCCTCATGCGGTACGGGGTCTCAGATGCCGAAGCGGCGAAGGCGCAGCTTCTCGGCCAGGCCCTTGTACGGGTCGGGCTCGGAGTGCGGGGTCAGCCCGCCCGCGCCCAGCAGCGGCTTCGGCGCGGCGACTGCGGCCAGCTGCTCGGCGTGCGCGCGGACGGTGTCCTCGTCACCGCCCTGGACCAGGGCCGCGAGGACCGGCGGCAGGGCGTACTCGGCGGCGATCCGGTCCCGAAGGGCCTGCTCCTGGAGCTGCGCGACCTGGGCGCGCAGCTCGTCCGCCTCGACACCGGCCTCGGTGGAGCGCTCGCGGGTGGCGTCCAGGTCGGCCTGCATCTTTTCGTACAGCGCGCGGTAGTCCGGCTCCACCGGCTTCGGCGCGACGCTCTCCTCGGCGGGGGTCTCAGGCTCCGGGGGCGCGGGCGGGGTGGCCGGGTTGACCACACCACCCGGGATCGCCTCGGCCGGGGTCGGGGTCTCGGACTGCTGCTCGGACATGTCTCTCCTACGTCGTGGTGTAGTGGGTGCGCCAGTCGGCCAGCGAGCCCCCGCCGAACTCCCGCCACATCCGCGCGAACCGCGCGTTGGCGTCGGGGAGCTGGTAGCGGCGGGAGAAGATCGGGACGGCCTGGCAGTGGCAGTGCGGGTGTGCGCCGAACGCGGCCGTCCGCTTGGACTTGTAGACCGCGCCTCGTGCGGCCATCAGCGCGCAGAAGTAGCAGGGGCTCGCGTCGGTGGCCCGGTAGTAGCCGATCGCCCCCGGGTCGTCCTGGAGCGCGGTATGGACGGCGTCGCGGCCGGCGTCCTGGACGAGCATCCCGCCCGCCCCGGAGCTGCCGGTCTTCAGCGACTCGGCGAACTCGCGCTCCCAGGCGATCAGGGCCGGGTCGTCCAGAGCGGCCGAGCCCTGGCGGGCCGGGCGCTCGCGCTCGCGCGCGGCCACCCGGTCGGCGACCTGCTGGCGGAACGTTTCTGCGACCCTGCGGGCTTGCCTCTCCACCGCGTCGGCGGGGAAGGGGTTGCGGGTGTCTTCATCCAACCGTTCGCGGGGGCCGCTGCTGGTGCGCTTGCCGGTGGCGCGGTTGAAGTCGGCCCACAGGGAGCCGAGCGAAGCACCCGGCCGGTAGCCGGGACCGCCGATCACGCGACCGGTCTCCAGTGCCCGCACCAGCCGGTAGAAGGCGACCGACAAGCCGTAGGAGGCCGCCGCGGATTCGCGGATCGCCGCCGCGTACTCGGCTTCCAGCTCGCTCAGCGACCCCGCGAGCTCACGGGCCTCGACGGCGGCCAGGGCCTCCGCCCAGCGGGCGGCGAACTCAGCGGCCAGCGCTTCCTGCGCGAGCTGGTACGCGGCCACCGCCCGCAGGATCTCGGCGGTTCTGGGAGTCCACGCCACGGCTGCCCGCCTCCTTCTGTTGCTTCAGGGCCTCGGCTTCGGCGGCCTCCGCCTTGCGGGCGGCCTCCTCGGCGGCCTTCACCGCCTCATCAATGTCGGCCTGGCTGAAGCCCGGCACCTTGCGCAGCGCGACCGCGAGCGGGACGCCCTGCTGCATGAGCTTGACCATCGCGTCGGCGGCCTGGGCCAGCGAGCGCGTTGCCTTCTCGGCCCACTCGACCTGGCTCTCGTCCTGCTCGATCTCGCCTCGGCCGGCTGCGACGGCGCACAGCCGGAACACCGACTCCCACGACTCGCCCAGCGAGTCCTGGAGGGTGGACAGGAACCTCTTGAACGAGGTCTCGGCGGCGGCCAGGGCGTCCGCGCTCAGGTTCACCAGGTTCGACCCGGCGAGGTAGTGCGGCGGCACGTCGGCCAGGCCCATCATCTCTTCGATGGTCTGGCGGCGGGAGGCCAGCAGATCGCTGGTCCCCATCGCAGGCAACTGCCCGAACTTGGCGTCGCTGTTGGGCGCCATGAGCAGGGTGGACGGGTCCAGCGAGGGGACGTCGTAGACCGGTTCGCCGGTCTCGGGGTCGCGCAGCGGGTCACCGGTCTCCGGGTCCAGGCGCTCGCTCGGGGCGAGGCCGGTGGCGTACCGGATGGCGTGGGCGCCCCAGTGCTCGGTCAGCAGCAGCGACAGCGAGTGCTGGTTGAGGCGGTCCTGCGGGGTAATCAGCGGCTCGACCACACCCCGGGTGCGGCCCCGAAGGTCCACCGACGGGGAGAACCGCACCACCGGGCACACGTTCAGGCCGTGCGGCTCGGAGGCCAGCACCGCGGAATCGGGCTCGGCGTCCAGGTCGACGGTGTACTTCGCCACGTCGTCCCACAGGAAGCCGACGGTGCGGTCCTCGTCGGGCTGCTGCTCGGGCACGTGCAGCGCGTACACCGGGAACTCGTCCCAGGCCGGATCGGTGTAGACGGCCACGGTGGTGATCGCGTCGTAGCCCCGGATCAGCGGCTCGCGGCGGCCCTTGCGGGGGTCGGGAGTGACCACGACGTAGGCAGCTCCGGAGGTCAGCGCGGCGCGGTGGACGGCGTTCTGCCGCTCGTCCAGCCGGTTCTTCTGCCAGTACTTCCACTCGTAAGCGTTCTCGCCGCTGCCCGGCTTGCGGAAGCCCTGGACGCGCAGGGCGTTCAGGGGAGCCTCGACCGCCAGGCCGCTCACGTTCACGATCGAGCGCTTCACCAGGTCCTTGAACTCCGCGTTCGCCTTGCTTGGCATCCACGGGGCCCGGTGCAGGCCGCGTGCGTAGCGGTCGACCACGTTGAGCCGGTCGTAGTCGCGGTCGATCAGCTCCTTGGCGTGACGGGCACGCTTGAGTACGACGGGGAGGGACATCAGAACCCTCCTCGGGTCTGTAGCGTTCCGGGCTGCTTCTGGGGCTTGAGCTTGCCGCTCTCGGTGAGGCGGCGGTGGGCGATCCAGGCCAGGACCATGGCCGCGTAGAGGTCGACCTTCAACCGCGACTCGCGGCTTTCCTTGCCGAAGCTGATGCCGTACTGGTTCGGGCGCTTGCGGGCGTTGAGGGTGTGGCGGGTCAGCGAGTAGTCGCGCACGTGCGGCAGGGCCACCGTCTCTATCGCCCCGACCAGCGCCATGTGCTCGGTCGTGATTTCGCGCTGGTTGGCGCGCATGTCGAAGCCGACCGTCGACTTACCGGACGCCTTGATCAGCAGGTGCTTGCCGTACTTCTCCGACCAGTCGGCGACGTAGGACTCCCACCCGGCGACGTCGGCGAAGAAGCCGACCACGGTGTACCGCTTGAAGACGTGGGCCACCATGTCGTTGACCTCGGTGCCGTCGACTTCCCAGTTCTTGCCGGCCGGGCCGTCGGGCTTCTCCCACAGCGCGAGCTTCTGGACCAGCTTGTCCCGAACGCGCATGGCCAGCAGGCCGGTTGAGTCGTCGGTCTTGCCGCCGTCGAAGGCGAGTACGATCCGCTCGCCGGGGCGGATGCCGTCGGCGGGCTCGACCGTGGCCAGGTCCCAGGTGTCGCGGTCGACCAGCGCGTCATCGTGTGAGCTGAGCTGGTTGAGGTACTTCCGGCGGGACTCGTCCTCCGAGGTGGACGCGGACCAGATGTCCTTCATCACGCGGTCGGGGTTGATCCACACCGAGTCGCCCCGGGCGCACAGGATCGCGGCACGCAGCTGATCCTCGTCGGCGAGGTCGACCCCGGGCGGGGCCTCCACCGAGTCGTAGTAGATGCCGGCGTCCCTGTTCACGCCGTCGCGCTGCTTCTGGAAGGCGTACCAGGTGCCTTCGGCCACCGACTCCTCGCCGATCACCGGGGCGTTGGTGATCTCCATCGTTCGCCCACCAACTTTGGTGGCGTTGGGCCGAATGGTTGATGCCAGGCGTGGGCCCCCGGTGGCTTGCACCCAGTGCCACGTTTCGTTGAGCAGTGCCAGAGATGGGCGCCCGCCCTCCGCAGCGCGGAAGCTGGATGCCTTCGCCTCCAGTCGGCACTGGCGGCCGTCGGTGTCGGTCTGGCTCGCGTAGCAGACCTCTTGGCCGAGCTTGATCGCGTACCGGTCGATCGCGGCCTGGCTGAAGATCGTGGAGAACGCCGACATCGTGTTGACGTTTTGGCCGGCGGCCGTGGCGAAGATCTGGACCCAGGCTTCTTGGGGCGGTCCGCCGATCGGCGAGCCGTCGTCGCGGAAGCCCACCAGGCGGCACGGGCCGACGAACTCCATCGCGCAGACGCTGGCCATCATCGGGTCCTTGCCCCAGCCCTTCAGGCGGCGCAAGGTGCCGGACTCCCAGCGGAAGGCCCGGCCCCAGGTCTCGGGGTCGTTCGGGTCCTCGGGTACGGCGTCGTCGCTCAGCTCGTACCAGCGCGCCAGGATGCGGCACTGCTCGGGGCTGTACTTCCAGTCCGGCCGGAAGGCGTGCGCCGACCAGCGCAGCAGCTCGCCCGCGAGGGTGCGGTGCGGGTGCGGGACGGTGTCCGCGATGGTGCGGACCGGCTCGTAGGTGATGAGGGGACTCACTGGTCACCCCCTCGCAAAGCTCGACGGGCCGCTTCCAGTTTTGGAGGGACAGGCTGTCCCGCCAAATATGAACCACAGGCTGTGGCTCCTATTGCTCTCCGGCGGCCTACGGCTGGGCTGCCTCTTGGCGGGCGCGCAGCTCCAGGGCGCGCGCCATCGCGGCGGAGACGTGCTCACCAGCCTCGAACGGGCGGTTCATGTCGTGGGCCCACAGCTCCCGGGCCGCCTCGTGCGGCACGGCGGCGTCCAGGCAGGTCTGGTAGTAGGTGATCGTCCGGGCGATGCGCAGGGACTCGTCCGAGGGGCCGACGGCCCGTGCTGCCTTGCGGCGTGCCACGGCGGCCCCCTCTCAGACTCGGTTTCCCCAGCGAGCGCCGATAGCGTCGCGGGCGTTATGGCCGCGCTTCGGGCCGTCACCCTCACCACGGATTCGGGCGAGGTGGCCGGCGGCCTGTGTGCGGCTGAGCTGGGCCTGTGCGATGCCCGGGTGCAGGACCATCATCCCGGCGCGGTTGCCGCCGGGGATCATCTGGCCTTCGCGGCGCACCACGGCGTCGAGCTGGGCCGCGCGGGCGAGCATCGGCGCGGCTACGTCGATCAGCGCGAGGTCGGTCGGCTCAAGGTCGAGTTCGGTCTCGTACAGCTCGACCAGCGCGGCGCGAATCACCGCCGGGTTCTTCTCGGTCGGGTCAACGTTCAACGGACCTCCCCGGGGTGCGAGCGGCGGTTGCGGATGGGCTGCCAGCGGTCCGCGGCGGCCCGTCGGCGGGCTCGGCCGGCGTCGGCCGCGTCCTTGCGCAGGACGTGCCAGTCGCACAGGGCGCGCAGGTTGGTGGGGTCGTCGGAGCCGCCTTCGGAGGCGGGGACGAGGTGGTCGCAGTGGCGCGCGGGTTCGCCGCACAGTTCGCCGGTGTCGTACCGGATGTTCTGGCAGCGCCAGGCGTCGCGGTTCATCACCGCGCGGCGAAGGCGGGCCCAGTGCGGGGGAAGCGGGGTCGTGCGGCGCGAACTCGCGGCCACGGCAGCCTCCTTGAGCGCAGGGCCCCGCCAGGTGCTCGACCACGACCGGGGAGAGAGGGCCAGTCGGGGAGCGGTGTCCTGGCGGGGCTACGAAGGAGGCCGGCCGGGGTGCCGCAGCAACAGGTGCACGCACGCGCGCGGAGCCGCCTCCACATGTATTAAGCCGGGGCGGTTAACACCGCCGACGCCTGCGGCCTCACTCTCCGCAGTCAGTACATGGCAGAGAGTTCATCTCCGCTGGTCACGCTGTGTAGATGATCCAGAAGAAGGGATTGGCCGGCGTTCGTATCGGATCTCGGCTGCTATGACGCTCCGGGCAATAAAGGAACGCGCGCGGGAGGCACCCCCCGGGCACCCTCGCCGACACCGCCCGACGGGCGCGAAGACCCTTTCAATTCCCTTCTACTGCAGCGGAATTGGCTTGCCTTCGCGCGAGCGCGCGTCTTCGACTCTGGCGAGAATGAGCAGTTCGCTATGTGTGATGCAGGTCACGCAAGCACCATTTGACTTGCATGGTGACTGCCGGGCAGTGTTGCCCCCAGAACGAACCGACTGAGCGAAACGAGATCACGATGCGTAACCACATCACCCCCGCCGCCCTGGGGCTGGCCATGCTGCTGGCGGGGTCGCCGTGGCAGACGCACAACTGGGGCGGAGGGGTCGCGGCGGGCATCCTGGCGGCCCTCGCCGCCCACTGGGCCAGGCAGGTACCCGGACTGGTCAAGCGGGCCATGTACGGCCCGGCCCAGGCCGCCGAGCCGGAGCCCCTGACCATCGAGCCGGAGCCGGAGGCCGTCGCCCCCGCTCCCGCTCCCGCCCCGGTCAGCGCCTATGACCGCGACCGCGCCGAGATCCCCACCCGCCGCCGCAACCGCCGCCGTTAACCGCCCCGGCTCAACCACGGGAGAACCCGCGATGAACCCCCGCCGCACCCTGGCCGTGCTCACCCTGTCCGCCGCAACCGCGTTCGGCGGGTGGCTGGTTGGCCACTCGACACCGACCCCCGCGCCCCCGTCCGTCACCGCGAACGACGTCTACGCCGTACTCGGCGAAGGGCAGACTGTCGCAGCAGCCTGCGGACGCGGCCACGAAGCCTGTGAGGCGGCCCTGAAGGGCTCGCAGGGCATGGCGCTGGCCGGACGCTCGGTGAGCTTCTGGGAAGACGGCTCGTGGTCGCTCACAGGCAGCGATCCGGCCAGCGAGGACGCGTACACCCGGGCCTTCAACGACGGGTGGGCGACCGGAATGCAGGACGCCTGCGACCAGGGCAGCGCGTACGCCTGCAACTGGCTCGCCACCACCACCCGCTGACCACCACCGCACCACGCAAGGAACATGCCGTGAACGCCACTCTCGCCCCCGAACTCTGCGCCGCTGTCGACCAGTTCGGTGCGCGGTACGACACCGCACAGAACCTGATCAACGAGTGCTCCGCCCATGACTGGTCCCGGATAGCCCTGGTGATGGACGTGACCGGGTTCCTGGAGGACGGAGACCACTGGTACGCCACCGAGGCGGAACAGGTCCGCGCAGCGTCCAACTACGCCACCGCCAAAGCCTGGTTCGAAGCCGAGTGCGGCCCGATCGGCGGCACGTGGGATGACACGGGGTGGCTCATGTACAACGCGGACGATCCGGCCGCTGTGGCGGTGGCGGAGCGCGTAACCGGCTGCCTGCACGGATACCCGCTGTTGGACGAGACCGACCACGGCGAGCGGGAGCGCGCGGCCATGGTCGAAGAGATCGAAGGGTCACCCCTCACCCTGCCGGACGGGGTCGATGGTGAGGACGTGCTGTGCGAACTCGACTTCCCGTCCCTGGGCGAGATCACCATGACCATGGTGGAGGAAGCCCTGTCGGGCATGGGGTACACAGCCTGCTCCGACTGTGACGAGTGGCTGACCGTGATGACCGCCCGGAGCGGTGAACCCCTTTGCCGTGACTGCGCGTTGGAGGAGTCGCGCCCCGTGGAGACGTCCAACTTCCTGATGCCCGGGGCTGAGCAGTGGCAGGCCCGTACCGTCTACGGCCACGGAAAGCCCCTGACCGCCGTCCTGGCGCCCTACCTCGACGGCTACGCCGCTCAGCAGGGGGCCGCGTACCGCGAGGACGTGCGCGCCATCGTGCGCGGCTCCCGCGCTGGCTACCGCGCCGTGTACGGCCGGGCCGCGTAGGCAACAGGCCCCACCCCCTCCCAACTCCCGCACCACAGAACGGAAGTACCACCATGACCCGTCTCGACATGATCCGCCTGTCCGGCTACTGGCCCAACCTGGCCAAGCTCGGCATGGACCACCCCGAGGACGTGCACGCGATGTTCGACGCCTTCCGCGACATACGCGCGGAACAGGGATCGGTCGGCCTTGACCTCCTGCTGGACGAGATGTTCGCCGACCCCGACAGCTTCTAACCCGCCCCCGCCCCCGCACCCGCACCCGCACCGACCCGAGAGAGAACCACCGTGAGCCGCACCGCCGACTACCTGACCGCGCTTGCCGAAGACGCCGGAGTCGTTGCAGAGCTGGAAGCCCTCACCGCCTACGCCGCACTCGTCGGCAACGCCGAGTACGCCGTCGAGACCTTCGAAGACGCCTACGCGGGCGAGTGGGACAGCCTGGAGGACTTCGCCCATGACCAGCTCATGGAGACGGACGACGAGTACCGCGCCGCGATGGAGAGTTGCCGGGGCTGGCGTCCCTCCCTCGACATGATCGCGTGGGAGTGCGACTACTCCCACGCCGCCAGCGGGCACGTCTTCCGGTCCATCTGAGCTGTGCCCCCTTGGTGAGTGCCCAGCGCTCCCGCCGGGCCCCCGCCAAGGGTGCACAGACACCAGACCCCACCCCCTCACCCCCCACCGCCAGCACGGAGGCACAGCCATGCCCGAAAACACTCCGAAGCCCACCGCCGCCGAGACCGCCGAGCAGTTCGCCGCGATCGTCGCCGACCTCCCGGACCACGAAGTCACCGCCACTGATGACGAGTTCGGCTGTGAGGAGTGCGGCGGGACGCTCGAAGCGGCCGCGCCCCTGTGGTTCAACGTCTTCCGCCGTCCCGACGGAACCCCCGGTGTGGACGTGTACGGCGTCGGTGTGGAGGCGTCCACGGTCAGCTGTGCCGACTGCGGCCGGGACGCCGGGGACCACCTCAACCGGCTGATCACCGACGCCATGTGCCCGTTCGACGCGGCACTCAAGGGCATGGAGGTCTGAGCCACTTCGGTGGCGGCCGGACCCCCGGCCCCTGCCGTAGCCGCTCAGGCACCAGGCTCCACCCCTCACCCGAACCGAAGGAACAGCGCCACCGTGAACACCACGACCTACACCCTTGACCTGCTGGAGCCCGCCGGAGACTGGGCCGGGCACATGCGGAGCGGCAGAGGCACCGTCCACCACGCCGCACGCGGTGCCGCGTGGGACGTCCTGGAGGAACTGGAAGGCAGCGACCGGGCCGCCGTGGTCTACACCCTGGCCCGGGACCTCACCACCACCCCCTACGCCCTGGTCACGTGGCAGGACGGCGAACCGGTCGCGCTGGTTGCCGACACGGCGAACGGCGGGACGTACGTGGTCGCGTGGGAAGACCTGGACACCGGCCGCCGGTACTGCCGGAGCTACCCGCACCCCCGCGACGCCATGGGGGCCGTGGAGTCCGCCCGGATCTACGCCAACGTCCGGCTGGTCGGCTACAGCCCCGACCTGGACGAGCTGAAGTGGCAGCGGTGACGACGGCCCGCGCCCGCCACTGACACCAGGCCCCACCCCCACCCGAACCGAAGGAACAGCGCCATGTCCGCACAGCTCCAGACCCTCGTTGACCGCGTCCACGAGAACGAACGCGCCTGGGAAGCCGCCTTCCGGGCGAACGTCCCGACCTATGACCCCGGCTGCCCCGACCAGCCCGCCGACAACGAGCACATGGGCCGATACGACGAGATGGACACCGAGCGGGCCTACGACTCCCGAAACCTGCTGCTCGACCTCACCGCCGAACTCGAAGCGCTCATCCGCGAGATGGAGGGTGGCCGGTGATCAGCGCCCAGGACTTCGCCCTTCTCTCGCACTGGTCGTTCCTCGACCGCATCGGGGCCGACGTCGCCGACCCCGACGGCACCGAGACGGCCCGGCTCGCAGAGGCCGGATACCTCACCCCCGGGGTCGCAGACGGCATGTGGCGGGTCACCCGGGCCGGGCAGGCCGCCCGCGCCGAGTACACCAGGGCCCACCCCGTCGGCCGACGCGTCGGCGGTATCCCCCTCGACTGACCGGCCCCCGCCCGGGGTGGCACCAGGCCCCACCCCGGGCGGCCACAGGGAAGCCCCGAGGCCGGCCGGGCCCAGACCCCGCCCCCCACCACCCGGAGGAGACAGCTGTGCCCCGCTACACCGTCCGCATCGACAACACCGAGACCTACGAGTACGAGGTCGAAGCCGACAGCCCCGAAGAGGCCGAGGCCGAAGCGCTGGACATCTTCGAGAGCGACGAGCGCGAAGACGGCTACAGCCACGGCCACGAACCCGAGGTCCGCGACGCCCAGTTGGTGGTCTCGCACGCACTCGCGGCGTGACCACCCGCCGCTGACACCAGGCCCCACCCCCGCCCCACCGCAGCAGGAGACACCAGTGCCCACCCCCGCCACCCTGACCACCACGCTCCACCTGCCCACCGAGGCGAAGGGCAAGAAGAAGCACCGCACCGTGACCGTCACCACCCCGGCCGACCAGCGCGGCGCACAGAACAAGCACACCAAGGCCGTACAGCTCGCCCTCAACCTGCCGACGGCTAGCGGCCCAGGCAACGCGGTGAAGATCGGGGCAGACCCGCGCCGCACTCCGAAGCCCAGCAAGACACGTAGCAAGGGCAAGGGCTGGCAGCGTTGGACCGAGAAGGACGGCACCGTGCGGTACGGCGTCGCCAGCGAGGCCAGCCCGTGGGAAGCCGGAGCTGGATGGAGCGCGAACGGGGCCCGGGTAGTCGTCCCCGCCGACGGCGGGACCCTGTTCGCCATCTTCCGCACCGGCAGTGGCAACAGCTCGGACTGGGCCCGCGAGGGCGACGGCATACCGATGCGCCCCGCGCTGCTCCAGGACTGCCTGCCCGGCCTGCTCGTCAGCGGCACCGAACTGGCGGCCTGACCCGCCTCGGTGCGGCCCGGACACCCGTCCGGACCGTGCCGAGGCCGGTCAGAGACCAGGCCCCACCCCCAGGCACGACCGAAGGAACAGCGCCACCGTGACCTACCTCCGTGACGAACTCGCCCCGCTGCGCGCCGAACTGCTGGCGCTGGCCGAAGGGCTCGCCCAGGCCCTCGGTCCCGACGAGTGGACCGTCGAACCGCGCCGGATAGTCGACTGGCACCCGGCCGCCGAACTCGTCCGCACCGAAGACGGGGCCCGCATCCTGATCCAGCAGGAACGGCTGCGCTCCGGCCGGTGGTGGGTGCACGGCGTCCTGCCCGACACCAGCACCTACTACTACCGCCACGACATCGAGTCCGGGGACATCACCGTCACCCGGGCCAAGACCCCCGCCCAAATCGCCCAGGACGTCCAGCGGCGGCTGCTGCCCACCCTGGACGCGGCAGTCGCCGAGATGAGCGCCAGGCAGCACCGGCACCTCACCGACGTGCACGAGGTCACCACCGTGGCCCGCCGGTTGAAGGCCGTGCCGCTGACCACCGGCCAGCCGCCCGGCGAGACGAACCGGCGCAACGGCGAGGACACCACCCGCACCCTGCGGTGGAACCAGGGCCCCGGAACCTCCTGGACGTCGCCACACGCGGACGTCAAGGTCAGCCGCGCCAAGTTCAGCGGCATCGAGATCACGTGCTCGCACCTGACCCCCGACATGGCCGAGGCCGTGCTGCTGGCCCTGACCGCCTCGCTGGCGGCCGCCGCGCCCGCGCAGGCCGCGTAGGCACCAGGCCCCACCCCCCGCCAGCGGCCGGCCGCTGGCACCAGGCCCCACCCCCTCGGAGACACAAGTGCCCGCCCCCGCCACTCCCGCCACCCACTACACCCTCACCTACCCGCAGGCACGCCCCGATCAGCCGCCGATGGCCGTCCGCTTCACCGTGTCCCCCGATAACAAGGGCACCTGGACCGTCGAACGACAGCCCTACGGTGCGGCCGGTCGGATGCTCACCGGGGACCAGCCCCGCCGGTACTTCGGAGACGAGGCCCAGGCCCGCGCCGAAGCCGCCTACCGAGGACTCGTCGTACGCGAGTGCCTGCACCTCGCGCAGCTGCTCGGCCTGGAGCTGGAGCCCCGGGACATCCGCTTCCGCGACGGCTGCCCGACCCTCGACGGGATGGACGCCGGCCAGTGGCTCGAAGCCGTCGGCACCGGCTGACCAGCCCCGCTGACACCAGGCCCCACCCCCACCCCGCCGCACCACCCGCAGGAGAGCAAGCCTTGACCGCCCGCCCCACCGCAGCCCCCCGAGAGGGCCGCCGCCCCCGTGTACTCGACCTCTTCTGCTGCGCTGGCGGAGCCGGGGCGGGTTACTCGCGTGCGGGCTTCGACGTGGTTGGTGTGGACATCGTGCCCCGGTCGAACTACCCGTTCGAGTTCATAGAGGGCGACGCCCTCGACGCCCTCCGCGAGATGTGCCAGGACTTCGACCTGGTCCACGCCTCCCCGCCCTGCCAGTCCAGTTGCACCCTCACCAAGGGCACCAACAAGGGCCGCCGCACCTACGTCGACCTGATCCCCGAGGTGCGCGAGCTGTGCCGCTGGTACGGAGTGCCGTGGGTGATCGAGAACGTCCCCGGCTCCAGCATCCGGCGAGACCTCACCCTCTGCGGGGAGAGCTTCGGCCTCGGGGTGATCCGCCACCGCTACTTCGAGATCGAGTGGTGGGGCGGGGAGCCCGAGCAGATGCCCCACCCCAAGCACCGGGGCCCTGTCCGGGGAATACGCCATGGCGTCTGGAAGGACGGCCCGTACATAGCCGCCTACGGCAAGGGCGGGGGCAAAGGGACCGTCGCCGAGATGCAGGCCGCCATGGACATCCACTGGACCGACGTCCACGAGGAACTGACCGAGGCGATCCCCCCGGCCTACACCCAGTACATCGGCCACGCCTTCCTGGCCGACTGGGGCGCGGCCCTCCGGGGAGAGCCCGACACGATGCCCATCCCCGAGATCATGCGCCCCTACCTCACCCACGACAACGCCGGCCGCCTGCGCTACATCCCCGCCGCCTGACGCAGGGCCGTGGCACCAGGCCCCACCCCGGCCCGTGTCGAAGTGCCGAGTGCCGGACCCCGAATCGGGTTGAACCCACCACCAGAGCCTATGTCTCTATGTTTTTTTAGAAATGTCAATAAAAAAGACATTCTGACATAGACCCCTACGCCGAGTAACCACCCCTGCCACTCTGAGTAACCAGGCTGGCAGGGTGCCAGGCCCCACCCCGCCAGCCGAACGCAGGAGAGCCACCAGTGACCACCCCCGACCTGCCGCTTTGGGTTCCCGGCTGCGGAACCGTCCTGGAGTGGGGGTTGCGCAACCCGTGCCCCGTCGCGGTCGCCCCCTACAACCACCCCCGGGGCCAGTACTGGACCGTCTGGTGCCTGAGCTGCGGCGACCAGTACAACGGCCACCCCGCCGAGATCGGCGAGCGCCACCACCACCAGGACGACGCCCACCACGCCGCCCGCCTCCATGCGGACGACCACGAAGGCGAGATCCGCCGCTTCCTCAACGCCGCGCGGTACGCCGAGATCCGCGAGAAGTCCGGGTGGACGACCCGCGTGTACGCCCTCGTCGCGGCGGCCACCCTGCCCGGTTGCGAAGGCGGGGTGTGGTGGGACGGCTCCGGCTACCGCCTCATCCCCGCCGGAGCCCGCTACAGGGCCAAGGGCCGCCGCATACGCCGCAAGGTGGTGGAACTGGCCCTCGCCGCCGGGTTCCTCCAGGAGGAAGCCGGTGGCGACCTCGTCGCCACCGCCGACGGCCACTCCATGCTCACCATCTGGCGGCACCACCGCACCGACCTCGCCGAGCCCTGGCCCGCCCGCCACGAGCCCCAGGCCCTGCCCCCGCTCCCCGGCGGCCAGGAAGCCGCCCGCCGCCGCGAGGCCGCTCGCCTGCGGACCATCGAGCTGGAGCGCCAGGCCGCCCGGTCCCGCACCGAGTTCCTGCGCCGCCGCGAGGAGGCCGAGCAGCGGCACCAGGCCGAGCTGGAAGCCGCCCGCCAGCGCCGCGAAGACGAGCAGGCCGAGCGCCAGCGCGCCGAGCGGGCCCGCACCGGGGCCGACATCGACCTCACGTGGTCCGCGGTGAGTGCCGGCCGCTGGTCCGTCACCGGTGCCGGCCACGACCGCCGCCTCGACGTCACCCTCAACGAGAACGACTTCGCCACGGACATGTACGAGATCCGGGAGAACGGCCACTTCATCTCCCGCCACACCTACCGGCACCAGACCGAGGCCGCCGTGCAGCAGCTGCTCGCCGACGGCGTCGAGATCGGCGAACGGGCACCAGGCTCCACCCCCGTCCACCGCGCCCCCACCTTCCACCGGTGCAGCACCGGCCCCGTCGGCCGATGGCACCAGGCCCCACCCGGACGCCGTGAGTGGCCGACCGCCACAGCCAGAAACGCACAGCACCCCCGCCTCCATTGGAAGCAGGGGTGCCCGGGGGGTCAGGTAGAGCGGCAGGCTAGCGGACCATGTAGCGGTAAACCGGAGCGCCTTCCCAGGCGGGCTCCTTGTCACCCAAATCCCGGTAACCAAGCGCCTCGTACATCTTCATCGCGGCCTGGGCGTCGGGCCGGACCGCAAGCGTGATCCGCTCCACCTGGACCCCTTCGAGGACGGCTGCGTGTAGCTCTCGCCCTAGCCCCCTCCGACGCTGATCTGGAGAGACAGCGATCTCCCGAATCACGAACGTTCGGTGTCCGTCTTCACGGGTGAAGCCCTCGTCTAGGCCGAGACCGTTCCACCAACGGCTGTCCGACTGGAGGAGGAGACCGAAAGCGAATCCGACCAGGTCAGCACCTGAACGCGCCAGCACCAGTCGGAAGCCGGGCATGGTCCGGAAAGCTTCGTAGCCTTCCAAAAACCCGGCCAGGTCGCGGGGGCCCTCGAAGTAGGGCGGTTCTGCGAACACCTGCTCGTACAGTGGGGCTATGTCGTCCAGCATGCGGGCAGCGGCATCCGGATCTGTGAAGGTCTCGAAGACGGGCGTCTGCACGGTTCTCCTTTAAGCGATCAGGTGGGCGGTGCTCGCAGCGGCCAGGGAGGGATTCAACAGCTCCAGGTAGGAGTGTGCCTCCTGCATCGACGTGCGCGCACGGCCGGACGACACCTCGGTCAGCAGGACGGCTCCCGAGGTGAGTTCGTGGGCTGACTCCTCCGCTTCACCCGCTTGCGCGAGCGATCCAGCAAGACTGAACCGCACCAGCGCCTCGTTCCGCGCGTAGTTGGTCTCCTGGTGTCGGAGCGAGCGCCGCAACCAGTCCACCGCCGCCTTGTGGTGACCCTCCTCGGTGAAGAGGGATGCCTGCGCCAACGCCAACTCTGCGGGCCCGTGGAACACCGCCCAGTCGGGCACAGGCCGTTCGTTGCGCTCCTGCTCGAATGCGCGAGTCGCCTTCGCCAAGGTGGAGCGGGCCCCCACCGGATCGCCCATTATGGCCAGCGCGCGGGCCTCCCGAGTCATCAGGATGGACATCAGTGAGGGGGGCGCCCAGGACGCGGCCTTCGCCTGTGCCTTGCGAGCGAGATCGAGTGCGTCAGTAGGCTCGCGTTCTCGAAGGCTCATCAGCGCCATGGACGCCATCACCACCACGGCGAGCGAGTTGTCTTGCAGTTCCTCGGCTCGGGTGAGCGCGTGCTTCCAGTGCTTCTTCGCCTTTTCGTTGTCGCCAGCGTCGAAGGCCAGCCACGCCACGTGCTCCGCGGTCTCCCCGGCAATCAGGCGGAGCTGGCGGCCGATGGTGCCCGGGTAAGTGGTGGTTTTGATCAGCCGCTCGACACGAGCAAGGTGGGCCTGTGCCAGCGGCCCCACTGTCGCACCGCCGAACCGGTCGTCCAGCCCGTACAGCGAAGTAAGTCCGGCGCGCAGGTCCATGACGGTCTCGGTACCGGCGCGCGGCGGCGGGGGCAGTTTGGTGGACATGGCGGCACCACCGGCTAGGGCGATGAAGGATCGGCGGTTCACGTCTTCCTGCTCTTCTCGGGGCGCGGGTGGTGGGCCTGATCGACGGTGCAGCGGCACGGTAAAACCCGCCTGCTCCAAGGGGATACCCAGCATCGCTTCGAGCACCCGTTGGCGCGCTGGGTGAGGGCACGGTGGTAACGGCTGGCGCCAGCGCTGGTACTGGCGACTGCTCAGCTCTTCATCCTCACCGAGCTTGCGCGCAGTCGCGGCGTACACCTGTCTGAACCGGGCCGGGCTTTGCCATCCGAACTCTGTACACAGGCGAGTGAATTGTGTCTCCACACCGCAGACGGTAGCCCGTCGCCCGCTAGCCGCGCATAGGTCCGCGTGACAAAAAGTCTGCCGAAAAGTCCGCCCGTTCTCCGCCGTTGATCTTGCGGTGGGGGTCAACTAGTCCCTGCCCGTCGGAGTGACGGTGCAACTACTCGCTGTCGCGCAGGTCAGCTGCCTCATTGGGGGTTCCTCTGGCGCTTGCACTGGCCTGTCGGCAGCTCCACGCCCGCGTCTCCAAGCGGGTTCGAATCGGAAGGAGTGAACGACATGGACGACAAGAACGGCACCAGCAACGGCGACCACAACGGCACCAGCAACGGCGACCACAACGGCGACAAGCCGAAGAGCGAGTAGCCGGAGCTGTCCGATCGGCCGCCCGTCCGACTCCTCCTTTCGGGCGGGCGGCCCCCGGTGACGTAGCCCACCACCAGATTCGCCGGCCTCCCCCGGCCCCTTGAAGAGAGGAGGGCAGAGCGATGGCGAGACGCACCCCCAAGCGTGAGTACCGCGAGACCGGAACCGGCCCGAGCAAGTACGAGTTGAGCCGGGCTCCCGCCGGTTGGAACCCGCTTGACGACTACCGGAAGGCCAACGCCGCCGGGCAGGCCCCCTCGGTGGGCACGAAGCTCCAGATCGACGCCGTTCGCGCCACCTGCTCCTGCTCGGACTGTCGAACCCGCCGCGCCGGCCTCTCGGCCTGACTAGCACCACCACATCGCACGCCCCGACCCGATGGAGAGGCGCAACTGTGAACAGTGTGATCCAGGGAGCCCCGGTCCGGCACCGCACGGACGGCTGGACGGGCACCGTCGCGGAGACCCCGAGCAAGCTGGCCAACCACGCCTGGGTAAGCCGGGATAGCTCCAGCGACACGTACCCGGAGATGGTCCTCCTGACCGACTTGGAGCCCGCGGAGTGAGCAACCCGCTGCTACCCGTCCGAGTGACCGCGCCGCTGCCAGTCCGAGCGGACACCCCGCCGCCGACGCCGGTCCGATCCGCGGGTGAGGGGATGGTCGTGGACCGCCCCGACGGCTATCGGCAGGGAACCTGCTGGGTCTGCCACCAAGAGACGCTGGTCTGTGCCGGAAGCACGCTCCAGGCCCCCGGCGAGGACCAGGCGACCTGCCACGCGATCTGCGACGACTGCATTGCCCGTGCCCGGCGGCCCCACCGCCGCGCCGCGCTGCGCGCTGCACTCGACCAGCGCCCGGCGTAGGCCGCCGTGGACGACGGACAGGAGGAGTACCGCGAGGCCGCCGACCGGGAGGCCCGTGGGCTCCCGACGCCGCTGCCGGTCGCCATCGCCCAGACGGTAGCGATGGTCCTGCTGGCGGCGGTGGTGGCCGCGCTCATCGCCTCCGGCCGCTTCTGACCGTGACCCCGCGCCTTCGGGCGCCCCGAACTCCCGGCCCCATCGTGAAGCGTCTGACGGGGCCGGGGCACCAACGCACGACTGCCCGCACAACCCAGGCGGGCAGAGCCAACCCGATTGGAGAGGCACATGAGCACCGCCACCACCAAGTCCGGTGACCCGGAGGTCACCGCCCTGACCCGCCGCCTGGACCACAGCGTCCCGGACGGCGACTTCGCCCCGGAGGTCACCGCCCTGACCCGCCGCCTGGACCACAAGGTCCCGGACGGCGACTTCGCCCCGGTGGGCACCGAGGTCTGACCGCAGTCCCCAACTGATGCCAGTTAGTTGACGGCACAGGCGGGTCGGCTCGGGTCAGATCCGGGCCGACCCGCCACCCGGCGTCGCACACACCGCAACCAAGGAGAGTCCGCATTGAAGACCGCCATCGCCACCCGCGTCCCCGCCGGCTCCTTCTTCGACCTGGACCGAAAGGACCCGGACCTGACCCGGCTGCGCGAGCAGGGGGCCGAATCGGCGCTCCCGTTCGCCCTGATGGAGCGCCTGGTGAAGTCGGGCACCCCCTACGCGGAGCACGCCCGCTCCCTGCGCAGCGAGACCGTGTCCGTGGCCGGGGCGACCTTCGACTGGTTCGACGCTGAGCTTCCTGCCGAGATCGCCGACGAGATCAACCTGAAGGACTATGAGATCGCCGAGCACACCGACGAGCGCCGGGCGGCGCTGACCGGGGCCCTGGACCGCCTGTCGCGGGTCCACCCCGACGGCTTCGCCCGCGTGCGCGAGTTCGTTCGGGGGCTGCTGTGGGTGGGCCTCAAGCCCGGCGTCCGCGCCTCCTCGCTGACCAGCTCCAGCGACCCGGCGTTGCCGTACGTCATCGTGTTCTCCGACAAGGCGTCCCGCCACATCCCGCCGAACACCGTCAGCGAGCGGCCCTCCGGTCTCTTCCTGGCGGAGAACATCCTGCACGAGGGCACGCACCAGTCGATCAGCTTCCACGTCCTCCAGCACCAGGTCTTCGCCGACGGGTACTCCTCCCAGACCTCTCCCAAGATTGAGATCAAGTGGCGGGCGGGACAGGGAGATGACCGCAACCAGTACTGGGAGATCGACAGGGCCTTCCACGCGACCTGCGTCTACAACCAGCTGCTGCGCTTCCGCCAGACCGAACTGGCCCGCATCGACCTCACGCCCAACGAGCGCGCCTGCTTCCAGAGCGCCTACGACGAGGGGCTGCCGGCCGTGCGCTACCTCATGCGCGAACTCGAACTCCTGCGTGAGCACTTCACCCCCCACGGGGTGGACCTGCTGGCCGACCTGCGCCACCAGACCGACCAGCTGTAGTGACACGCTGAGCTGAACCGAACGACGGAGGGTCAAGTGCTCGGGCACCTCATCACACACGACGACAACCTGCGGATGGTCCCCACCGACCCCCTTGAGCTGACCACTGCGGTCGGCCAACTCCACGAGGAACTGCGGGCCCTGCCCGACGGGGCCGACGCCGGCCGAGCCCGGGTCCTGACGCGCTGGATCGGCATCGGCCAGTTGAGCCTGGGGAACTACGACGATGCCCTCACCTTCCTCCGGCAGTCGCTCGACCTGGCGGCGACTCTCGGCAACACCAAGGCCGTTGTCGCCACCGGGCTCAACCTGGCCGACGCACACCGCTACGCCGGGGACATGCAGGCGGCGGAAGCGCTCTACCGCAGCGCGCTGGGCACCGCACGAAGCCAGCACCCGGAACTCGTGGACTACGCGCTTCAGCACACTGGCAAGCACCTCATGGACTGCGGCGACCTCGCCGGTGCGCAGACCCATCTGCAAGAGGCATTGCGGCTGCGGATTGCCAAGGGAGACACGGAGCTGGTCGAGTCCACGCAGGCTGCACTCGACCGGGTAGAGCTGCTACTCGCCAAGGCCGCCGCATCTCCGGCCCCGGACCTGACACCGAGCCAGTGGAGCAGCGGGTGGACGTCCTGGTTCCAGTCCCGCACCACGGCACGGACGCCGGCACGGTGGGCGGAGGACTTCCCCACGCTCCAGAAGGCGGTGAGCGACCTCGCCGCGCACCAGCGGGTGCGCCCCTGCCACCTGCGCCACCAGCGTGAGCAGTCGTTCCCCGTCGAACTGCTCGCCGCGATGGCGGAGGAGGCCGAGAAGGCCGTCGCTGCCAACGGGTACCTCCACAACGGCAAGTTGAACGCGGGTGTCGGCGACGCGGCGGAGCACTTCGCCGGACAGGTCGATCTCGCCGCAGTCGTGGCGCGGTCCACCGGCCTGGCCGTGGAGCAGCCGCACACTGGCGTCTACATCGCCTACCGGGAGGACGGGCAGTTCCTCGACTTCCACCTGGACGAGCCCGGCTTCGGTGAGGCGAACCTGATCCTGTGCCTGAGGCACGAACGCCCGGCGGCCCCGCACAGGGCCAGCAGCACGGTCTTCATCACTCCCGACAGCTTCCTTGAATGCGACCTCGCGGCAGGCGACTGCGTCGTGTTCGACGGCGCGCTCACCCCCCACGGTCGGACGCCCCTCGGAGCCGGGGAGAGCGTCATCCTCGTGAGCTTCGGTTTCCGGGCGCGTGACGCGGCTGCGCGCACCGCTACGAGCCTCCTTCCGACTCTGTCATCGGGGGTGCTCAGCCACAGCTGAGCACCCCGCCAGCCCCTCCCCGTACACCCGGAGCACCACATGGAACGCGCCGCTTTGATCCTCGTCCTGATCGTCTACATGGTGACCGGCGTCCGGTACTACCGAACGCCCCTAGACGAGAGCGACCCCGGCAAGCTCGTATACGCCCGCATCACCGAGCGTCGAACCGTGGAGATCTGGCGGCGCGGCCTCTCCATCGACGTCCGCGTGATCGACCAGCACTGACCATCTCGCACCCCCGCCGCCCTCGACCCCCAGCGGCGGGCACGCCCCCGGCCTGCGGCTGCCCCCGCTGTCGCAGGACGGGGGCCCATCTACCTAGGAGGTCTGATGCTTGAGCAGCCAGACTTCGGGCGCAGGCTGCGGCAGCTACGGCGGGAGCGCGGCATGACGGTCCTCCAGTTGGCAGGCGACAGGTACTCTCAGGCGCACATGTCGCGGATCGAAACAGGACTCCGCTCCCCGACCCCGAACGTGCTCGCGTGGGTTACCAGCCAGCTGAAGGTCGCCCCCGCCGAGTTCGATTACCTCCCCGAAGACCCTGAAAACCCCCTCGACCTGATCGAAGTAGCCACAAGACTGGGCGTACCACCCCGCTGGCGTCGCCCGTTCGCCGCCGCCGTAGTCGCACTCGCCCACGGCTGCCAGGCCGAGCACCACGGCGAGGGGCCTTCCCAACAGCGGGAGTAGCCATGTGGGCCAACACCGAGCCCGAGCGGCAAGCCATGATCAAAGGGCTTGTGCTCGCTGCTCTCCCCGCCATCGCCCGCCGCTACGACTCAGGGGTGGGCATGCGGGTCATCGGCACGATGTACGGCTGCGATCCGAACTGGCTCCGCGACCAGATGCTCCAGGCCGGCCACCGTGTTCGGCCGCTGGACGAAGCCACCGGAATGCGCCCCACGGCCCCGCTGCCTTGGACCCCCATACAGCTGCCGGGTCGCAAGACGATGCCCTAGTCCCTCGCTGGAAGGGGCCTTCAATACGCCGTGGCCCCTTGCACCTCAGGCCGTTTCCGCAGGTCGGGAACAAGGTGCAAGGTCGGGGCGTTCTTCCAGGTGGTGGCCCAGACGATCTCGTACCGGTCGGCGAGTTCGCGCAGCCAGTCGCCGTGCCGGGGCGACAGCAGGACGGAGTAGCCCAGCAGCTCGTGCGTGTCGAAGTCGTCGTCGGGGTGCGGGAACACCGGGTTCAGCACCCCGTCGACGTCAAGGAACAGCAGTGGTTTGTCCATTCGGCTTCCTCCCCGGGTCGGTGGCCGGTCACTTGGTCGGACGTGCCCCGGCCCCGGGAGGTTGCATACTGTCAGCGGCTGTCACCCGGACGTGACGGGCTCCGGTTCGCGGTCGGCCGCGGCGGCGGGCGCGGGGCGGCGCTCCAGCCGCCGGATGTCGGGCACCAGCAGCGCGGCGGCCGCCAGTGCCAGGCAGAGCAGCGCGCAGGCCCAGAGCGCGCCCGTCAGCCCCAGCGCCCCCGCGACCGGACCGGCCAGCGCGGTGCCGGCCGGCAGCAGCGCGAAGGAGCCCAGCGAGTCGTAGGCCGAGACCCGGGAGAGCAGTTCCTCCGGGATCTCCTGCTGCAGCGTCACCATCCAGTTGACGACGAACACCGAGGTGCCGACGCCCGCCAGGAACATCGCCGCCGCGACCGCCGCCAGCGGCAGGTGCAGCGCCAGCGCCAGCGCGGGCAGCCCGAACAGGAACACCCCGCCGTTGCCGACCAGCAGCACCCGGCGCGGCTGCCACCGGGCCATCAGCAGACCGCTGGAGACCATGCCGACGCTGAGCGCGGCCATCGCCAGGCCCCAGGCCCCGGCGCCGCCCATCCGCTCCGCGGCGGCCTTCGGCCCGTACACCGCCTCCACCGCGAGCACACAGGCGTTCAGCACGCCGAACTGCAGCACCACCGCCCACAGCCACTGCCGGGAGCGGAACTCCCGCCAGCCGACCACCAGTTCGCGCACCAGCCCGGGGCCGGCGGCGTCGCGCTCGGAGACGTCCTCCAGGCCGGTGCGGAGCAGCGCCGCGACCGCGAAGCAGGCGGCGTCCCCGGCCAGCACCCAGCCGGGCCCGACCACCGCGGTCAGCGCGCCGCCGAGCGCGGCGCCGCCGATCTGCGCGCCGTTCAGCGCCATCTTGAACACCGAGAACGCCTTCGCCGCGTGCTCCGCCGGCACCGCCTGCAGGATCACGCCCTCGGCGGCGGGCGCGTAGAACGCCTGGCCGACGCCGCCCGCCGCGGACAGCAGCATCAGCGCCCACAGGCTCGGGTGCCCCATCAGCACCAGCGCCGCCAGGACGGCCTGGGAGGCGGCGTTGAACAGGTTCGCGCCGACCATCACCAGGTGCCGGGGGAGCCGGTCCGCCAGCGCGCCGCCGATCAGCAGCAGCACCATCAGCGGCGCCATCCGGGCGGACATCACCCAGCCGATCTCGGTGGCACCCCAGTCGGAGTTCAGTTGCAGCACGGCGAAGGTGGTGGCGATCGGCGCGGCCGCGTTGCCCAGCCCGCTCACCACGTTGGCGGCGGTCTGGATCCGGTAGTTGCGGCCCGCCCAGGCGGGATCGAAGAGGCGCACCGCCCGACGATCCCCCCGCCGCACCCCCGCTGTCCAAGGGTTTTCGCGCCGCTCGGGCGCTCAGCCCCGCCGCTCGGGCGCTCAGCCCAGCCGGCCGGGGGACAGCAGCCCGAGCACCACCTCGTCCACGAACCGGCCCGAGACCCAGGCGGCCTCGCGCAGCGTGCCCTCCACCGCGAAGCCGTTGCGGCGGGCGGTGGCGATCATCGCCGCGTTGTCGGCCAGCGTCTCGATCTGGAGCCGGTGCAGCCCGAGGGTCTCGAACCCGTACCGGCACAGCACCGCGACCACGTCGGCCGCCAGGCCGCGCCCGCGGAAGGACGGCCGCAGCGAGAGGCCGATGTGCGCCATCCGGTGGTGCGCGTCGATGCCCCACAGCAGCGCCTCGCCGGCCAACTCGCCACCGGTGGCCGCCCCGCCGGCCCGCTCCAGCACCGAGAACTCGGCGAACCCGTCCTCCGGCGGCCGGACCCGGTACGGGGACTGCCCGGACTCCAGCGGCACCGGCCGCCAGGGCCGGCTGTCGGAACGCGACCTGGTGGCCACGTCCCCGTACAGCTCCTCGTGCAGCACCGGCACGTCGCTCTCGATCCGCGCCCGCAGCGCGACCCGCTCACCCAATAGCATGTGACATTGCTAGCAGTCGGCCGGGGGAGTGGGCCACCGATTTCCCGCCGCGGGGCGTCAGCCCATCTCCTCCAGCGCCTTGCCCTTGGTCTCCTTGATGCAGAAGGCCACGAACGGGATCGACAGCAGCGCGAAGCAGGCGTAGATGACGTACGTCGCCGACAGGTTCCAGTCGGACAGGTTGGGGAAGGTGACGGTGATCGCCCAGTTGGCGATCCACTGCGCGGAGGCGGCCACCGACAGGGCGAGCGCCCGGATCTTGTTGGGGAACATCTCGCCGAGCAGCACCCAGACCACCACGCCCCAGGAGAAGGCGAAGCAGAACACGAACACGTGCGCGGCCACCAGCGCCACCGTGGCGTGGGTGTCGTCCAGCGTCGCGCTGTCGCCGGTGCCGTGCCGGAACGAGAACGCCCAGGCGGCCAGGCCGAGCGCGAGCGCCATGCCGGCCGAGCCGGCCAGCGCCAGCGGCTTGCGGCCGATCCGGTCCACCAGCAGCATCGCCACCACGGTGCCGACCACGTTGACGATCGAGGTGGAGAGCGAGATCAGCAGCGAGTTGGACTCGTCGATGCCCACCGACTGCCACAGGAACGACGAGTAGTAGAAGATCACGTTGATGCCGACGAACTGCTGGAACACCGAGGCGCCGATGCCGATCCAGACGATCGGCAGCAGCCCGAACCGGCCGCCCAGCAGGTCCTTCAGGCTCGGCTTGTGCTCGCTGTGCAGCACCTGCCGGATCTCGGCGGTCCGGGCGTCCAGGTCGACGCCGGCGCCCTCGACCTCGGCCAGCACCTTGCGGGCCTGCGCCTCCCGGCCGACCGCGATCAGGTAGCGCGGCGACTCGGGGATCGACAGCGCCATCAGCCCGTAGACCAGCGCGGGCGCCGTCTCCACGCCGAGCATCCACTGCCAGGCCTGCACCCCGCCGAGGTGGTTGGTCGACTCGCCGCCCGCGGCCTGGTTGAGGCCCCAGTTGGCGAGCTGCGAGACGGTGATGCCGAGCACGATCGCCATCTGCTGGAAGGACGCCAGCCGGCCCCGGTAGGCGGTCGGCGCGACCTCGGCGATGTACGTCGGCGCGATCACCGAGGCGATGCCGATGGCGATGCCGCCCAGCACCCGCCACAGGCCCAGCACCCCGATGCTCGGCGGGAACATCGACCCGACGCCGCTGACCGCGAACAGCGCCGCGGCCAGCAGCATCGTCCGGACCCGCCCGAACCGGTCGGCCAGCCAGCCGGCCACCACCGCGCCGGCGGCCGAGCCGAGCAGGGCGATGGCGACCACGAACGCGGTCTCGCCGTTGCCGACCCCGAAGTGCTTCTGGATGCCGGTGACCGCGCCGTTGATCACCGCGCTGTCGTAGCCGAACAGGAACCCGCCCATCGCGGCGGCGGCGGAGATGAACACCACATGGCCGAGGTGCTCGTCCCTGGCGGCGGATTGGGTAGCCAGCGGTCTCTCCCTACGTGACAGTACGTGACGATCCGTCCGGTTCCGGGCGGAAGTCTCCGGATCCGATTCGACCAGCGGCTACCCCGCCCGGCGCGTCCGACACGCCCGGAACCGATCATCCGTCAGTCCGACGACCCGTCAGCCCGCACCGCCCCTACGCCATTCGCCGCAACCGCAACCGCAGCCGCAGCCGTCGCCCCGGCCCCGGCCCGGCCGGCCAGCGCCGCCACGTGCGCGGGCAGTTCGGCGGCGGTGTGCGGCGAGGGCTCGGGCGCGCCGTACGCCGGGGCGACCGGCACCACGCCCGCCCAGTGCGGCAGGCCGAGGTCCTCCTCCTCGTCGTTGACGCCGCCGGTGCGGGTCTTGGCCGACACCTCGTCCAGCTCCAGCCGGATCACCGCCGTCGCCGCCAGCTCCTTGGCGTTCGCGGGCCGGCAGCCGGCCGAGCGCCCCGCCACCACCTGCTCGACGATCGCGTCCAGCGCGGCGCGCAGCTCCGCCGGGTCGGTGACCTGGTGCGCGGTGCCGTGCGCCACCACCGAGCGGTAGTTGACGGAGTGGTGGAAGGCCGACTTGGCCAGCACCAGCCCGTCCAGGTGCGTGACCGTCACGCACACCGGCAGCCCCTGCTCGTCCTTCGCCCCGCGCAGCGGCCGGCTGCCGGTCGAGCCGTGCACGTAGAGCACGTTCCCGACCCGGGCGTACAGCGTGGGCAGCACCACCGGCGCGCCGTCCCGGACGAAGCCCAGGTGGCAGAGGAAGCCGGCGTCCAGGATCGCGTGCACCGCGGCCTCGTCCCAGGCCGCGCGCTCCTTGCTCCGGGTCGGCGTGGTGCGATCGTTGCGGGTGTAGGTACCGTCCGACATGACAACCTCTATGTACTAGTGCATACTGTGTTTTGTGCTAGGAGAATATCGGATCAGTGGTCGGCGTGCCAGCGAGATCGCCGCCGACGTCGAACACGCCCTCGCCACCGGCCGGGTGGAGCCCGGCACCGCCCTGCCGCCGCTGCGCGACCTGGCCGCCGAGCTCGGCGTCAACCCGAACACGGTGGCCGCCGCCTACCGCCTGCTGCGCGACCGCGGCGTCATCGAGACCGCCGGCCGGCGCGGCAGCCGGATCCGCCCCCGCCCCGCCACCGCCCCCCGCGACCTGGCCCGGCTCCCCGTCCCGCCCGGCGCCCGCGACCTCGCCGCCGGCAACCCCGACCCGGCCCTGCTGCCCCCGCTCGGCCCCGCCCTCGCCGCCGCCGCGGCCGGCCCCACCGTCCTGTACGGCCACCCCGTCGCCGAGGCCGAACTGCTCGCCGACTACCGCGCCGAGTTCCGCGCCGACGGCGTCCCCGAGGGCGAACTCGCCGTCTGCTCCGGCGCGTTGGACGCCATCGCGCGCGTCCTCACCGCCCGGCTGCGCCCCGGTGACGCCGTCGCCGTCGAGGACCCGGGCTGGGGCAGCCTGCTCGACCTGCTGCCCGCCCTCGGCCTGCGCCCCGCCCCCGTCCCGGTCGACGACGACGGCCCGCTGCCGGACGCCGTCGCCGCCGCCCTGGACGCCGGCGCCCGCGCCCTGATCGTCACCAGCCGGGCCCAGAACCCCACCGGCGCCGCCCTCACCGCCGACCGCGCCGCCGCCCTGCGCACCGTGCTGGCCGAACGCCCCGCCACCCTGCTGATCGAGGACGACCACGGCCACGGCATGGTCGACCTGCCCTTCCACCCGCTGGCCGGCGGCACCGTCACGCACTGGACGCTGATCCGCTCCGCCGCCAAGGCGCTCGCCCCCGACCTGCGGGTCGCCGTCTGCGTCGGCGACCCGGACACCGTCGCCCGGCTGCTCGGCCGCCAGCGCCTGGACGCCGGCTGGGTCAGCCACCTGCTCCAGCGCGCCGTCCTCCACCTGCGCCGCCACCCCGCGGCCCCGGCTCCCGCCCCCGTCTACCGGGCCCGCCGCGACGCCCTGCTGGCCGCGCTCGCCGCGCACGGCATCCGCGGCCACGGCGCCAGCGGCCTCAACGTCTGGGTGCCGGTCGCCGACGAGACCGCCACCGCCGCCGCCCTGCTCCAGCGCGGCTGGGTGGTCGCCCCCGGCGCCCGGTTCCGGCTGGCCTCCCCGCCCGGCGTCCGGATCACCACCTCCACCCTCGACCCCGCCGACGCCCCCGCGGTCGCCGCCGACCTGGCCGCCGTCCTCGCCGCCCTGGACCGCCCCGCCCCCGGCGGCTCCCGCCTCACCTGACGCCCCGGCAGCACGGAGCCCCCGCCCGGCGAGCGCCGGACGGGGGCCTGTCGGTGCGGCGGGCCGGTCAGCCCTTGGCCAGCAGCGCCTGCGCGTGCTCGCGGACCTGGTCCCGGCTCAGGTACGCGTCGGTGTACTCGAAGTCCCGCAGCCGGGCGGGCTGCCGGGCCAGGAACCCGGTCCGGACGAAGTCGTCGCCCGCGGTGGCGTTCAGCAGCCAGTTCGCCGCCGTCCGGTACTTCGCCGCGTTCGTCCGCATCGCCATCACGTGGTAGCCGCGCGCCACCGCCTGGGCCGGGGCGCCGTGCAGCTCGATCCCCAGCGGCTTCGACACCGCGTCCTTGCCGCCGAGGTCGACGACCAGGCCCAGGTCCTTGTGGAAGTACGGCTGCAGCGGCTGGTTGCGCAGCGCCGCGACCAGGTTGTCGGCCACCTTCTTGCCCTGCCGGGCCGAGTGCTGCGCGGTCGGCGGGCAGACCGCGCCGTCGCCCTTCGCCAGGTCCGGCACCGCCGCCGCGTCGCCCAGCGCGAACACGCCCTCGAACTGCGGCACCCGCATCTCCGCCGTCACCGCGAGCCGCCCGCGCACCGTCTCCGCGTCCAGCGTGCCCACCAGCGGCGAGGCCGCCACGCCCGCCGTCCAGATCAGCGTCCGGCACGGCAGCGTCCGGCCGTCGGTGAACTTCACCGTCTCCGCGCCGACCTCCGCCACCGACACGCCCAGCGACACGTCCACCCCGCGCTTGCGCAGGATCTCCATCGCCGTCGTGCCCAGCTTGTCGCCCAGCTCGGGCATCAGCTTCGGCGCGATGTCGATCAGGTGCCACTTGATCAGCTGCGGGTCCAGCCGCGGGTAGCGCTTGGCCGCCGCCGTGGTCAGCCGCTGCAGGCAGGCCGCCGTCTCGGTGCCCGCGTAGCCGCCGCCGACCACCACGAACTGCAGCCGCGAGGCCCGCTCGTTCTCGTCCATCGAGGCCGAGGCCAGGTCCAGCTGGGCGATCACGTGGTCGCGGATGTACGTCGCCTCGGCCAGCGTCTTCATGCCGCGCGCGTAGTCCTGCAGGCCCGGGATGTCGAAGGTCCGGGTCACGCTGCCCGGCGCCAGCACCAGGAGGTCGTACTTCACCGCGACCACCTCGTCGGTGATCTTGCGGACCACCGCGACCTTCGACCGCGGGTCGATGCCGATCGCCCCGCCCGGCACGATGTTGGTGCGGCGCAGCGTCCGGCGCAGCGAGATCGCCACCGACTGCGGGGTCAGCACGCCCGCCGCGACGTGCGGCAGCAGCGGCAGGTACAGCTGGTACGAGAACGGGGTGACCAGGGAGATCTCCGCCTCGGAGGGGGCGAGCTTGCGCTCCAGCCGGCGGGCGCACTCGAGACCGGCGAAACCGCCGCCGACGATCAGGATCCTCGGTCGTTCCATCTTCATCCCCTACGTGTCCTGGGTGTACTGGTCCGTGGAGCGGCAGGCCGTCCGGGCAGGCCGAACGGCGAGGACGACTGCTGGCCACACTCGCACGGGGCACCGGCGGGTGCATCTCCAACGGCTGTTCGGCGGATGCCCCCTCCCCGCGGGGCCATGCGGCCGGGCCGCGGAAACGGCGGGGGAGGGGACCGCTACGCTGTGCTGATGCTCTCCGAGGTGACGGCCGTCCGCTACGTGACGCCGCTGCGCGAAGGCGGCTCGATGCCCGGCCTGGTCGAGGCCGACGACCGCCGGCTGTACGTCCTGAAGTGGGTCGGCGCGGCCCAGGGCCGCAAGGCGCTGGTGGCCGAGGTGCTGGCCGGCGAACTCGCCCGCCGGCTCGGCCTGCCGGTGCCCGAACTCGCCCTGCTCGACCTCGACCCGGTGCTCGCCCGCAGCGAGCCCGAGCCGCAGATCCAGGACCAGATGCGGGCCAGCGGCGGCGCCAACCTCGGCATGGCGTACGTCTCCGGGGCGCTCAACTTCGACCCGCTCTGCTTCGACACCGACCTCGACCTGGCCGCCCGGGTGCTCTGGTTCGACGCCCTGATCGGCAACGTCGACCGCTCCTGGCGCAACCCGAACCTGCTGGTCGCGGCCGGCGGCCTGCGGCTGATCGACCACGGCGCCAGCCTGATCTTCCACCACAGCTGGAAGAGCGCCGAGGCGTGGCGCCGCAAGCCCTACGACGCCTCCGACCACGCCCTGCGGCACGCCGCCGGGCACCTCCCGCAGGTCGACGCCGAACTCGCCGGCCTGGCCGCCGCCGCCCTCCCGGCGGCCGTCGCGGCGATCCCCGGCGTCTGGCTGGACGACGAACCCGGCTTCGCCACCGCCGAGGACGTCCGCGCCGCCTACACCGCACAGCTCACTGCCCGCCTCGCCGGGCCCCGCGACTGGCTCCCCGAGGCGGCCTCCTGATGCCCGACCCGATGCCCGACACCCCCACCCGTCCCGCCGAGCTGCGCGACTACGAGTACGCCCTGATCCGCGCCGTGCCCCGGGTCGAACGCGGCGAGTGCGTCAACGTCGGCGTGCTGCTGTACTGCCGGCACGCCGGCTTCCTCGGCGCCCGCACCCACCTCGACCAGGGGCGGCTGCACGCCCTCGACCCGGTCGCCGACGTCGCCGGGGTGCGGCGGGCGCTGCGCGGCATCGAGGCCGTCTGCGCCGGCGGCGAGGCCGCCGGACCGGCCGCCCGGGACAGCGCCGGACAGCGCTTCCGCTGGCTCACCGCCCCGCGCAGCGCCGTCGTCCAGCCCGGCCCCGTGCACACCGGCCTCACCGCCGACGCCGAGGCGGAACTGCACCACCTCTTCGACCGGCTGGTGCTCTGAGGGCCCCGGGCGCCCCGGCCGTCCCGGGTCCGCACGTCTTGCGCACGACACCCCCGAAACACTTGCCCCGTTCAATACTGGAGGCACTGAAGCGAATGGGCGTACCCTGACCGCCATGGGCAGCAGCACGGGCACCGGCACCGCGGCCGGCACCGCACCCTCCACCACCGAACTCATGGAACAGGTCGCCGCCGTCGGCGCCGCCTACTTCCACGACTTCGCCGCCGCCGCGGCCCGGCACGGACTCAACTCCTCCCAGGCCAAGGCGCTCAAAGCCGTCCTCGAACCCGTCCCGATGCGCGCCCTGGCCGGCCGGCTCGGCTGCGACGCCTCCAACGTCACCGGCATCGTCGACCGCCTCGAAGCGCTCGGCTACGCCCGCCGCGAGGCCGCCGCCGCCGACCGCCGCGTCAAGATCGTCACCATCACCGACGGGGGCCGCACCGTCCTGGACCGCATCCGCGCCGACATGGGCCGCGCCCGCGCCGCCTTCGACAGCCTCGACACCGAGCAGCGCGCCGCCCTCTCCCGGCTCTGCGACCAGGTCCTGCCGCTGCTGCAACGCCCCTGAACGGGCGGCGGCGGTGACCGTCGGTGGCGTGCCGTACGCTCACCGGATGCACCAGGACCAGACGGGCGGGCCGACCGCCACCGGACTGCTCGCCACCGGGCTGCGCTGGCAGGACGGCGTACCGCAGCTCACCGCCACCGACGGCCGCCAGCGCCACGCCCGGCCGCTCACCGACGGCCTCCCCGTCGCCTGGCGGATCGCCGGGCCCCGGCGCTGCGTCGGCGCCCATACCGAGCACGGCCATCGGGACTGCCCGCACCGCGCCACCGTCCCGCCCGAGGGCACCGCCGGCCAGTGCCCGAGCTGCCAGAACGCCGATCGCGGGCTCCAGTTGGCCCGCGACCGGATCCTCGACGACGGCCGCACCTACCGCCTCTACCTGGCCTGGTTCGCCCCCGGCCTGCTCAAGGTCGGCCTCACCGCCGAGGAGCGCGGCACCGTCCGCCTGCTCGAACAGGCCGCCCTCACCTGGACGTTCCTCGCCCGGGGCCCGCTGCCCGCCGTCCGCCGCGCCGAACTCGCGGTCGCCCGCGGCAAGTTGGCCCGCGAGCGGATTCCCGCCGCCGCCAAGTACCCGGGCTGGTGGAACCTCCCCGCCCCCGCCGAACGGCACGCCGCACTCACCGCCGCCCGCACCCGCGCGCAGCGGCTGCTCGCCGACCACCCGCAGCTCACCCCGCTGCCCGACCACCCCGTCACCGACCAGGTCGAGCTCTACGGCCTCACCGACGGCGCCCCCGACCAGTACCGGCAGGTCAAGGCCGTCGCCGACGGCGCCCGCCTCACCGGCACCCTGCGCCGCCCCGTCGGCGGCCACCTCTTCCTCGACCCGCCCGACGGCACCCCGCTGCTCCTCGACACCCGCCTGCTCACCGGCTGGACGCTGCACGACGAGCCCGCCGCGGCCTGCGACGGGCTCACCCTGCTGCCCCGGGCCCGCCCCACCGCCGAACAGGACGCCCTGTTCTGAGCCCGGGCCCGCCCCGCCCTGCCCGGTCAGCCCTTCTTGCGGGCCTCCTGCTTCTGCCGGGGACCGACCGCCGCCAGCGCCATGTCCTGGGCCTGGGACTTCAGGCCCTTGTAGCCGTAGCCGCGGTCGGTCAGCCACAGCTCCGCCGCCGTCTCGGCCCGGACCGAGGCGGCCACCACGTCCTCCTCCGCCTCGCCGTACTCCAGGAAGCGGAAGGTGAAGAACGGGCGCGCCGCCAGGTCGTACGACAGGTGCCCCTCCTCGGTGAACCGGGCCTGCAGCACGTCGTGCTCGGCGGCCTCCGCCTGCAGCGCGGCCCGCTGATCGTCCGTCAGCGCGTCGAAGGAGCCGCGGACCGTGATCCGAAAAGTACGCTTCGTCATGGTCCGGACCCTAACCCGCGCCCCGGCCGCCGCTCACCCCGTTTTCCCGCCCCGCTCTCCCGCGTCCGCCCGCGTCCGCCCGCGCCCTCCCGCCGCCCGGCGGAGGCGCTGCGGCTCCGCCTGACCTCGACTGTTAGGCTTGCGAAGCGTGAGCGCGAAGCCCAAGATCCCCAATGTCCTGGCCTCCCGGTACGCCTCGGCGACCCTGGCCCAGCTGTGGTCCCCCGAGCACAAGGTGGTCCTCGAGCGCCAGCTGTGGCTGGCCGTCCTGAAGGCGCAGCAGGACCTCGGCATCGAGGTGCCGCCCACCGCGATCGCCGACTACGAGCGGGTGATCGACCAGGTCGACCTGGCGTCGATCGCCGCGCGCGAGAAGGTCACCCGGCACGACGTGAAGGCCCGGATCGAGGAGTTCTCCGAGCTCGCCGGGCACGAGCAG
This sequence comes from Kitasatospora sp. NPDC088134, assembly GCF_044741705.1. Lineage (NCBI taxonomy): Bacteria > Bacillati > Actinomycetota > Actinomycetes > Kitasatosporales > Streptomycetaceae > Kitasatospora > Kitasatospora sp. NPDC088134. Next base: position 70,343 of record NZ_JBIUTD010000016.1, on the reverse strand, counting down.
ATCCACAAGGGCATGACCTCGCGCGACCTCACCGAGAACGTCGAGCAGCTGCAGATCCGCCAGTCGCTGGAGCACGTCCGCGACCGCACGGTGGCCGTCCTGGTCCGCCTGGGCCGGCTCGCCGCCCAGTACGGCGAGCTGGTCATGGCCGGCCGCTCGCACAACGTCGCCGCGCAGGCCACCACCCTCGGCAAGCGCTTCGCCACCGCCGCCGACGAGGTGCTGGTTGCCTACGTCCGGCTGGAGGAGCTGATCGCCCGCTACCCGCTGCGCGGCGTCAAGGGCCCGGTCGGCACCTCGCAGGACATGCTCGACCTGCTGGGAGGGGGCAGTCGAGGCACGGAGAAGCTCGCCGAGCTGGAGCGCCGGGTGGCCGGCCACCTCGGCTTCGAGAACGTCCTCACCTCGGTCGGCCAGGTCTACCCGCGCTCGCTCGACTACGACGTGGTCTCCGCGCTGGTCCAGCTCGCGGCCGGCCCGTCCAGCCTGGCCAAGACCATCCGCCTGATGGCCGGCCACGAGCTGGTCACCGAGGGCTTCAAGGCCGGCCAGGTCGGCTCCTCGGCGATGCCGCACAAGATGAACACCCGCTCCTGCGAGCGCGTCAACGGCCTCGCCGTCATCCTGCGCGGCTACGCCTCGATGACCGCCGAGCTCGGCGGCGACCAGTGGAACGAGGGCGACGTCTCCTGCTCGGTGGTGCGCCGGGTCGCGCTGCCGGACGCGTTCTTCGCCTTCGACGGCCTGCTGGAGACCTTCCTCACCGTCCTCGACGAGTTCGGCGCCTTCCCGGCCGTCGTCGAGGCCGAACTCGACCGCTACCTGCCGTTCCTGGCCACCACCAAGGTCCTGATGGCCGCGGTCCGGGCCGGCGTCGGCCGGGAGACCGCGCACGAGGTCATCAAGGAGCACGCGGTGGCCGCCGCGCTCGCCATGCGCGAGGGCGCCCGCGAGAACAGCCTGGTCCCGGCGCTGGCCGCCGACCCGCGCATCCCGCTCGACCGCGCCGCGATCGACGCGCTGCTCGCCGACCGCCTCTCCTTCACCGGCGCCGCCGCCGCCCAGGTCGCCGAACTCGTCCGCCGCATCGAGGCCGTCGCCGCCACCCACCCGGAGGCCGCCAAGTACGCCCCGGGCGACATCCTCTGACGCACCGTCGGTAGCCGCGCGGCCCGTCCCGGAGCGACTCCGGGGCGGGCCGTCGGCGTCAGTGGCCCTCGTTCGGGCGGTTCTCCGGGTGGATCTGCGGCGAGGTGGGGTCGCAGTGCCAGCCGCAGTCGGGCTCGGCGACGGGGTGGGGCGGGGCGAGGGCGTCGGAGCGGATGGTGAGCAGGGCGATCAGGGCGCCGGCGGCGAGCAGGCCGGCGCAGATCGGCATCGCGGTCCGGAAGGCGGCGTCCACCTCGGCCGGGACGCGGTAGGCGTCGCCGCTCAGGCCGGACAGCGGGGGGATCGCGGCGACCGCGAACAGGCCGGCCGCGCGGGCGGCGGCGTTGTTCACGCCGGAGGCGATGCCCGCGCGGCGGACGTCGACGGCGGCCAGCACCGTCGCGGTGAGCGGGGCGACCAACAGCGTCATGCCCGCACCCTGCACGGTGACGGCGGGCAGCACGTCCGTCCAGTAGTTCGCGTCCGGGCCGATCCGCAGCATCAGCAGCACGCCCGCCGCCACCACCAGCGGCCCCACCGTCAGCGGGACGCGCGGCCCGAGCGCCCGCCCCAGCCGCCCGGCCCGGCCGGAGAACAGCAGCATCAGCACGGTGATCGGCACCAGCGCCAGCCCCGACACCAGTGGCGTGAACCCGGAGACGATCTGCAACTGCACCGTCAGCAGCAGGAACACCCCGCTGAACGCCCCGTACACGCACAGCGTCACCAGGTTGACCGAGCTGAACAGCCGCGAGCGGAACAGCGACAGCGGCAGCATCGGGTGCGCCGAACGGTGCTCGACCGCGACGAACACCGCCGTCAGCGCGAGACCCGACAGGCCCGCCGCCACCCCGCCCGCGGACAGGCCGGAACCGGCCTCGGTCAGCGCGTACGTGAGCCCCGCCAGGGCGAGCGCCGCCAGGACCGCGCCCGGCACGTCGAAGTGGCCCGTCGCGTCCGGGTCCCGGCTCTCCGGCACGTGCCGGGCCGTCACTGCCACCACCACCGCCGCCAGCGGCAGGTTCAGCAGGAAGATCCACCGCCAGCCCGGCCCGTCCACCAGCCAGCCGCCCAGGAACGGGCCGACCGCCGCCGCCACCCCGCCCAGCCCCGACCAGGCGCCCACCGCGCCCGCCCGGTCCTCCGCCGCGAACACCGCCTGCAGCATCGCCAGCGACCCCGGCGTCAGCAGCGCACCGCCGACGCCCTGCAACGCCCGTGCCAGCACCAGCAGTTCGACGTTCGGCGCGGCCGCGCACCCCGCCGAGGCGAGCGCGAACCAGACCACCCCCAGCAGGAACACCCGCCGCCGCCCGTACCGGTCGCCCAGCGACCCGCCCAGCAGGATCAGCGCCGCCAGCGTCAGCATGTACGCGTTGACCGTCCACTGCAGCGCCGCCAGCCCCGCGCCGAGGTCCGCGCCGATCCGGGGCAGCGCGACGTTCACCACCGTGCCGTCCAGCAGCGCCATGCCCGACCCGAGGGCCGTCGCTGCCACCACCCACCGGCCGCGTGCCGTGCCGAGCCGGATTCCGTCGCCGCCGGTGCCACCCACGCCGTTCACGTCGCTCACGTCGCTCACAGTGACGATCGTCCGCCACCCGGGGCCCTCCCGTCACCACCGCCGCGCGGGAGGAAGGGGTGACGGGGCGTCAGGGCAGCAGCGCGCCGCGCTGCCAGCCGCGCACGGTGGCCGGGGTGACGACGCCGATCTCGGTGAAGAAGTCGAGCGCCTTGCGCGACCAGTCGATCCGGGCCTGCCGCCAGTGCGGGTTCGCGGCGGCCGCCCGCCGCGCCTCCACCGGGTCCAGGCCCGCCAGCGCGTACACCCGGGGGTGCACCAGCTCCGCCACCGCCTGCCGGGACAGCAGCGCCAGCGCCCGGCGGAACACCGCCCGGCGGGCCGGCGTCATCCGGGCCCAGCGGCGCTCCAGCTCCGGCTTGGCGTAGCCGATGTGCCGGGCCTCCTCGATCACGTGGATGCGCGCCACCGAGCGGGCCAGCGGCTGCAGGCTCTCGTCCCGGACCATCTCGCGCTGCATCGCGTCGGTGAACTCCTCCACGAAGATCGCCCCGGCGAAGGTCATCGTGGTGTCGTTCAGCAGGAAGTGCAGCCGCCCCAGCCGGTCCGCCCGCGCGGTCGGGCGCGCCGACGGGTAGCCGGTGGCGGTGATGTAGCGGGCGAACATCGTCGAGTGCCGGCACTCGTCCGCGACCTCGGTCAGCGCGTACTGGGCGTGCCGGGTGGTCAGGTCGCCCGCGTACACGTGCCGGATCAGGCCCTCCATCAGCACCAGCTCGAACCAGATGCCCGCCGCGGTGGTCGAGGCGAACTGGTGGACGCTCAGCTGCGCCCGCCGCCGCTCGTCCAGGCGCTCCCACAGCGGGGTGCCGTAGAGCGAGACCCGGTGCGCGGGCAGCGCGTACTGGTCGGGGTCGAGCGGGGCGTCCCAGTCGATCTCGGTCAGCGGGTCGTAGGAGTGCTTGGCGGAGGCGCGCAGCAGCCGGGCCGCGTTCAGTTCGCGGTCGGCGTTGCGCTGCTGGGCGAGCGTTCCGGTGGCGGGGGCGGCCCCGGTGGCGGGGGCGGCGGTGTCGGGCACGGAGGTCTCCGGAGGGTGGGGGCGGCAGGTGCTCCTGGAGGCAGTAAACCAATGAGACAGAGTGTCAACAAGGGGTTCGGGCAGATCAACGCCCGGACCGGCCGGCCCGGGGGAGTCGTCGGGGGACGGCGCTATGCTGCGCGGATGACCGATGATCACCAGACCGTGCGGATCAGGCCGGTGGCGTTCCACGCCGCCGAGGGCACCGGGGACTGGCGGGTCCTGGGCGAAGGGGCGTGCGCCTTCTTCCGCACCGGCTCCTTCGAGCACGGCGTGCGCCTGGTCGCCGCCCTCGGCGCCGCCCTGGCCGGCCACGGGGAGGCCGCCGTCGACCTGCGCCCCGACGGCGTGACCGTCCGGCTGGTCGACAGTGGCCCCGACTACTACGGGCTCACCGAGCGGCACGTCGCCCTCGCCCGGCTGCTCTCCGCCGCCGCCCGGGAGGCCGGCGCGACACCCGAACCGGAGTCCGTGCAGACCGTGCAGGTGACGGTCGACGCCCTCGACCTGCCCGCCGTCACCGCCTTCTGGCAGGCCCTGCTCGGCTACGAGCACCGCTCCGGCAGCCCCGAGGACCTGATCGACCCGCGCCGCCGCGGCGCCCCGTTCTACTTCCAGCAACTGGACGCGCTCCGCCCCGAGCGCAACTGCGTGCACGTCGACGTGTGGGTCCCGCACGACCGGGCGAAGGCCCGGGTGGACGCCGCGCTCGCCGCCGGCGGCCGACTGGTCAACGACGCGGACGCCCCCGTGCTGTGGGTGCTCGCCGACCCCGAGGGCAACGAGGTCTGCGTCGGCGCGGCGGGCGCCACCGCCTGACGGCCGGTCGGCCGGACGTCAACCGGAGTCGGCCGGACGTCAATCGGAGTCGGGCGGAGTCGGCCGGACGTCAATCGGAGTCGGGCGGAGTCGGCCGGACGTCAATCGGAGTCGGGCGGAGTCGGCCGGACGTCAATCGGAGTCGGCCGGACGTCAATCGGAGTCGGGCGGAGTCGGCCGGACGTCAGGCGGCCTCGACCAGGCGTTCGCGCAGGCTGTCCAGGGTCTCGTCCTTCAGGCCGAGGCCCGCGCGGGCGTAGCTCTCCGCGTCGCCCCAGTGGTCGGCCAGCGCCTCCAGCGCGGCGTCCAGGTATTCGCCGCGGACCGCGAACAGGGCCTCCGCCGCCTCGGGGTCGCCGCCCGCCGCCGTGAAGCGCTCCAGCAGCGGGGCGTAGTGCTCGTGGACGGCCGGGCCGACCGAAAGGTACTCGGTGCGCACCGTCGCCTCGTCCGCGCCCAGCAGGAGCAGCAGCAGGCTGGCGCCCCAGCCGGTGCGGTCCTTGCCCGCCGTGCAGTGGAACAGCACCGGCCCGCCGCCCCGGTGGGCGAGCGACGTGATCAACTGCTTGTACGCCCGGCGGGCGGCGGGCGAGGTGACGAAGGCCCGGTAGTCCTCGCGCAGCGCCGCCGCCGCCCGACCGCCGGCCGGCGCCCGCCCCGCCGCCACCGGATCGGCCAGTGCGGCCGCCAGCGCTCCGGCCGCCCCGCTGCCCTCCGGACCCGCCAGCACGTCCGCGACCAGCAGGTGCGCCCCGCCCGGCACCCGGTCCGGGAACGCGGCGCGCTCCGCCGCGGTGCGCAGGTCCACCACGGTGCGCACCTCCAGCGCGGCGAACAGCGGGTCGCCCACCGGGTCGAGCCGGTCCAACTGCCCCGAGCGCAGCGCCAGTCCGGGCCGGACCCGGGCACCCCCGGGCAGGTCGATGCCGCCGAGGTCGCGCAGATTGGCGACGGTGACGGACTCCACGGGGTGCGAGTGCTGCATGACGGCCTCCCTGCCGACGGACCTTGCCAGCACGCTAGGCGCGGCCCCGGGCGGGTCGCCTGCGGAGTACCGCCGCCCGGGCGGGTGCTCCGGCGGGTCTTCAGGCGTCCGGGCGGTGGTACGGCGGCGCCCGGGCGGTAGTACAGCGGTGCCTGGGTGGTGGTACGGCGGCGTCCGGGGGAGCGCACGCCCCGACCGTGCCCGGTGCCGCGTGCGCCCCGTTGATCGACGGCCCGTCAGCGGGCAGGGTGGGCAGCGCCCGGCCCCACCGGAACCGGGACGCACCAGGTGTGACGAAGCGACGGAACCCCGGATGGCAGCGAAGATCCTGATCATCACCGGCGACGCGGCCGAGTCGCTGGAGGTGTTCTACCCGTACCAGCGGCTGCTGGAGGAGGGCTACCAGGTCGACATCGCCGCGCCCACCAAGAAGACCCTGCAGTTCGTGGTGCACGACTTCGTCCCCGGCTACGACACCTAAAGGCTGTCCCGTATTGAGATCTTGGATTGTGCACCGCAGGGGTCTGGACACGCCGTGGGTGTCGGGGGAAGGTTTCGATCATGGAGTCCGACGAGGTGTTGCCCGAGGAAGAACTGTCCGCGATCGAGCGGCGCGTTGCCGCCGCCACGCCGGGGCCGTGGATCGGCTGGATGGAGAGCCGGCGCGGGATCGGCGGCACAAGTTTTATCCAGCTCCAGGCCGACGCGGAGGAGGATGACGAGATCTACCTGACTCGCTTCACGGGCGGCGTCGAGGTCTGCGGAGGGCACTCCCAGACCGACGCGGACATCGAGTTCATCGCTGGCGCGCGTCAGGACGTGCCGCGCCTGGTCAACGAGATCAGGCGGCTCCGGACCGCTCTTGATCAAGCACAGCTGGCCGACTGACGAGTACGCCGCGCGGGCGAGATCATCAGCAGTGGTGCGAGGTGGTCCAGCACCCGGTCCGCGGCCGATTTCGAGATCCCGAACAGCGGCGCGACCTGCCGCAACGTCAGGTTGGTCCGCCAGTACGTGGCCACCAACAACACCCGGTCCTCCAAAGCAGAGCCGCCACGGCCGACCGCGCTGGACATCGCCGCCACGACGGCAAACCAGCGCGACCAGCTTGCGGAACTGCGACTCGCTCGGCCCCGAAAACGGCTCGATCCACGCCGGATCGCTTGCCGAGATCACCCCAACCATGGCATGACCAACGCGGAACTGAGACAGCAGTTATGGGACAGCCTCTAGGGGGCGAGGGTCCGAGTCAGGTCAGCGCCTGCTCGATGGCCTCAAAGATGTCCGAGTCGGTTTCTTGTTGCCAGGAGGGAAGTTCGCTCCAGTCGGCGACGTAGCCCGGCTTGGGGTTCTCGATGTGCTTGTAGATCTGCGCGATCCAGCACAGTGCCACGAACCGGCCTTTCTGCTCCCGGGTGAGTTTCGAAGCATTCCCGTTGCTCACCTGAAGGAAATCCCGGACCTGGCCGAAAACTGCGGCAGCGCACTCGCGCTCCCAGCCCGGCGTTTCTTCCCACGGAGCGATATACCCGGGCTTCGGCTCCCCGGGATAGTGCTTCGAGACACCGGCGATCCATGCTTCGCGGAAAAACTGCCCGTCAGTCGACATGTGCTGCTCCTCGGTCAGGCGGCGCTGTCGAGCGCCGAAATTTTCTGGTGCAACGCCAGGGCGCGTCTATCAGGCATGAGCGGAACCAGGCGTGCCTTGACGGCTTCCAGCTTTTTCCCGACATACCCCGAGCCGGTCTGCCCTACTAGATCAAGAGCAGCGCGGATGTAGTGGTCCGCCTGGTCGAGGTCCCGGCGCTCGGCACCGAGGGCCGCCAGCTCCGCGAGTACGGCCCCCCTGCGGCGCAGCGAGAGCTGCTGAGCGAGTGCCGCAGTCAGCGCCTGTTCTGCCAAGTCGGGTCGCCCCAGGGCCAGATAGCAGGTTCCTCGCTCCTCTGCGAGCCGCGATCCGTCGAAGCGAAGCCAGCCCCCGTTGTGCGGCTTCCCCGGGAGGTTGTGCACTTCCTCGGCAGTATCGAGCGCTCGGCCAACGGCATCAAAGTCACCAAGCCCTGCATAGACCTCGGCCTGCACCGCTGCCACCCAGTAGCGCGTCGACAACTGGCTGTCTCCTCGTTCAGCCACCTGTGCCGCTGCTGACAGAATTGGAGCGGCAACCGTGAAGCGGCGTTCGTACAGCTCCACGAAGGCGTGCCGCGTCAAGGCGCAAGCCCACATGTCGAATGCGCCCGCCTCCCTGCAAGCGTGAGCAGCCAACGCATAGCACTGAGCGGCATCGGAATACCTGTTGGCATCGAAGAAGACCTCTCCGGCCAGTTGATAGAGGTCTCCCACCAAAGAGCACAGAAGTTGGCGAGAAGCATTGCTCTGGCTCTCTTCCAACCCCTTGGCGAGCAACCCGAGTTGATGCCGGATCAAGGGATATACAGCTTGCTTTGAATCGGAAAGCGAGAACGTTTTCCACAGGGCTTTATTCAGCTCAGGGCCGGACTCCGACAGCGTCGCGGATACGCCGTTCCGGGGGGGGGAATTAACGATTTCTGGCAGGGAGATGAGAGCCCCTGTTACGGCCAGCAGGCTCAGAACATCACGGCGCTTCATGTCGTCTGTGTCCCCAGAGGGAATAGCGGCGGTTGAAGCCGCCGGAAGGGCTGGAGGGGCCGCTTCAGGAACCAAGAGGTCAGCAAGATTCTCGGGTGTGACCTTGAGGGCCCTGGCGAGCTTGGGAAGAACCCATCCATGGGGGTCAGCGCCGGCCTCCCAGCGAGCAACGGTGGATGTTGCTACCCCCAACAGTTCGGCCAGACGGTCCTGACTGTAACCGAGCGCCTTCCGGCGGGCCGCAAGCCTCCGTCTCTTCGTTGGCATGTGTGCCTCCCCCGTTCAGTCCGAAGGCCCGGCTCAAGCCTGACAACGCGTTGATTATGCCTGATCAACGCTCAACTTCCGCTCTGGTTCCGGACACTGCGTGGGTCTTTCACTTGGTGCAGCGACATCAACCACCAGCAGGAGGACCAGCATGTCCACCAGTACCATGCCCTCGGCCGGCAAGGTCGGCGAGCGAGCCCGCGAAATCCTGACGGCGATCGAGGCGGACCCGGAGTTCCCGGCGTTCGAGGCCGCGACCCTGGAGTACAGCTCCGACTGGCAGTGCTTCACCGGGTTCCCGACGATCAGTGAGTGGGACCTCGACAAGGACAAGGCCCCGCTGTTCGCCGAGGGCCTGCGCGCCATCGCGTTGAAGGCCGCGGCCTTCGCGCTGACCGGCAGCGAGACCGCCGCCGAGCTGGCGCTGCCCGTGCCCGTGGACGAGATGACGCACGCGATGATCGCGCAGCCGCAGCTCCTCGCCCGGATCGCCGCGCGGACCGGCTTCACGCTGATCCACCAGACCGACCAGGAACACACCGACTACACCGGCGGCGAGTACACCCACGCCGCGTACGTGGCCGCCTGGGGCACCGAACCGCCGACCCGGTACTGGCTCGACAAGGCCGAGGTCGACCGCCGTCTGGCCGTCCTCGCGGGGCTGTACGACAGCATCGGCTTCAGCCGCAGTGGGCGCCGGCACGCCATCGCGTTCTAGCCCTCCGGCAACTCCTGGCCGGCACTCGCGTACCGGCCGGGAGACAACCCGATGCGGTCCGCGTGCACGCAGGCCGGGACTCCCTCCCGGCTGTACCGGAAGCCGTCGACCGGGTTGAACGGGTAGTCCCGGCTGGGGCGTTCGAGCACATCGAACTCCCCGGCCGGGAGCCGGAGGCTGGGGCAGATCCAGCAGGCGTCGTGATCGTCGTCGTCGTTGATGAACGGGGCGGCGGACATGGACGCACAGTAGCGAGAAGTTCACCAAGACAGACAAGAGGACTCACGAATGCCTCGCCGCACCATTCCCCGGGTGTACCGCGAGGTCGACCCCGGGCCGACCAAGGCCGAGAAGAACGCGCCCCCGCCGGGCTGGACGCCGCTGGACGACTACCGGGAGGCGAAGGCCGAGGGCACGGCACCCTCGCTCGGCAGCGAGATACAGAAGTCCGCGGTGCTGTCCTCGTGCACCTGCCCCTCGTGCCGGGTCCGCCAGGGTGCCGCGTAGCCCGGGCGGACAGCAACCGCGTACGTGGACAGGCCAGTTCAACGACTTGATGGAGAGGCGCAACTGTGAAGGCCGCGAGGGTCGACGGAGGCCAGGGCGCACCGGTCCGCCACCGTACCGAAGGGTGGACGGGCGTGGTCTCCCCCCTGCCGAGCAACTTCTCCGGCTGCGTCTGGGTGGACCGGAACAGCTCCACCGCCGAGCACCCGGACCTGGTCCGCCTGGCCGACTTGGAGGATGCGAGTTGAGCCCGGACAAGCCCCGCCCTTCCGGCTGGTGGGCGAGGAGTACAGCTACGACCGCCCCGACGGCTACCGCCAGGGGTGCTGCTGGGTGTGCCGGCGGGACACGCTGGTCTGCGCCGGGGTGACCCTTCAGGCGCCCGACGAATCCGCGGGCACCGTGCACCCCATCTGCGACGACTGCATCATCCGGGCGCGTACCCCCCGCCGTCGGGCCGCCCTGCGGGCCGCGCTCGACGCGAAGCGGACGGCGTAGGTACCCGTGGACGAGCAGGACGAGTACCGCACCGCCACCGAGCGCACCTCACGCGGAGTACCCACCCCCAAGTCGGTCGCCGTGGCCTACACCGTGGCGCTGCTGGTGCTGGTCACCCTGCTGATCGCATCCGGCCGAGGCGGGGCCCACCCGCGCCCTCCGGCACCCACGAACTCCCGGTTCGGCGGCAGCACGCCTGTTGCCGAACCGGGGCACCACCACCCCGCTGCCCGGCCCGCCGACCGGGCACCACCACCCCGCTGCCCGGCCCGCCGACCGGGCAGCGCCAACCCGATAGGAGAGGCACGTGAACCCCGTCAACGAAACCGACTCCGCGCTGACCGAGTTGGGCAAGTTCTTCAAGATCGCCGGTGCCCGCGCCACCGCCGGCCTCCCCGCCCCGCAGATGTTCTCCGGGGCCGTCGACAAGGCGTGGCACCGGCTGACCGAGAACCCCGCCGAGCACACCGCCTTCACGACCGAGCACGCCGGCCGCACGCTCGGCCACGCCGAGAACAACGGTGAGGGCTGGATCGACTGGGTGTCCGCCTACGCCGAGGCGTACGGCCCGCTGCCGGAGATCTGGTTCACCGACGCCGACGGCACCCTGGACACCGAACTCCTCGGCCACTACCGCGAAACGGGCAAGGTCTGGGCGGAGTGGGACTGCTCGCCCGTGCCGGACGACGGCGACGTGGCCCCGGCGGCGTCCTACCTGTGATTCCCGCACCGCACGACGGGGCGTCCCGGCCGACCGCCGGGGCGCTCCGCCTCATCGAGGCCCGGACGGAGCACCCGGCCTCCGCCGACGTGCACGGCTACCTCACCGCGTTGTACGAGCACTGTCCGTTCCTGCGCCCGTCCGTGCGTCGGGGCATGACCGGATGGACGGTCTACGAGATCGTCCCCGGCAGCCACCAGTACGCAGTGGAGGCCGAGTTGTTCCACGCCGGGGTCCAGGCCGCGGAGTGGGTGCGTCCATTGATGGCGCGGCCGTTCGGCACGCTGGTGTGCGAGAACGTGATGCTGCTCGGGCGCTGCGAGGACGCGGACCACCGGGAGTTGCTGGCCTGGCCGCACTGGGCGTTGAAGCACATGTACGCCCCGGTCGGGGTCATGTTCGGCAAGTTCGCCCGGGGCGCGGTCGAGACCGGCCGGCGGGGACGGAGCATCCCGCCGCCGCCCTTCTCGTTCCTGCCCGTGAGGGCGGGCGTGCGACCGCTGGACCCGAAGTTCCTCACGGGGACGCCCGATCTCGCCACGGCCCTTGCTGTGGGCGTGGACGACGGCCGGGACGTCTTCGAGTACATCCCTTGCGAGTGGAAGGCAGTTCGAGAATGGGCGAGTTCCCTGCCGAGGCCGCAGCGGCGCTGAAGGCCGCGGAGTCCCTGTGCGGGCCCGTCACGCTGACGGAGATCAGCGACCGGCGCGGCTCGGCGGTGTGGAAGGCCGGCGGTTCGGAGGGGGCGGTGGCCGTCAAGCTCGGCACCGGGGAGGCCGCCGAGGTCACCGCCCGCGAGGCGTCCGTGCTGGAGCGGCTTCCCGGGTACGACGTGCTGGTCGGCCGGATCGACGGCGGCGGGGTCTGGTACGTCACGCGCTGGGAGGAGGGGCCGAGCACCTGGCAGCGGTTCAGGTCCGTTCGCGCCGGGCGCGCCGACGCGCGGCCCGAGGCGCTGGCGAGCGCCGTCCAGGTCGCCCGGGCCGTCGCGGACCTGCACGGCCCCGGTTGGATTCACGGCGACCTCCAGCCCGCCCACGCGCTCCACACCGCGGACGGGGTGCGGCTGATCGACTTCGCCTGGTCCCGCCGGCTCGGAGAAACGCCCTGGACGGCGTTCCGGGGAACGATGGTGCACCTCACCGCGCCCGAGCTGGCCACCGACATCACGGCCGGCGGTCAGCCCGTGCTGACCACCTTCCTGTCCGACGTGTACGCCCTCGCCGCCTCCCTGTGGACCGCCGCGACGGGAGACTGGCCCCTGGACTACGAAGCCGCGGGGATCGACCGGAAGGCCGCCGGACCGGTCGTGCTGCTCGAAGCGATCGGAGAACGGACCGTACCGCTCACCCCCACCGAGGCATGGCCCGAGCTTCAACAGGTACTCAAGGACGTGCTGCTGACCGATGCCAAGGACCGCCCGCCGGCCACCGAACTCGCCGACCGGCTCACCGCTCTCCACGAGGCCGGCCGCCGATGATCGAACTACGGGAACTGGTCATCGGCGACGCCCAGGCGATGACCGGCATATACACCCCCGAGGCAGTGCGCTACCTCGGCCGCCCGCCGATGGGACCGACGGAAGCACTCTTCCGCACGCGGCAGGCACTCACACCCCCTACCGGGCTGCCCCGCGACCACGTGCTGGGCATCACCGCCGACGGCGAACTCGTCGGCATCGCCACGCTCCACCAGCGCTCCGACACGAGTGCGGCCGTCAGCTACCTCCTGCGGCCCGATACCTGGGGTCGGGGGTACGCGACCCTCGCTGTCAGCCACCTGCTCGACCTGGCCCGGCGTCTCGGGGTGACCCGAGTGCACGCTCGGCACCACCCGGACAACCCGGGTTCCGGCCGCGTCCTCATCAAGGCGGGATTCGTCCCGACCGGTGAACGCGGCGGCTTCCGAACCTACGTCGCCAGGACACCCTGACCATCCCGCACCCCCGCCGGCCTCCCCCTCCGGCGGGCTCAGGCCCCGCCCTGTGGTCTTCTCAGGCCGCCACCGGGCGAGGCCCTTTATACGGAGGGGCTGATGGATACGCGTCTCTGGGCGTTCAAGGTGGCAAGCCTGTTGAGCAGCATCACCCTGCAAGAGATACGGCTGTCCCGCTTGCATGAGGGCGGCTACAGGTTGCACTGGCAGGCCACCGGCGACCAATTCATAGATGCCGCCACGATCCCGGTCCTGTGCATGGGCACTTCCTTCGGCTTCTCATCCCGTACGCACACGGTCTGGATGGAGGTCAGCGAGTGCCCGCGCCGCAGTGTGGAGCCCTGACTCTGTGCCCCCTCCAGCCCTCTCTACGAAGAGGGGCTAGAGCGCTTGCCGCCTTGTGTTGCCTCACAGGAGAACGATGCGTTCCCCGAGGGTGCGTAACCGGTGACCTTCCCGAGCTATCCCGGGTAGGAAGCGACGTGTACGACTGTATACTCGCTCTACACCGAGAAGGCTGGCTACACCTGGCCCGCCGACCTGGCGTTCGCCGATGTCGACCCCGCCGAGTACGTCGCGCTGGTGCTGCCCGGCGGCCGCGCCCCCGAGTGCCTGTGCAACGACCCCGAGGTGCAGCGGATCGTCGCGCACTTCACCGCCGAGGACAAGCCGCTCGCGCAGATCTGCCACGGCCCGCTGATCACCCTGCGGGCCGGCGCGCTGACCGGCCGCCGCACCGCCGCCTACCCCGCGCTGGAACCCGACGTGGCGGCCGGCGGCGCCGAGTTCGTGGACGGCGACGCGGTGGTCGACGGCACCCTGGTCTCCGCCCGGGCCTGGCCGGACCACCCGACCTGGATGCGTGCCTTCGTGCGGCTGCTGCGCGAGAAGGCCCCGGTGGAGCAGTAGCAGGAGGAGTTGGTTAGGGGCGGGTGGGTTCGGCGGACGTCGGGGTGTCGGCTTGCCCTGCCGGGGACCGGCGGGAAAGCGTGTTCCGCATGGCAGCACACCTCGACGGCCCCGACCTGCTCGCCCTGCACGCCCGGGCGCTGGAGCACTTCGGCGAGCTGGTCCGCGCCGTCCCCGCCGACGGCTGGCAGCAGCCCACGCCCTGCGCCGACTGGACGGTCCGTCAGCTGGTCGGCCACCTGGTCTCGGAGCAGCTCTGGGTGCCCCCGCTGCTGTCCGGCGCGAGCGTCGCCGAGGTCGGTGACCGCTTCGACGGCGACCTGCTGGGCGCCGACCCGGTCGCCGCCTGGACGTCCGCCGCCGCGGCGGCCCGCGCCGCCTTCGCCGAGCCCGGCGCCCTGGCGCGCACCGTGCAACTGTCGTACGGCCCGCGCCGCGCCGACGGGTACGCCCGCGAGATGACGGTGGACGCGATCGTGCACGCCTGGGACCTCGCGCAGGGCATCGGCGCCGACGCCCGGATCGACCCGGCCGCCGCCGAGTTCGCGCTCGCCGAACTCGCCCCGCAGGCCCAGGCGTTGGCCTCCTCCGGCCTGTTCGCTGCCCCCGTCCCGGTACCTGCCGGCGCCCCCGCCGGGGACCGGCTGCTCGGCCTGGTCGGCCGCGACCCCGCGCACCCCTTCGGGGCCGCCCACTGACCGGTCGTCAGTCCGTCCGGCCGCGCTCTCCGGCAGCGGGGGCGTCAGCGGTGGACACGTACCCCGTCCAGGGCGATGCCGAGGACCCGGTCGCGCTGCTCCATGCTCGGGTAGGCGACCGAGGTGATGCCGGAGACCATCCGCAGCAGGTCGTCGATGCTCATGTCGGTGCGCACCTCGCCGGCCTGCTGGGCGCGCAGCAGCAGCGGGGTGCCCGCGTCGTACATCGACTGCAGGCAGGCCAGGAAGACCGTCGACTCCTCGCCCGCCAGCGCCTCGCGGATCGCCCGCTTGGTCATCGCGTACTCGACGAAGCGCCGCAGCCAGGCCGTCAGGGCGGGCCACGGCGGCTGGTCGGCGACCTCGGCGGCGACCCGGCCCAGGTCGTCGACCTCGTTGGCGTAGACCGTCTCGAAGAGGTGGCGGCGGGTCGGGAAGTTCCGGTACAGGGTGCCGATGCCGACGCCCGCGCGCCGGGCGATGTCCTCCAGCGAGGCCTCGGCGCCGTGCTCCGCGAACGCCGCGCGGGCGGCGAGCAGGAGCGCGTCGAAGTTGCGCGCGGCGTCCGCACGGCGCGGGCGCTGCGCGGCGACGAACTCGCTCACGACGATCTGATCCGGTCGGTCCGGCACGGTGACCTCTTCTCGACACGTCCGGATTGAACCGGAGGCGCGCCTCCGCTAATCTGGAGGCATGCCTCGACTTTAGCACCGGGGCACGTTCCTCGGCCTGCCCGTGATGCGCCGGCTGTTCCCCTGCCGTTCCCGTGCCGCCGTACTGCCGCACCTCTCGCCGTTCCGTTGTCGCTGCTCCGTCACTGCTGTTCCGTCACCGCCGTTCTGTTGCGGCTGTTCCGGTGCGGCTGTTCCGTTGCCGCTGTTCCGTTGCCGCTCCACCCCGATCCTGCCGCCGTTCGGCCCGGACCCGACCGCCGTTCGTCCCCGGCCTGGTCCGCTGCCGACCGCCCCGCCGGGGCGCGCCCGCGATGCCGCGTGCCCCGACCCGAGTCCCGAGAAGGTTCGATGAACCGCCATTCCCCCCGCCGCACCTTCGGCGTGCTCGCCACCGGCGCGGGCGTCTACGCCCTGCTCCAGTCGCTGATCACCCCCGCGCTGCCGATCGTCCAGGACGCGATGCACACCTCGCAGTCCACCGTCACCTGGGTGATGACCGCCTACCTGCTCTCCGCGTCCGTCTTCACCCCGATCCTCGGCCGGATCGGCGACCTCGTCGGCAAGAAGCGCACCCTGGTCGCCGCGCTGGTCGCGCTGCTGCTCGGCTGCCTGGTCGACGCGCTCGCCCCGAACATCACCGTGCTGATCCTCGGCCGCGTCCTGCAAGGCATCGGCGGCGCGCTGTTCCCGCTCTCCTTCGGCATCATCCGCGACGAGTTCCCGACCCGGAAGGTGCCCGGCGGCATCAGCAACCTGTCCGCCGTGATCGCCGTCGGCAGCGGCCTCGGCATGGTCCTGGCCGGACCGATCGTCGGCGCCCTCGACTACCGCTGGCTGTTCTGGCTCCCCGTCGTCGTGCTGCTCGGCACCATCGCGCTCGCCCAGCGCTTCGTCCCCGAGTCGCCCGTCCGCGGCGAGGGCACCGTCGACTGGCTCTCCGCCGTCCTGCTCTCCGGCTGGCTGGTCGCCCTGCTGCTCCCCGTCAGCCAGGCCGCCCGCTGGGGCTGGGGCTCCACCGGCGTGCTCGGCCTGCTCGCCCTCGCCGTCCTGCTGTTCGCCGCCTGGGCCCTCCGCGAGACCCGCACCCGCAACCCGCTGATCGACCTGCGGGTGATGCGCCTGCCCGCCGTCTGGACCACCAACACCGCCGCCCTGCTGTTCGGCGCCGGCATGTACGCCTTGTGGGCCTTCCTGCCCGGCTTCGTGCAGACCCCGTCCAGCGCGGGTTACGGCTTCGGCTCCACCGTCACGGGCGCGGGCCTGCTGATGCTGCCGATGGTCGGCGCGATGTTCGTGGCCGGCCTGCTCGGCGGCCGACTCGCCGGACGCTTCCCCGCCAAGGCCCAGCTCTCCGTCGGCGCCCTGCTCGGCGCCGTCGCCTGCGCGCTGCTCGCCGCCCGGCACGGCTCGCCCGCGGACGTCGCCCTCGCGGCCGGTGTCTTCGGCCTCGGCATCGGCCTGGCCTTCGCCTCGATGAGCAACCTCATCGTGCAGAGCGTGCCCGCCGCGCAGACCGGCGCCGCCACCGGCATGAACGCCAACATCCGCACCATCGGCGGCTCGATGGGCGCCGCGCTGATGACCGGCCTGGTCACCGGCCACCTCCAGCCCACCGGCCGCCCCTATGAGACCGGCTACACCCAGGGCTTCGCACTGCTCGCGGTCTTCTGCCTGGCCGCGGCGGGCGCCGCGCTGCTGGTGCCGGCCCGGCGGGCGGGTGCGGTCGTCGCTTCGGGTGCGGCTCCGGGCGCTGCTTCGGGCACTGTTTCAGGTGCTGTTTCAGGTGCTGCTTCAGGTGCTGTTCCGGGTGTGGCTCCGGTTTCAGCTCCGGTTTCGGTGGAGCCCGGCGCGGTCCGGCGGGAGCCGGTCGGCGGCTGATTGCCCGTCAGGGCCCCGTCAGCGCCCGGCCGTCGGTCGGGTGCCGGCGGGGTGCTGACGCGTTCCCCTGCGGGACCGATCGGCCCGGTCGGGTCATGCTCCCGCACCCGGTCGGTCAGGACCGGGTGCGGGGGCGACCGGAGTACGGGGCGTCCGGGAGCGCGTCCCACCGCATGTACGGCCACCAGTAACTTGTGCGTCGCCGGCAGCATCCACCTCGCCCCGGACGCGGTCGTCCCGCGCCGCGTACCAGTCGGCCGTCCACAGGCAGCCCGCGAACCGGTCCGGGGCCTCGCCGGAGCGTTCGACCAGCATGTGGGCGTGCTCGAAGTCGTTCGCCCGGAGCAGGTTTTGCCAGCACAACTTCCGCTCCACCATGGACAGTTCGGCCAAGCAGTCCGGGGTGCGGCCCCGAATGCGAACAAGCCTGCGCAAGAAGGGCGAAAACGTGTCGCGTGCGTGGCGTGCGGCCGGGCAGTTGGTCGGTGGGGCGACCGGGCGCAGGCGGTGGGCAGGGGCTCGGTGGGCGGCGGTCGGCCGGGGCGCTCAGCAGTCGCGCAGTTCCGGGGACTGGTTCAGCAGCTGGGCCCGGGGCGAGGTGAACTTCCGGTAGGCCTCGGTGTGTTCGGCGTTCGGGTGGAAGACGGCCAGGCGGTGGCAGTTCTGGAATGCCAGCTTCACCGAGAAGTGCCGCTCCAGCGCCCCGCGGATCGAGTCGCTGGCCAGCGCGCGCAGCAACTGGGCGCGCTCGGCCTCGCTCGGGGCCACCGTGTTGTCGGCGAACTCGGTGTCGGTGATCTCCAGTTCGGCGGTCAGGTCGTTGACCAGGCGGTAGGCGTACGGCAGTGAGGTGCGGACAGTGGCGAGGAAGTCGGCGTCGGCGACCTCGTCGCGCTCGGCGAGGGCCAGCAGGGAGGGGGAGACGTCCAGCGACATGAGGGGCCTTTCGGAGGGAAAGTGGAAGTGGGATTCGTTTTCAATAAGTGATCCTGTCGCCTTGCCTGATGCACTGTCAATTCCGCTCCCTCGTTCGGGGCAACGGCGTGGCGAGTGATCTGACCTGGGAGTGCGAGGTGCCGTCCGGTCCGGTCCGGCTCGCGGCGGCCGGACGCCGTTCCTAGAGTGGATCGGGTGGGGGCGGTAGTGGTGGCGAGGAGGACCCGGTGACCGAGCAGCGTGCGGACGGCGGCGCGGACCGCCGAATCCTGGACCGGATCAGTGAGATGGTGGCGGCCGAGCGCGACCTGCGCGCCGCGCTCGCCGAAGGGCGCATCGACCCGTTGACCGAGCGCCGCGAGCTGAAGGACCTGGAGG
The DNA here is from genome assembly GCF_044741705.1 of Kitasatospora sp. NPDC088134. NCBI lineage: Bacteria > Bacillati > Actinomycetota > Actinomycetes > Kitasatosporales > Streptomycetaceae > Kitasatospora > Kitasatospora sp. NPDC088134. The sequence continues at coordinate 52,061 of NZ_JBIUTD010000016.1, read as the reverse complement.
AGCGGCTCGACCAGTGCTGGGACCTGCTCCGCCAGCGACGGGCGCGCGTCGACGCGGGCGAGGATCCGGGTCGGGCCGGTGTGCGCAGTGTCGAGGAAGTCGAGCGTTACGAGTCGTAGTGTCCGTTTGAACGTTAAGTGATAGTGATGGCGCATCACTTTCGTTAGAGGGTATTACGGGCGCGAATGGCCAAAGCGGGCGCTAGAAGGTCTTGCTACCGTGAGTAGGTGTAGCAGGCGCTAGAGGTCCTTGCCGCCGTGAACGAGTGAAGCGGGCGACCCCCGGGGCTGCCGGGACGCGCGGGCCCGGGCCCGGGCTGCGCGCCCTCCCGGTGGGCGGGGGTGGCGGGGCGTCAGGCCCTTTCGGCGGCGTCCAGGTTGGCGGTGACGCGGTCGAGCAGTTCGCGCAGGGTGCGCACGTCCTCGAGTGGCAGGGCGGCGGCGGCCATGATGTGGCGCGGGACGGCCCGGGCGGGTTCGCGCAGGGCGCGGCCGGCGGGGGTGGGGGAGACCAGGACCGAGCGCTCGTCCTGCGGGCTGCGCTCGCGCGCGACCAGGCCCGCCGCCTCCAGGCGCTTCAGGAGCGGGGAGAGCGTGCCGGAGTCCAGTCGCAGGCGTTCGCCGAGCTGCTTGACCGGGATCTCGCCGTCCTCCCAGAGCACCAGCATCACCAGGTACTGCGGGTACGTCAGTCCGAGGTCCTTGAGCGCCGTGCGGTAGACGGTGCCGAAGGCGCGGGAGGCGGCGTTCAGCGAGAAGCAGATCTGCTGGTCGAGCAGGAGCAGGTCGCCCGCCTCCGCGAGTGCGGGATCGAGGCCCGCCGCAAGGGCCGCGCGGGTCGAGGGGGCCGCGGGGGCGGTGCTCCCGTCCGCGGGCGGCTGGTTGTCGCCGTGCCAGGTCATGGGTCCAGGGTAGCGCGTGGTCGATTCAGTTGTGCGCAATTGAATTGTGTGCTATAGTTGTCGTCAGGACAGGGCGGGGCCCCGGACGCCGAAGAGGGCGGCGGACGGCCGCGCCGGGCAGCCGGTTCGGGCGGCCGGTCCGAAGAACGACGCACGACGAAGACGCAGACGAACGAAGACGAAGGAGACGCAGGACATGGACGCGCTCTACACCGCTGTGGCCACCGCGAACGGCCGTGAGGGCCGCGCCGTCAGCTCCGACGGCCGGCTCGACCTCAAGCTGTCGCCGCCGCCCGCGCTCGGCGGCAGCGGCGAGGGCACCAACCCGGAGCAGCTGTTCGCGGCCGGCTACGCGGCCTGCTTCTCCAGCGCGCTCGGCGTGGTCGGTCGGCAGGCCAAGGTCGACGTCTCCGAGATCTCGGTGACCGCCGAGGTCACCATCGGCAAGGACGAGAGCGGCTTCGGCCTCTCCGCCGTGCTCCGGATCGAGCTGCCGGAGGAGCTGGCCGGCGAGACCGGTGAGCTCCTGGTCAAGCAGGCCCACCAGGTCTGCCCGTACTCCAAGGCGACGGCCGGGAACATTCCGGTGGAGCTGATCGTCGAATAAGGCGAGGCTGGGGTCTCGAATGGGGTCTGCGGGCCGCATCCGCGTGGGGGCGGAGCGGCCCGCAGTGCTGTCCGGGCCCGGCCCGGTGGAGCCGTGTGGGCCCGGTCCCATGGAGCCTCGCGGGCCCGGGGCGGCAGATGGTGCTCCGTCGGGCCGGGGTGCGGGTCAGAGCGGGAGCAGTTCCGGACGCTTGGCCTCGACGTGGTCGCCGGAGGACTCGCCGCGCAGGCGGCGGCCGACCCACGGCAGCAGGAAGGTCCGGGCCCACTGCAGGTTCTCCCGACGCTGGTCGGCGGGGCTGCTGACGGGCGCGGGCGGCCAGGCCGCCTCCGGGTCCGACGCCACCGGCAGGCCGAGCGAGCGGGCGGCGAGCAGCGCCACCCGCTGGTGGCCCTCCGGCGACAGGTGCAGCCGGTCGTCGGACCAGGCCCGGCGGTCGTGCACCGCGCGCAGCGACCAGAGGTCGGCGACGGCCAGACCGTTGCGGTCGGCGATCGCCCGCAGGTGCGCGTTGTAGGTGGCGATCTTGCCGCGCAGGTGGCGCAGCACCGGCACGTTGCGGGTGTCGAAGCCGGTGCAGATCAGCACCGTCCCCGCGTTCTCGCGCAGTTCCAGTACGGCCGACTCGAAGTGCTCGGCGATCAGGTCCGGGTCGCTGCCCGGGCGCAGGATGTCGTTGCCGCCCGCGCACAGCGTCACCAGGTCGGGCCGGAGCTCGCGGACCTTCGGGACCTGCTCGGCGACGATCTGGTCCAGCAGGCGACCCCGGACGGCCAGGTTGGCGTACCGGAAGTCGTGCTCCGGCCGCAGCTCGGCCAGCATCCCGGCCAGCCGGTCGGCCCAGCCGGCGAACTGGCCGTCCGGGCCGGGGTCGTTCAGGCCCTCGGTGAAGCTGTCCCCGAGAGCGGCGTAGGAAGTGAGGGCAAGGGTCTCCTGGTAGTCGGCCATGGGGGAGATGGTTCACCTTGTGAAGTGACTTACGCCACCGTAGGTGCCCTGGCGCCCAAGTGATCTCCGCCACGGGCCCGCTACGGCTACCCTTCAGAGGGCCCGGCGGCCGCGGGACGGCCGTGGACGCGGCCGGGCGGAGACCAGGAGAGGGGTCCGGTGTGACCAGCGAAGCCGTGCGCGAGGAGAAGGCGCGTCGCAAGCAGATGCTGATCCGGGCGTCCATCTACATCGCGGGTACCCACCTGTTCGCGGGCTTCGTGATCCTGCTGTTTGCCGTCGGCCACCGCTGAGCCCCGTCAACGCTGAGCCCCGTCAACAGGCCGGGCGGCCGTCGCCGAGTCCCGTCAGGCCGGGCGGCCGTCGCGGTCCCCGGCGGTGCCGTCGAGCGGCGGCAGCACCCGGGCGGCGACCTTGGCCAGGTGGGCGTCGAACGCGGCGGCCGGGTCGGGGTGCACCCGGACGAGTGCGACCATCGCGGTGATCACCACGTCGCAGAGTTCGTCCGCCACGTCGTCCCAGGTGTGCGAGAACCCCTTGCGCGGGTTCTGGCCGAGCGCGCCGATCACCGCCTCGGCGACCTCCCCGGCCTCCTCGCTGAGCTTCAGGCACTGCAACACCCGTTGCATCTCCGGGGGTTGGGTGCTGCCCTCGGCCAGCCAGTCCGCCAGCCGCCGCACCGTTCCCCACTGCTGCTCGCCCACCTGCTCGTCCACCCGCTCGCCCATCCGCCCGTTGCCTCCGCCGTTGCCGCGCACGGGGCAACTCTAGGCGGCGGGGCCTCAGTTCAGGCGCTGCTGCCAGTCGATCGGGACCTGCCCGGCCGGGCCCGGGGAGGGCTGGGAGACCGGGTGCGCGGTCGGGCCGGCCAGCGGCGGGCCCTCGTAGAACTGTTCGGTCTCGGTGTTCCAGAACCAGTCCTCGCCGGGCTCGAAGCTGGTCAGGAACGGGTGCCCGGCCGATCGGGCGTGCGCCGTGGCGTGCTGGGACGGCGAGGAGTCGCAGCACCCGATGTGCCCGCACGCCGCGCACCTGCGCAGGTGGAACCACCAGCCCTGGCCGTCGCCCGCCAGGCACTCCACGCAGCCGTCGCCGCTCGGCGGCACGTGCGGATCGATCCCGGGAACCGTCGTGTCCTCGCTCATCGTGGCACCTCCGCACCGAGCCTATGCCCGCAGGTCCGCGCGGTGCGGAAGGCCGACGGAACCGGCGCGCCGGACGGGGGCGTCGTCCGAGGGGGCGACCGGCGGGAAAGGGTCGAGGGGCGGGGCGGGGGACGGGTCGGCAGGCGGATTCCGAACTGATCTACAGTGCTGTAGATTCAAGACCGGGGCCCGATCCCGGCCGCGCGGCCGGGTGACAGCCGCCGAGTCGAACTGCCGGGCCCGGTACGGGGACACCACAGGAGGGCACACATGGGAGTCACGCTCGCCAAGGGCGGCAACGTCTCGCTGACCAAGGAGGCGCCCGGGCTCACCAACGTCATCGTCGGCCTCGGCTGGGACGTCAGGGCCACCACGGGCGCCGACTTCGACCTGGACGCCAGCGCGCTGCTCTGCGGCGACGGCGGCCGGGTGCTCAGCGACCAGCACTTCGTCTTCTACAACAACCTGCGCAGCCCCGAGGGCTCGGTCGAGCACAGCGGTGACAACCTCACCGGTGGCGGCGGTGGCGACGACGAGCAGATCAAGGTCGACCTGACGGCCGTGCCGCCGCAGGTCGCCAAGGTGGTCTTCCCGGTGTCGATCTACGACGCGGAGAACCGCCACCAGAGCTTCGGCCAGGTCCGCAACGCCTTCATCCGGGTCGTCAACGCGGCCGACGGCACCGAGGTCGCCCGCTACGACCTCTCCGAGGACGCCTCCACCGAGACCGCGATGGTCTTCGGCGAGCTCTACCGCTACGGCAACGAGTGGAAGTTCCGCGCCATCGGCCAGGGCTACGCCTCCGGCCTGCGCGGCATCGCCCTGGACTACGGCGTCAACGTCTGACCCTCCCCGCCCGGGCCCTGCTACGCCCGCCTTCCCCGTCGCCGCCTCGCTGCCCTCCCGGCACCGGGGCGGCGGCGCCCCGTCGGGACGGCCCCCGTCGTCGCCCGTGCGGCGGTCGGAGTGTCGGCGGTCGGGGCGGGCGCGGCGCTGTGGCAGGCTCGGCCGCATGGAACAGCGTGTACTCGGCAGGACCGGGCGTCCGGTGTCGGTGATCGGCCTCGGGACGTGGCAGTTGGGCGCCGACTGGGGCGCGGTGCTGGAGGACGACGCGCTCGCGGTGCTGAACGCCGCGGCGGACGCGGGCGTCACCTTCTTCGACACCGCCGACGTCTACGGGGACGGCCGCAGCGAGCAGTTGATCGGCCGTTTCCTGAAGGAGCGGCAGGACCCGGGCCTGATGGTCGCCACCAAGCTCGGCCGCCGGCTGCCGCAGCTGCCGGAGAACTACACCCTCGCCAACTTCCGTGAATGGACCGACCGTTCGCGCCGCAACCTGGGCGTCGAACGGCTCGACCTGGTGCAGTTGCACTGCCCGCCCAGCTCGGTCTACTCCAGCGACGCGGTGTTCGACGGGCTCGACACCCTGGTCGAGGAGGGCCGCACGGCGGCGTACGGCGTCAGCGTCGAGACCTGCGAGGAGGCGCTGACCGCGATCGCCCGACCCGGCGTGGCCAGCGTGCAGATCATCCTCAACCCGTTCCGCCTCAAGCCCCTGGACCGGGTGCTGCCCGCCGCCGCGCGGGCCGGCGTCGGCATCATCGCCCGGGTGCCGCTGGCCTCCGGCCTGCTGTCCGGCAAGTACACCAAGGACACCCTGTTCGGCGCGGACGACCACCGCACCTACAACCGGGACGGCTCCGCGTTCGACCAGGGCGAGACCTTCTCCGGCGTCGACTTCGCCACCGGCGTCGAGGCCGCCGAGGAGTTCGCCCGGCTCGCCCCGCCCGGCGCCACCTCCGCGCAGACCGCGCTGCGCTGGATCGTCCAGCAGCCCGGCGTCAGCACCGTCATCCCCGGCGCCCGCAACCCCGCCCAGGCCCGGGTCAACGCGGAGACGGCGGCCCTGCCGCCGCTGTCGGAGCAGACCCTGCGGGCCGTCCGGGAGCTGTACGACCGGCGACTGCGCGCCCAGGTGCACCCGCGCTGGTGACCGGGCGCTCGGAAGGGAGCGGGAAAGCGCTTACCGAACCCGGTCGGTAAGCGCTTTCCCGCTCCCTGCCGAACGCCCCTGGCAGCCCGTGGCGCCCCTGACAGCCCGTGGACGAGGGCGGGGCGGGGCCGGCGGAGTCAGTCGAGTGGTTCGGCGTGGACCGGCGTGCGGGGGCTCTGGTGGCCGCCGCTGGCCAGCATCCGGACCTCCCCGCGATCACTGATCTCGGCCTGCACGATCCCGGACGGGTCCGTGTAGACCGGATGCCCACCCGGCCCCCTGGTTCCGGTGGCCTCCACCACCACTACGTCCTGCTCGGCATGGCCGCCGGTCTCCCCGGGGAACGTGAGGGCGAAGCGTTGCACCATGATCGGTTCTCCTAACCGTCCCGTCCCCCCATCGTAGGCACCCCGGACGGAGACCCGGCGGACGACCGGCCGGGGCGGAGGAGGTGTTCCCGCGCCGGAGGCGGTGTGCGCCGCACTGTTCGACGACGGGGCGGCGGCGGACGCGGCCCCGGCGGAGGGAGCGCGGGCCCGGTCAGACCAGCAGGTGGAGGCGCTGGGCGGCCGGGCCGACCTGGACGGTCTGGCCCCAGGTCAGCTGCAGGGCGTCGGCCTCGACGCCGTCACCGAAGGCGACCAGGCGTTCGGACTCGACGGTCAGACTGAGGTGCTGCTCCGCGCCGAGCAGGCCCTCGACCCGGGAGGTCCCCGTCACCGGGGACGGCCAGGCCTCGCGGACGAACCAGGACAGGCCCGGGGCGGTCGGGGACGGCAGTTCCAGGCGGCTGGAGCGCTGCAGCCAGGCCGAGCGGCACCAGCCGGTCGCGCCGGTGCCCGTCCCCACCAGCACGCCCGAGGACGCCTGCGACTCGGCCGCGCCGCCCGGCGCCGCCAGCCGGTAGCGGGCGGTCTGGTGGCCGGGCTGCCCCAGGTAGATCTCGTTCAGCGCCAGCAGTCGCTGGGTGTCGTCCGCGACCGCCTCCACCATGGTCCGCAGCTCCAACCGCCGCTCCACGCCCGGCGCGACGGCCGCCCGCAGCAGCACGCCGGCCTGCGCCGAACGGTGCCGCACCAGCACGCCCGGGTTGCGGCCCGGCTCGGCGTCCACCCCGATCACCGGCTGCCCCGCCAGGTACTTCGCGGTGTTGGCGACCAGCCCGTCCTGGCCGACCACCACGACCAGGTCCTCCGGGCCGAACAGGAAGCGGTCCAGGTCGGAGCGCTCCACCCGGGTCTGCCGCCAGTCCAGCGGCACCGCCGCCGACACCTCGGCCAGCGCGCCCCGGGCCAGGTGGTGCCGCTGCTCGGCCTCGGCCAGCGAACGGCCGCGCCGGGCGAGGAAGAACTCGGCCTGGCCCCGCGTCCCGTGGTGCGCGATCAACTCCTCGTACTCGGTGCGCCGGTGGACCAGCACCACGCGCGGGGCGAGACTCATCGAACCGGCACCTCGGCACCGCCCGTGCTCGTGCCCGCAGTTGCGCCCGCGGTGGCGCCCGCAGCCGGGGTCGTCGCCGGGCTGGAGAGCCGGGTGAGCAGGCCGGTCAGCACGTCCGGGGTGAGCGTGATGCTGTCGATCCGCGGCAGGTGCTCGGCCAGCCGGATCAGCGCCAGCGCCTGCAGGATCTCCGGCCCGACCTGCTGGTGCGCGGTCAGCCAGGCCGCCTCCGCGGCCGCCTTCGCCTCACCCAACGCCCTTGCCGCCTCGGCCTGTTGCACCGCCATGGTGCCGGCCGCCTCGGCCTCCGCCACGGCCAGCCGGGTGCGCCGGGCCGCCTCGGAATCCGTCCGCACGGCGTCGGCGGCGGCCTTCTGCTCCGCGTCGCGCCGTGCGTTGGTGCCCTTCTGTGCCACCAACTCCTCCTCGCGCCGGGCGAGTTCGATCTGACTTTCCAACTCGTTCTCGGCGATCGCGCGTTCCCGCTCGACGGCGACGGCGCGCCGCTCGTAGGTCGCCCGGTCGGCCTCCTGCTGGACCTGCTCGCGGGCCGGGGTGCGCAGCGCCCGCTCCATCTCGGCCTCCGGGCGGACGGCGGTGACGCGGACCGCGAGCACCGTCAACCCGATCTCGGCCAGCCGGGATTCGGCGGCCAGGCCCGCCGCGATCCGTTCCCGGACGGTGGTCACGCCGTCGACCAGGGTCTCGGCGAGCGGGGCGTGGGCGATCAGTTGGAGGGCGTGCTGCTGGGCGGTTTCGGTGAGCAGGGTGCCGAGTTGGGCGAGCGGTTCGGAGCGCCAGGCGCCGGTGTCCGGGTCGATGCCGAAGTCGAGGCGGGTCGCGGCGACGGTCGGGTCGCTGATCCGGTAGGTGACGGTGGCCTGCACCGCGAGGTCCTGGAAGTCGGCCGTCCTGGCGTGGAACATCATCGCCAACTCGCGGTCCTCCGCCGGTACTTCGGATATCGCGGCGGTGAGCGGGCGGAACCAGAAGGCGAGACCGGTGCCTTCGTGGGCGAGCTGGCCGCCGCGCAGGTGGCGGATGTGGCTGGTGGGCGCGGAGCGCAGGTGCCGGAAGCCGAAGCGGCGCGTGATGTCGGCCATGGGAGTCGCGGTGTCCTTTCTTTTCGTCGTAATGACGATAAAGGATGCCGCCCATTGTCGTCAATACGACGAAAAGGGGGTTCGGGGTTCGGGCCCCATGGGCGGCGCACATCGATGGCCGGGACGGGTCGGTTCGTGCATGCTGGCCGCATGGCGGAAGAAGGTCGGGCGATCCACGGCGATTCGCCGGTTCGGGTCCGGCCGGAGGGTTCGCTCGCCGCCGGCGCCCGGGTGACGGTCGTTCGCGACCGGGGGTGGGACGGTCCCTGGCGGGCGGAGTTCCAGGGCGTCGTCGATGCTCTGGTAGCCCCGGAGCCGGTGGTCCACCCCCAGGCAGAAGTCGGGGAGTTGGCCTACTGGGTGGCGTTCGACGAGCCGCAGTACGACAGCGACGGGGGCGGTCCGTACCGCAAGGCCCTGATCTGGTCCCGCTACCTGCGGCCGGTCCGCCGGTAGGCCGGCCGCTTCGGCGTCGTGGGCGCCCGGGGCGTCCCGGACGGAGCGTCAGATGTTCGCCCGGGTGCGGGAGGTGGTGGAGATCGCGGCGAGGTCCTGCTCGCCGTGGCCGTGGGCGATGGCCTGGAGGAGCGAGTCGCGCAGCAGTGCGGCGAGCGGCAGCGGGACCCGGGAGGCGGTGCCGGTCGACAGGGCGAGGTCGACGTCCTTCAGGCCCAGGGCCAGGCGGAAGCCGGCCGGTTCGAAGGACTGCCGGGTGATCATCGCGCCGTAGCCCGCATACACCGGCCCGGGGAAGAGCGAGTCGGTGAGGACGTCGAGCAGGGCGGCCGGGTCCAGGCCGTTCGCCTCGGCGAGCGCGGCGGCCTCGGAGAAGGCCTCGATCGCGGACACCAGCAGGAAGTTGGCGGAGACCTTGGCGACGTTCGCGGCCGCCGGGTCCTCGCCGAGCGGCCAGGTGCGGCGCCCCATCGCCTCGAACAGCGGTGCCAGCCGGTCGAGTTCGGCGGCCGGCCCGGCGGCCAGGATGTTCAGGTTCCCGGCCGCCGCGACGTCCGTCCGCCCCAACACCGGTGCGGCGACGTACCCGAGGCCGTGCCGGGCGTGCAGCTCGGCCGCCCGGCGGGCCAGTGCGGGGGAGACCGTGGCCATGTTGACGTGCACCCCGGCCCGCGCCGAGGACAGCAACTCCTCGTCCAGCAGCAGCACTTCGACCGCGTGGTCGTCCGCGAGCATGGAGATCACCACCGGCTGCTCGAACACCTCGGCGAGCGACCCGGCGGCCGAGGCGCCGCCCCGGACCAGTTCGGCGACCGGCTGCGGCGAACGGTTCCACACCCGCACCGCGTGCCCCTCCGCGAGCAGCCGGCGGGCCATCGCCCGACCCATCGCCCCGAGTCCGACGAAACCGACATCCATGCGCAGTGCCTCCCGGCGGGTCGTGGACGCTCTCCGGGCCCGATGCTACGACGCCGGGTGCCCCGAACGGCGCCGCCACGCGTCGGAAGACAGCGGGTCGGGCGGCGGCGGTTCGGCAGACTGGAAAGGAGGGCGCGTGGAAGGGGGGCACGTGCGAGGATGCCGCCATGGTGACGGTGCGGACGGTGCACACGGCGGAACTGGACCCGGCGACCCGGCGGGCGGCGCGCGACCTGCTGTTCGAGGTGTTCGGCGCGGAGATGACCGAGGAGGACTGGACGCACTGCCTCGGCGGTCTGCACGTCCTGGCCCACGAGGGCGCGGAGTTGATCGGCCACGCCGCCGTGGTCCAGCGGCGGCTGTCCAGCGGCGGGCGGATTCTGCGGGTCGGCTACGTGGAGGGCGTGGTCGTCCGGGCCGACCACCGGCGCCGGGGCGTCGGCGGCCGGCTGATGGCCGAGGCGGAGCGCATCGTGTACGCCGCGTACGACCTCGGCGCGCTCGGTGCCAGCGAGGAGGGCATCCCGTTCTACCTGTCCCGCGGCTGGCTGCCGTGGACCGGCCCGACCTGGGCGCTCGGCCCGCAGGGGCGGATGCGCACCGCCGAGGAGGACGGCGGCATCTACCTCTTCGGCGGCGGAAGGGAGTTGGACCCGTCGGCCGACCTCACCCTGCTCGAGTGGCGGGAGGGCGAGGTCTGGTAGCACCCGGCGCGCCGGGCCGCCTCGCGCTGTCCTGTGCCGCCTCGCCGCGCGGCCTGGTGCCGCCTCGGGCGGCCCCGCCGGACGGCTGGTCAGGAGAGGTCGATGCGCTCCAGCCAGCTGTCCTGGCCGTCGGCCAGGGGGCGGTCGAGAGGGAGCGGGACGAACCGGCAGGCGAAGCGGAGGCCCGCATCGTCCCCTGCGCCGCGGACAAGGTGCTCCCAGGCGTCGGGGGCGTCCTCGGGCGCCCGGAGGTGGAAGAAGCTGGTGCGCCGCAGCTGTCCGGTTTCGGGGTGCGGCCGGTCGTCCACCGCGAGCAGCCGTACCACCCGTGCCGTCAACAGCCCTGATTCCTCGACGACTTCGCGGAGCACGGCCTCCTCCGGCGGCTCGCCCGCCTCGACCCCTCCGGCGGGGACCTGGGTGCCGGCCTCCGGCATGCCCACGTGGTCGAACACCAGCAGTTCGGGGCCGGGGCGGTGCCGGATCACGTACGCGGCCACGCGGATTCTCGGGAGAGTCATCCCGCCATTGTCCGGCCCGCCGTCGGTCGTCGTCGGTCGTCGTTGGTCGTCACCGCCGGTCGTCACCGTCCGCCGTGGGCGGCCGTTTGTGATGCGGTGCCGGTGCCGGTGTCGGGGGCCGGTCCGGCGGCGGGGGTGCCGCTCGCGGCCGGGGTCGGGGCCGGACGGGCTTCGGTGGCGGTGAGGCGGGCGACGATCTCCGCGGTGGCGCGAGCCTCGTCCCGGTCGAGCCGCCGGGTGGAGCCGCGCAGCAGGTGGCGGGCCTCCAGGGCGGCGAGGGCCACCAGTCCGGGCAGCAGGTCGGTGGAGCGGGCGGCGACCCAGCGGGTGCCCCGGGTCAGCATCCACCACAGGTCGGCCCCCGGTCTCGGGGCCCTGACGGCCAACTCCTCCGGCGCCGCCCCCACCGGGTGGCCGGCCTCGGCCAGCAGGGCGTGGAACCCGCGGGCGATCAGCTGGTGCCCGGCGGCGCTGGGGTGCAGCCGGTCGACGCTCAGCAGCGAACGGTCCTGCGTCCAGGGCAGGTCCGCCAGGTGCTGGTGCACCGCGCCGTAGTGCTCGGACAGCCCGTGCACCACCGCGTTCACCCCGCGCATCCGGCGTGCGAGCGGACGCGCCAACGGGGCCGGCAGCCCGAGCAGCCGACCGGGATCGGGCAGGCAGGCGGTCAGCGGAACGGCACCGGCGGACGTCAAGGAGGAGAGCGCGGCGGCAAAGTGACGGGCCGTCAGCTCCAGGTCGAACGAAGCGCGCAGCGTGTCGTTGCCGCCCACCACCACGGCCGCGTACCGGGGCCGGAACGCCAGCGCGGTCGGCAGTTGGGAGACCAGCAGGTCGCGGCTGAGCGAGCCGCTGTCGGCGAGGTTGCGGAACTCCACGGCGTCCGGCGAGAGGCTGGGCGCCAGCAGCGCCGCCCACCCCCGCCACCCGCCGGGAACCGGGTCACCGACGCCCTCGGTGAGGGAGTCGCCGAGTGCCGCGAACCGAACTGTCATGACGTCCCTCCGGTGGGGCGAAGTGGAGACGGGATGGGTCTGCGCGGGCACGGGGACGCGCCGGTGCACGCACCCGGTGCCGGAGCCCGGGGAGGCCCGGGTCCCGGGGCCCGGGAAGGCGGAGGAGGGAGGGGCAGAGGGGAAGGGGGAGGGGAAGAGGGGGAGGGCGCGGTCAGCCGGTCGTGGGGAGGGGGGCGGAGACAGGGACGGGGACCGGTGGTGCGTGATGCGCGGTCAAGAAGGCGGTCGCGGCAGCGTCCCAGCTGAACTCCTCGGCGCGAGCGCGGGCCGCGGCGCGCCGCTCCGCTTCCGGGCGGTCCAGCAACTCCCGTACCGCGTCGGCGAATTCGGGGCCGGAGTCGATCGCGGCGAGACCGCCCCGGCCGACCACCTGGGGCAGCGCGGACGAGCGGCTGACCGCCACGGGCGTCCCGCAGGCCAGGGTCTCCAGCGCGGCCAGTCCGAAGGTCTCCACCGGGCCGGGCGCGATCACCGCGTCCGCGGTGGCCAACAGGGACGCCACCGCGGAGCGTTCGGCCAGGTGTCCCAGGAACCGTACGGGCAGACGCAGTTCGGTGGCCCGCCGCTCCAGTCGGGCCCGCAGCGGGCCGGTGCCCGCCACCGCCAGCACCGCCGGGACGCGGTGCCGCCGGCGCAGCTCCGCCAGCGCGTCCAGGGCGCGTTCGGGCCGCTTCTCCGCCGACAGCCGCGAGCACATCACCAGCAGCACCTGGTGCGGGTCGGCGAGCCGCTCGCGCAGCGCCGGGTCGTACCGGGAGGGGTGCATGGCGTCGAGGTCGACGCCCAGCGGGGCCTGGGCGAGGTTGGCCGCCCCGATCCGGTGGAACTCCTCGGCGGCCCACGCCGTGGTGCACAGCACCGTGTCGTAGGCCCGCGCGGTACGGGAGTTGAGCCGGTCGGCGAGGCGCCGCGCGACGGCCGGCGGCACCCCCCACGCGCCGATCACGCCGGTGGCGCTCTCGTGCGACACCATCATCGACCGCACCCCGTGTGCCCGCGCCCACTCGCCCGTCCAGCGCAGCGTGGTGCGGTCCGACACCTCCAGCCGGTCCGGCGCCAGCTCGGCCAGCACGGCCTCGACCGCGCGGCGGTCCCGGAGCACCCGGTAGCCGCCCGTCCCCGGCACCAGCGGGCCCGGCAGCGTCACCACCCGCCCCTGCTCCGTCCACTCGTCGCCGCGAGCCGGGCCGGGCACCACCAGGACGGGCTGGTGCCCCGCCGCCAGGTAGCCCGCGCCCAGGTGCCGCAGTGCGGTGCGCAGACCGCCGGAGACCGGGGTGACGAAGTTCGCCACCCGGACGATGCGCAGCCCCCCGCTCATGCCGGCTGCTCCTCGACCAGGTCGGCCCCGCCCCGGACGGCGGCGGCCGGGCGCGGCACGCCCCCTGGGTGGATCGGCACCACCACGGCGGCGGCTTGCGCGGCCTGCGGGGCCTGTGCGGCCGGTTCGGACGGTGCGCTCCGGGTGGTCGGGGCGGGCGCCGGGCTCTCGGCGGCCGGGAGCTCCGTGCCGCGCGGGTCCGCCGGGGCGGGCTGCTCCGTGCCCTCCGCCACCACGGGCTGCGCGGCCGCCGCGCCCGGGGACCGGCGGGGCGTCGGGACGCCGGGCCCGACCGGCATCTGCGGCGGAACGCCGTCGACCGGAACGGCGGTGGGCGGAACGGCGGTGGGCGGTGCCGGGGTGGCCGGGACGGCGAGGGTGGCGGCGAGCTGCCGGCGGTGCTCGGCGATGACGTCCTCGTAGTGCTGGACGAGCTGGTCGCCGACCGCCTCCCAGGTCCGGTCGGTGACCTCGGCCCGTCCGGCGGCGCCGTACTGGGCGCGCAGTTCGGGCGCGGCGGCGAGGGAGGCGACGGCGCGGGCGACGGCGCCCGGGTCGCGGGGGGCGACCAGCAGGCCGGTGCGGCGGTGGCCGACCAGGTCGAGCGGTCCGCCGACGGCGGGGGCGACCACCGGGACGCCGCTGGCCATCGCCTCCTGGATGGTCTGGCAGAACGTCTCCAGCGGACCGGTGTGCACGAACAGGTCCAAGGTGGCGAAGCAGCGGGCGAGTTCGGCGCCGGTGCGGCGGCCGAGGAACACCGCGCCGGGCATCGCGGCCTTCAGCGCGGGCGCGCTCGGACCGTCGCCGATCACCACCACCCGCACGCCCGGCAGCCGGGACGCCTCGGCGAGCAGGTCGACGCGCTTCTCGGGGGCGAGCCGTCCGACGTAGCCGATCAGCACCTCGCCGCCGGGGGCGAGCGCGCGGTGCAGGGCCTCGTCGCGGTGGTCGGGGTGGAAGCGGACCGAGTCGACGCCGCGGGCCCAGATCCGCACCTGGCGGACCCCGTGCGCGGTCAGGTCCTGGGCGGCGGGGGTGGACGGGGCCAGGGTGCGGGCGGCGGCGCGGTGCACGGAGCGGATGCGGGCCCAGGCGATGGCGGAGCCGACGCCGCGCCCCATCCGGTACGCCTGCGCGTACCCGGCGAGGTCGGTCTGGTAGACGGCGACGGTGGGCAGGTCGAGGCGCTCGGTGAGCCGGGCGGCTCGCGCGCCGAGGATGAACGGACTGGCCAGGTGCACCACGTCCGGCCGGTGGGCGGTCAGCGCGGCGGCCAGCTTGCGGCTGGGCAGCGCGATCCGCACCTGCGGGTAGCGGGGCAGCGGGATCGAGGGGACGCGCACCACCGGCAGCGGTTCCCGGTCCGGGCCGAAGGACTGCGGCGGGCAGTGCGCGCCCCGGGCCGGAGCGGGGGTGATCACCAGCGGCTGGTGACCCCGCCGGACGAGGTGTTCGGCGGCCCTCAGCACGCTGTGGGCCACGCCGTTGACCTCGGGCGGGAAGGACTCGGTGACGATGGCGACTCGCATGCCAACGTTGTTGCCAATCCGGGCGTGCGGCCAGCCAAAGGGATCTTTCGCGGAGACGAACGTCTGCCACCAATTCCGCACAGGTGTGTGAACGGGGTGGCGGGCCGGTCGGCGGATCGGCCGACGGGCCGGTCGGCGGATCGGTCGGCGCTTCGGGCGGTGCTTCGCGCAGAGCCGGTGCGCAGTTTGCGCGAAACTGCTCGAAACTATGTCTGATCGAGCGCTTGACGTCATGTCGGGTTGCTGCTGCGATGTGTACCGGTCAACCGGCCGTGCGCCGCCACCCACCCAACCCCGGCCGTTTGCGCGGGACTTGACGGCCCGACCGGCAGCTTCGGCGCCCCGACCCCCGCTCGACCCTGCCCGACCCCGTTCGGCCCCGTTCGACCCCTGCCGAGGAGGAACTCCGCACATGCGCTCCGCCCCGCACACCCCGCCCCCACCCCGGACCGCCGGTGGCGAACGCCGCCGCCCCGGCGCGCTGACCGTCGTCCTGCTGACGCTCGCCGCCCTGCTGGCGGGCCTCGGCCCGGCCACCGCCGCGCACGCCAGCACCGCTGGCAACGTCACCGGCGTCACCCGCTCCGGCAACACCTTCACCGTCGCCACCTCCGGCGGCGCGGCCGCCCGGGTCCAACTCGCCCGCGCCGACATCTTCCGGATCTGGCTCAGCCCCAACGGCGCGTTCACCAACGACCCGGCCGGCACCGACCTCGCCACCACCACCGACTTCGGCACCGTCGCCGCCACCCTCACCGACGCCGGTACCTACTGGCGGATCACCACCGGCGCGATCTCGCTGCGGATCAACAAGACCCCGCTGACCTTCGCGCTCTACCGCGCCGACAACACCACCCTGCTCTGGGCCGAGTCCCAGCCCACCAGTTGGACCAGCAGCCAGACCACCCAGTACCTCGCCCGGGGCGCCGACGAGCAGTTCTACGGCACCGGCCTGCACCTCGGCGAGTGGGCGCTGCGCGACAAGACCGTCCCCGTCGCCGTCTCCAACTCCTGGACCGAGAACAGCAATGCCAGCCCCGCGCCGTTCTACATGTCCACCAACGGCTACGGCGTCATGCGCAACACCTGGGCCCCCGGCAGCTACGCCTTCAACTCGCCCACCCAACTCACCCACAACGAGAGCCGGTTCGACGCCTGGTACTTCGCCGGGAACTCGCTCAAGGACGTTTTGAACGCCTACACCGACGTCTCCGGCAAGCCCTTCCTCGCCCCGATCTGGGGACTCGAACTCGGCAACGCCGACTGCTTCAACGCCTCCAACTCCACCTACACCGGCGACCACAACCGGCTGCGCCACCAGACCACCCCCGACGTGGTCGGCTACGCCACCGACGCCCGCGCCGCCGACATGCCCTCCGGCTGGTTCCTGCCCAACGACGGCTACGGCTGCGGCTACACCGACCTGCCGAACACCGTCACCTCGCTGGCCGCCAAGGGCGTGCACACCGGCCTGTGGACCTCCACCGGCCTCAACAACATCAACTGGGAGGTCGGGACGGCCGGTTCGCGCGCCGTCAAGACCGACGTGGCGTGGATCGGCGGCGGCTACAAGACCGCCTTCACCGGCGTCAACCAGGCCGTGGCCGGCATCGAGAACAACTCCGACGGCCGCCGCTTCGTCTGGACCGTCGACGGCTGGGCCGGCACCCAGCGCAATGCCGTGGTGTGGACCGGCGACACCCACGGCACCTGGGACGCCATGCGCTGGCACGTCCCCTCCATCGCGGGCGCCGGCCTGTCCGGCCTCAACTACGCCTCCGGTGACATCGACGGCATCTACGACGGCAGCCCCAAGACGTACGTCCGCGACCTGCAGTGGAAGGCCTTCACCCCCGCCTTCATGACGATGTCCGGCTGGGGTACGACCAACCCGTCCACCGGCTACAACGACAAGCAGCCCTGGCGGTACGCCGATCCGTACCTGTCGATCAACCGCAAGTACCTGCAGCTCAAGATGCGGCTGATGCCGTACCTGTACACCATGAGCCGGGTCGCCACCGACACCGGCGTCCCCGCCACCCGCGCGATGGTGCTGGAGTACCCCGACGACCCGGTCGCGCGCGGCAACCTGACGAGTGGTCAGTTCATGGCCGGCGACTCCTTCCTGGTCGCCCCCGTGGTCAGTGACACCAGCGTCCGCGACGGCATCTACCTGCCCGCCGGCACCTGGACCGACTACTGGACCGGCAAGGCCTACGCCGGTCCCGGCTGGCTCAACGGCTACAGCGCCCCGCTCGACACCCTCCCGCTGTTCGTCAAGTCCGGTGCGGCAGTGCCGATGTGGCCGCAGATGAACTACACCGGCGAGAAGCCCGTCTCCACCCTCACCTACGACGTCTACCCGCGCGGCACCTCCTCCTTCACCCTGTACGAGGACGACGGCACCACCCGCGCCTACCGGAGCGGCGCCTCCTCCCGGCAGACCGTCAACGTCACCGCGCCGAACGGCGGTTCGGGTGACGTCACGCTCGCGGTCGGCGCCGCCAACGGCAGCTACACCGGTCAACTCTCCTCCCGTGACTACGAGTTCACCGTGCACGCCGCCACCGCGCCGAGCACCGTCACCGCCGGGGGCACCGCGCTGCCGCAGCTCGGCAGCAAGGCCGCGTACCAGGGCGCCACCACCGGTTGGTATTTCGACGCCGCCGACCGCTCCGGAACGCTCTGGATCAAGGCCGGCAACCACGCCGTGAACACCGCCTTCAGCGTCACCGCCAGCGGCCTGACCCTGCCCACCGGCACTCCCGTCACCGCCAGCGGCCCCATCCCGCAGGCCGGTTGGAAGGTCGTCTCCGCCGACAGCCAGGAGACCACCAACGAGAACGGCGCTGCCGCCAACGCCATCGACGGCAGCGCCGCCACCATCTGGCACACCCAGTGGTCCGGCACTGCCACCCCGCTCCCGCACGAGATCCAGATCGACCTCGGTGCCCGCTACTCCGTCGACAGCCTCGGCTACCTGCCCCGGCAGGACGGCGGCGTCAACGGCCGGATCGGCGGCTACGAGGTCTACGTCTCCGACAGCACCACCTCCTGGGGCAGTCCCGTCACCACCGGCACCTTCGCCGACACCGCTACCGCGAAAACGGCGACGTTCACCGCGAAGGCCGGACGCTACCTGCGCCTGCGTGCCACCAGCGAGGCCGGCAACCGCGGACCGTGGACCAGCGCCGCGGAGATCACCGCCACCGGCAGCCCCGCGCCGTAGGCCGTAGCGCCGCTTGCCGTACCTCCTGGCGGTGCCTGATCCTGCCCCGTTCCCGGCCGGCCCTCGGTCGGGGGCGGGGCATCGGGGTGTTCGGGCGTTCGTGCTGTGCTGTGCTGTGCAGGGGGCGTCGGGGGTGAGGGCGTCTGGGCGAGGGCGTTGCGCCCGAAATGTCCGGAAGGTGCGGATATTCTGGAGTGATGGCGGACTCGGGCGCGACGGCGGCGGCACTCTGGCACGCCGTCCGCGACGACCCCGCCCGGCTCCCCGAGCATCTGGCCGAACTGGCGGTCCGTCAGCAGTCCGCCCCCGCGGCCGAGGCCGTCGCCCGGCTCTCCGGCACCCTCGACGAGCGCCGCGACGCCGTCATGACCCGCGGCATCCGGCTCACCATGACCGAGGGCTGCTTGGTCGGCGGCCCGCTGATCCTCCTCGTTCCCGTCGCCTTCTGCGCCGGCCTGCTCGCCCAGACCCGGATGGTCCTGGAACTCGCCGAACTCGCCGGCGCCGACGGCGACCACGCCGACCGGGCCGCCGAACTCCTCGTCCTGCAGGGTGTCCACGCCACCACCGGCGAGGCGCGGGCGGCCCTGGTCGCCGAACCGTCCGGGGCCCCGGCGGGGGAGGGGCCGACGGACAGCGGCCCGAGCCGGAGCCGAAACAGGAGCCGGAGCCGAAGCAGGAGCAGGAGCAGGAGTTGGCGCCGGTCCTGGGTCACCCGGTTCGACCTGGTCCGGCGGATGGCCTACCTGCTCGGCCTGGTCGCCATCGAGGAGCAGCGGCGCGGCGGGCTGCGCCGGCTGGCGGGCTGGATCGGCGTCACGCTGCTGGTCGTCGTCGGGTTCGCCCTCCCCGTGGTGTGGATCCCCGTGATGGGCCGCGCCAACGTCAAGGCCACCGGCGCCCTCGCCCGCCGCGCCACCGCCCACTACTGGCCCACCGGAACGGGCGAACGGCCGCACCGGGCGTACGTCCGCACCGCGACCGCCGCCGTCCTCGGCCAGACCTTGATCGCCGTCCTGCTGCCCGTCGCGGCGTTCCTGCTGGTGCTCTTCCTCGGTCTCGACCTGGCCGGCGGACGGCTCACCACCGCGCTCCTGGTCGCGCTCGCCGCCGGAGCCGCGTACGCGGCCGACCGCGCCCGCCGCGCCCGCCGCGCCCGGGGCACCCGGGGCACCCGCACTCGGGGCGACGCCGGAGCAGGAGCGGACCGCGTCTGAAGCCGGGGCGCTGGGGGCGGTAGGTGCACCGCACGGGACCGGTACGAACCGTATGAGAGGGTGACCGGATGCGTGACCAACTGATCGCCCAGGCCCGCCGACTGGTGGCGGAACGATTCCCCGACGCGTCGGCCGTGCTGCTCGCCGGGTCCGCCGCCACCGAACGCGCCCGGCCGACCAGTGACCTCGACCTCGCCGTCCTGCTCCCCGACGGGCGGACGCCCCACCGCGAGACGCTGCGCCACGAGGGCCGACCGGTCGAGGTCTTCGCCCACACCCTGGACAGCCTGGCCGAGGTGCGCGCCTTCGACGCCGCCTCGCGCCGCGCCGTCGTCCAGCAGCTCTACGCGACCGGGCTGGTCCTGCTCGACCGCGACGGCCACGCCGCCCGGCTGGCCGAGGAGGCCCGGGCCGAACTGCTCGCCGGACCGCAGCCGCTCCCCGCCGAGCGCCGCGAGGACCTGCGGTACGCGCTGACCGACCTGCTGGACGACCTCGGCGACGCCCCCGACCGGTGGGAGGCCCAGGCCATCGGCGCCGAGACCCTCCGCACCGCCGCCGACCTGCTCAGCGACCACCACCGCGTCTGGCTGGGCACCGGCAAGTGGTTCCCGCGCCGCCTGCTCGCCGCCGACCCCGAACGGGCCGCCCGCCTGCTGGACGGCCAGCGCCTCCTCGCCGCGTCCGGCGACCCCGCCCCGCTGCTGGCCGCCGCCCACGAGGTCCTGGACCTGGTCGGGGGCCCGCTCACCGAGGGCTACCGCCGCGAATGGCCCGTCGCGGCACGGTCGGCCGATCGAGGACCCGCGCGCGAAGGGTGGACACGCTTTCGCAGCACGGCTTCTGACGGATCGTCTGCTTTTTGGTGGCCGGCGCGGCGCAGTCCGTGGGTGGGCCGGGACGGGCTCGGGACGGCGGGTGCGGCGAAGGCCGTGGACGGGCTCAGGACGGCGGGTGCGGCAGTCGGCGCACCTCCTCCAGCCGCGCCGGGTCGGGCTCCTGCCGGACGAACAGGTCGTGCCCGACCACCGTCGACTCCCACGCGTCCGGGGCCTCCGCGGACCGGGTCAGCAGCCAGGCCGCCGAGATCCGCTCCACCTCGCCCTCCTGGTACTGGCCGCTCCAGGAGGTCACCGAACCGGCGTCGCCGCTGTCGTTCAGCCAGGCCACCGTCCAGCCCACCGCCGTCCCGTGACCCGCCTCGCGCGGCGGCGCCAGCCGTCCCACCAGCGGATACCGGCCGCTCGCCCGCCCCGTCGCGGAGACGTACGTCCCCGTCAGCGAACCGTCCGGACCCGCCATCAATCGCATGTGCGAACCCAGTTCGCTGTACCAGTCTCCCGTGATGCCCATGCTGCTCCTCACGCCGTTCGGTCGGCCGTCGCCGCGTCGCGCGGACGCTCCCGCCACCACTGTGCCGTCCCCGGGCGGCCGGACGGCGGCGGCGCGCGGACGGGCAGGGGCGGGGGAGGGTAGGTGGGGACGGGCGAGGGCGGATGAGGGCGGACGAGGCGTCGGCGACGGGGCGCGGGCGGGGTCCGGACCTCGACGGACCCGTGCGCGGGAGCGGTTCGGCGGGCAGGGACAATGGCCGGGTGGAACCGCACGCGCACGGTCGGCGTCGCACCCGGCCCGGCCGGGTCGACCAGCCGCGCGAGCACCGGAACCGGAACCGGAATCGGCCCGGGCATCGGTGTCGGTTCTGCCCACCGCCCCACCCCGCCAGCAGGAGACCTCGCACCGTGACCGACCAGCAGCATCCCGCCCCCACCGGCCGTCGCCTCGACCTGCTCGCCGACTGCTCCGCCTGCTTCGGCCTGTGCTGCGTCGCCCTGCCCTTCGCCAAGTCCGCCGACTTCGCCGCCAACAAGAACGCCGGCACCCCCTGCCGCAACCTCCAGACCGACTACCGCTGCGGCATCCACCCCGTCCTGCGCGACCGCGGCTACCAGGGCTGCACCGTGTTCGACTGCTTCGGCGCCGGGCAGAAGATCTCCCAGCACACCTTCGGCGGGCACAGCTGGCGCGAATCCCCCGACACCGCCCGGCAGATGTTCGAAGCCTTTCCGGTGATGCGCCAACTCCACGAACTGATGAGCTACTTGGTGGAGGCCCTGGAACTCCCGGAGTCCCGGCCGGTGTACGCCGAACTGCGCCGCACCCTCGACTCCATCGAGCAACTGACCGACCGGGACGCCGAAGCGCTGATTGCCGCCGACGTCCCCGCGATCCGGGCCGGGGCCAGCGAACTACTGCTCCGGGCGAGCGAATTGGCCCGGAACGCGCTGCCCGGGAAGAAGCGCAACCACCGCGGCGCGGACCTGATCGGCGCCCGGCTCAAGGGCGCCGACCTGCGCGGGGCCAACCTGCGCGGCGCGTACCTGATCGCGGCCGACCTGTCCGGCGCCGACCTCCGCCGGGCCGACCTGATCGGCGCCGACCTCCGGGACGCCGACCTGCGCGGCGCCGACCTGACGGGCGTGCTCTTCCTGACCCAGGCTCAACTCAACGCCACCAAGGGCGATTCCGGCACCCGGGTCGACGCGGCGCTGACCCGTCCCGCGCACTGGTGAGCACCCGGCCCGGACGGGCCCTGTCCTCGAACTGCTGTGCGCAGCGGGGCGCGTAAGGGGGCGCACGGGGGCGCGCGTGGACCCCGGAAACGGGATTAATCACCTGCGGTCCGGACGTCCCCGGCGTATGGTCATGAACTCCCCGACGCGAGAGGAGGGTCATCCGCGATGGGAGTGTTCAAAGACGCCCCGCCCAGCGAGCACCCGGACTTCACCCAACTGCGTTTCATGGCGGCCGGTTCGCCGTCCTGGTGGAAGCGCAACCGGCACAAGGCACTTGGTGCCGGTGGCCTGCTGATCGGCTTCTGGCTGGCCGGCCACCACGACACCCCCGCCCCCGCCGCAACGTGCACACCCACCGCCACCTCCAACAGCTGGACGGGCGGCGACGGCCGCTGACAGTCGTTGAAGACCGGCGGAGGTCGCCGGAGGTCGCCGAAGATCGGTGAAGGTCGCCGAAGGTCGTCGGCGGTTCGGAGGGTTGACGTGCGGCCGTAGCGCGCGCAGACCCCCGGCGTCACCCGTGGTCAGGAACGGGCGGCGCCGGGGGCCGAGGCGCCGATACGGCGAGACGCCGGGGCGCCGACGTGCTGGCGTCGAGCGGGACGGGCCGGCCGGTCAGTGACCGTCGCGCAGCGCGGCGAGCGTCGCCTCGAAGGCGCGGGCCGAGTCGCGGGGACGGTTGTACGGGAGTCGGCCGAGCATCGAACCCATCGCACAGGTGTTGGTGAGGGCCGAGAACAGCAGGCCGCCGCCCACCGCGGCCGACACCCAGCGCACGCCGGGCACCACCACGTCGACCAGTACGCCCGCCAGGACCAGCGAACCCGCCACCAGCCGGACCTGACGGTCCATCGCCCAGCGGACCCGTCGGCCCGGTATCCGATCCAGGTCGCCGCCCCGGTCCGCCCAGGCAGCGGTGCCGCCGTCGACCAGCCGCGCCGGGATGCCGGCCCCCGCGAGCTGCTCGCAGGCGTTCAGGGCCCGGGTGCCGGAAGCACAGACGACGGCCAGTTCGCCGCGCCCGGCGGCAGCGCGCAGCACGGGCAGCGCCTGCGGGAGCCGGTCCAGCGGAACGTTCCGGGCGCCGGGTATGTGGCCGCCGACGAACTCGCCGGGCGACCGGACATCGATCACCGTCACCTGCCCGAGCCGGGGACGGAGCTGTTCGACGGTCAGGGGAGTGGTCGTGGGAGTGGCCACGGGGTGGGCCTTTCGGGAGTGGAAGGGACGAGCGGGGACGGGGCTCGGACGCGCGGTCACGGCCGGGTGGAACGGGGGCTGCGGTTGCCGGGGGCGTCAGGTCGCGGCGTCCAGCAGCATCAGCGCGGCGACGGCGAGCAGGGCACCGGCGAAGATCCGCTGCAGGGTGCGGACTGAGAGCTTCGAGGCGAGCCGCTTGCCGTCCCAGGCGCCGAGGATCGCGGCCGCCGTGAACGGCCCGACCACGCCCCAGGGGATTCCGGCCGCCCCGTCGAGCCGGGGCAGCAGCGCGGCCAGGGAGTTGAGCGTGATCACGAGCAGACTGGTCCCGATCGCCTCGGCCATCGGAAACGCCAGGAACGCGACCAGCGCGGGCACTGCCAGCAACCCACCACCCACCCCCAACACCCCCGTCGCCGCACCCAGCCCTGCCCCCGCGAGCGCAGAGCGACGAGCGGATACCAGGGGAGGGGCGAGGGCGGGTGCGGGGGAGGCGTCGTCGATGTTGTGGGGCTCCGGTGCGACGATGGCGGCGTTCGACGGCGCGACGGCGGAGCGTTCCAGTACGGCAGCGGCGCGCGGGGGCGGGGTGGCGTCGGCGGCCAGCGGGAAAGCGCTTGCCGTCCGCTCGGCCGGGGTGGTCGCTGCCTGGTCGGCGGCCGACGGGAAAGCGCTTGCCGCCCGCCGGGTCGGGGCAGATACCCGTCCGTCGGTGACCAACGGGAAAGCGTTTTCCGTCTGCCCGGTGGAGGTGCTCGCCGGCTGGTCGACCGCGGGGCGGCTGCTGCGTCCGGCGCTCAGCATGCGCCAGGCGGCCAGTGCGGCAAGGAGGGCGAAAGCGGCGGTCAGGGCGGGGGCGGGCAGGTGACGGGAGAGGGCGCCGCCGAGTGCGGCCAGGGGGAGTCCGGCGGCGGCGAACAGCAGGCCGGTGCGCCAGCGGACCCGTCCGGCTCTGGCATGCGCCAGCAGGCCGGTGAGTGAGGTCGCGGCGACGATGAGCAGGCTCGCGGTGGTCGCGGTGCCGGGCGTCAGCCCGAGCAGGTAGATCAGGGCGGGGACGGCCAGCATGCTGCCACCGCCGCCGAGTCCGCCCAGGGCGAGTCCGACCACCGCCCCGGCGACGAGCGCGAGCAGAACGGCCGTCATATCGCGCCGTCGCAGTGACACGAACCCAGGTGCATCGGCAGTCCGGCGAGCGACCAGGCCCGCATCCCGCCGGTCACATTCGCGGCCGGTACCCCGAGCGCGCCCAGCAGTCCGGCGGCGATCGCCGAACGGTTGCCCGAGCGGCAGAGCACGAGCACGGGCCGTCTGCCGGCGGCCGCCCGGACCGACTCGACCGGACCACTCCCGGCGCTGTTCCCGGCACCGTTTCCGGCGCTATTGCCGGGGACCGTGAGTTCGGTGAGTTCGGTGAGCGGGACGAGCAGGGCTCCGGGCGCGTGCGTCTCGGCGTGCTCGTCGGCCTCCCGGACGTCGAGCAGTAGCGCGGCGCCGCTGGAGGCCAGTCGGTGCGCCTCGGTCGGGTCGATCTCGGCGGGGGAAATCCGTACGGAGTCGCGCCGCGCGGGCGTGGGCGGTCGGGGAATCCGGGTCACGGTGTCCTCCTGGCTGACGTCCTCGCTTTGGCGACGGTCGTGGCAGTGGCGAGGGGCGGGGGCGGTACTTGGGGGAGTTCGTCGGCTCCCGGGGCAGTCCATCGGCCCGGGAAGATACCGGTGGGGGTATATCGTTGGGTTCGATCATATACCCCCACCGGTATTCTTCGGCCGCCAAGAGGCCAGAAACTACCTGTTCAGATACCCCCTAGGGCATCTGAAGGCCATGGATCGACCGGTCCGGGCGGGCGCTGCGCCACCGGCCCTGGCACTGCCTCCGACACCGGCACGGCCGTTGCGGCACCGGCACCGGCACCGGCGCAGACCGAGAACAGAGGGATGAGGACCCCGTGTTCTTCGCCCAGTACTACCTCGACTGCCTCTCCCAGGCCTCGTACCTGATCGCGGACGAGCGCACCGGCCGCGCCGTGGTGGTCGATCCGCGCCGGGACGTGGACGAGTACCTCGCCGAGGCCGAGGCCCGCGGGTTCACCGTGGAAGGCGTCATCAACACCCACTTCCACGCCGACTTCCTCTCCGGGCACCTCGAACTGGCCGCCCGCACCGGGGCCTGGATCGGCTACGGGTGGCGCGCCGAGACCGAGTACCCGATCCGCAAACTGGCGGACGGCGAGCGGATCGCCCTCGGCGAGGTGGAGTTGGAGATCATGGAGACGCCCGGCCACACCCCCGAGTCGATCAGCGTCCTGGTCCGCGAGCGTGCGCAGGACGAGGTCCCGTACGGGGTGCTCACCGGCGACGCCCTGTTCGTCGGCGACGTCGGCCGGCCGGACCTGCTCGCCTCCGTCGGGGTCACGGCGGACCGGCTCGGCCGGATGCTGCACGGCAGTGTCCAGCGCAAGCTGATGGCCCTGGACGACCGGGTCCAGGTGTTCCCCGCGCACGGCGCCGGTTCGGCCTGCGGCAAGAACCTGTCCACCGAGCGGCAGTCCACCATCGGGGAGCAGCGCGCCACCAACTACGCCTGCGCGCCGATGTCCGAGGACGAGTTCGTGGCCATCGTCACCGCCGGACAGCCCACCGCGCCCGGCTACTTCGGCTACGACGCCGACCTCAACCGGCGCGAGCGCGAACTGTTCGACGCCGCCGCGCTCGCCGCCCCGCTCGACGCCGCGGCCTTCCTCGGCCACCGTGCCGACGGCGCCGTCGTGGTCGACGCCCGCAACCCCCAGGAGTTCGCCGCCGGTCACCTGGCCGGGGCGATCAACGTCCCCGCGGACGGCCGCTTCGCCGAACAGGCCGGCACCGTCCTCGACCCGGACCGGCCGCTGCTGGTGGTCGCCCCCGAGGGCCGGGAGCGGGAGACCGTCGTCCGCCTCGCCCGAATCGGCTTCGACCGGGTCGTCGGCCATCTCGCCGACCCTGAACGGGCGTTCCGCTCCGTGCCCGAGCAGATGCGCCAGGCCCCCCGTCGCACCGTCGCCGACCTGCGCGCCGAACTCGCGGGCACCGAACCGCCGTTGGTGGTCGACGTGCGGGGCGCCGCCGAGCGCGCGGCCGGGGCCGTCCCCGGCTCGGTGCACCTCCCGCTCGCCGAACTCCCGCACCGGCTGGCCGAGATACCGCAGGACCGCCCCGTCGTCGTGCACTGCGCGGGCGGCCACCGCTCCTCCGTCGCCGCCAGCCTGCTGCGCCACCACGGCCACCCCCGGACCTCCGACCTGCTCGGCGGTTACAGCGCCTGGGAGTCGGCGCTCTGACGCCCGGTGGCCGGCTGCCGGAGCGGTTCGGGGCTCCGGGAATGCGCCCTTCGCTCCTCCGGTTGATACGGGCGGGGGTATGGGCGGAGCCCTTGCCCGACCCCGTCCGTCCTGCCCGTCCCGCCTGTGCGGCGGTCGGGCCGGGCAACGAACGCGAACGCGAACGCGGGCCGGCCCGATCCGGACGGCGGCCCGTCGAGGACGAGGACGAGGAGAAGCTCATGCAGGTCGACGAGGAAGCGGTCGGCGCGGTGCTGAACCGGCTGCGCCGGGCGCAGGGCCAACTGGCCGGAGTGATCGCCATGATCGAGGCCGGGCGGGACTGCAAGGACGTGGTGACGCAGCTCGCCGCCGTCTCGCGGGCCCTCGACCGGGCCGGCTTCAAAATCGTCGCCAGTGGCATGCGGCAGTGCATGGCGGGGGCCGAGGAGGGGGCCGCTCCGATGACCGAGGCCGAACTGGAGAAGCTCTTCCTCGCCCTCGCGTGAGCCGGACGCGCGAGCGGACCGCATAAGTCGGGCGCACGAGCGGGGCGGGCCGTGTGCCACGCTGCCCCCCGGCGGAGTGGTCGGGGGCTGTCCGCACGCGAAAACGGAACGGGTAAGCGCTTTCCGGCACGGTTGTTGCAACCCGCTCCTGTACCCCGCTGCCCCGCCGCTCAGGTTCCGGGCGTTCGGGGCGCGGCTGCTCAGGCCAGGGTGAGGAACATCTTCTCTAGCTCCGCCTCGGTCATCGGCGGGGCGCCCTCGTCGCCGGAGGCGAGGCACTGGCGCATGCCGCTGGCCAGGATCTTGAAGCCGGCCCGGTCGAGTGCGCGCGAGACGGCGGCGAGCTGCGTCACCACGTCCTTGCAGTCCCGGCCCGCCTCGATCATGGCGATCACGCCCGTCAGCTGGCCCTGCGCCCGGCGCAGCCGGTTCAGCACCGCGCCCACGGCTTCCTCGTCCACCTGCATCGAGCACCTCCTTGCCTTCTCCGAACCCGCCCGATCATACGGGAGCGGACCCGCCGGACCGCCCCGGCCGGGAAGGGGGCCGAGCGCCGGTCGGCAGCCGAGCCCCCGGTCGATCGCCCGCCACGTCGAACGTGTCCGGATGAATGCGGGTCCGGTGCTCCGTGCCTGGTCGTCGGGTGGTCACCGGGAGGCCGCCGGGCACCGTCTCCCCGCACGCCCGCCGCGGTGGCCCGTCCCGGGCGGGAGGCCATCGCGGCTACCGACTACCGGCTGTCGACCCCCGCCCCGACCGGGAGCCGGGGAGCGTCCGCCGCCGTGCCGCTGCTCATGCCGGTGCTCGTGTCGTTGCTCGTGCCGCCGCGCGCGGCGGACTGCCGGGCCGGGGCGTCGAGGGGCTGCTGCCGGGGTTCGTCGGGCGTGCGGGTCGGACGCTCGGCGGGGTGCGCGCCCGTCGAGCAGGCGGCGCAGTCCGGGAAGTCCGGCAGGCCGTCGGCGTAGCGCTGCCGGTCCACCACCCGCTGGGCGGCGGCCGCGAGGCGGCGGCGTCCCGGGAAGAGCGCGGGCGGCAGCTGCGGGAGCAGTTCGACCTCCGCGGTCAGGCCGCGCACCGAGACCACCCGCCACAGCGAGGCCAGCAGCCCGTCCTCGCCGACGAACGCCGGTGCCGTGCTCGGCCCGTCCGCGGTGCGGTAACGGAGCGTCAGGGGCTGGACGGGGACGTCCGCGCGCACCGCCGCCTCGAACAGGGCGGGCCGGAACCGTCCGCCGCCGCGACCGCACCAGGTGCTGCCCTCGGGGAACACCACCACGCGCTCGCCCCGGCGCAGCGCCGCGGCGATCTCCTCGACGGTGTCGGGCAGCGCCCGCAGGCGGTCCCGGTCGATGAAGATGGTGCCGCCCCAGGACGTCACCGGGCCGAGCACCGGCCAGCGCCTCACCTCGGTCTTGGCGAGCATCCGCCCCGGCCGGACGGCGGCGACCAGCAGGATGTCCAGCCAGGAGATGTGGTTGGCCACCACCAGCGAGCCGCCGTCCCGCCCGCCGCCGGAACCGGACTTCGCGCCCGCGCCCGGCCCGGGTGCGGCGATCGGCCGCACCCGGACGCCGAGCGCGGCCAGCAGCAGCCGCGCCCACCCGCGGGCCAGGCGCTCGCCCGGCAGCCAGCGCAGCACGCGGACCAGCGGCACCGCCGCGATCCCGGCGACCAGCACGAGCAGGCACCCGACCAGCCGCAGCACCCGCTGCGGCAGCCCGACCCGCGGCCCGGCGACCGTCACGCAGTCCCCGGGCGTGCACGGCGCGGCCGGCAGCCAGGCACTCATGCCGCCGTCGCCGTTCCGGCCGGGCGCCCGAGCGAAGCACCACCGGTGGAAAGCGAGTTGACGGCAGCCGAGCCGTCGGGGGCCGAGCCGTCGGAGGCGGCGTCGCCGATGATCGCGGAGAGCGGCAGGTCTGCCGCGGCGGCCAGGAAGTGCCGCAGGTAGCGCGGGTCGGTGCGCTCCAGCGACAGCAGCACGTACAGGTCCGCGACGTTGAAGTCCGGGTCGTACGCGGGCTCGCCGCACACCCACGCGCCCAGCCGCAGGTAGCCGCGCAGCAGCGCCGGGACGGGCGTGCGGCCCTGCCTGGCCACGCCCTCCGCCGACCACGGGCGCAGCGGCGCCACCCGGTACTCCTGCGGTGCGAGGTGCTTCGCGGACACCGCGTCCCACACCCCGGCGGCCGTCGCCCCGCCGTCCGCCAGCGGCACCGAGCAGCAGCCCGCCAGCCAGGCGTTGCCGGTCGCCGTCATGTAGCGGGCGATGCCGCCCCACATCAGGTTGATGACCGCGCCGTTGCCGCGGTGCGCCTCGGAGATGCAGGACCGGCCGACCTCGACCATGCCGTCCCGCAGCCCGCCCAGCCGCGCCAGGTCGAACTCGGTGTCCGAGTACAACCGGCCCGCGCGGCGCGCCTGTTCGGGACGGAGCAGCCGGTAGGTGCCGACCACCTCGCCGCTCGGCTGCTCGCGCACCAGCAGGTGGTCGCAGAACTCGTCGAACGGGTCGACGTCCAGGCCGGGCACCGGCGAGTCCAGCACCGCGCCCATCTCGTCCGCGAACACCTGGTGGCGCAGCCGCTGGGCGGCCCGCACGTCCTCCGCCGAGCGGGCGAACGCGAGCTGGTACGACGGCTGTTGGTCGACCGCGGGCGCGCCGGAGCGACCACGGGCGGAGGACTGCTCGGCGGGGCGGGCGGGAGCGGTGGTCATGGCGGACTCTCCGGGATCTCGGGGCGCGATACGGTGGCGACAGACGGCACGGGACGACACGCAACGACACGAACGCTCGGGCCGGTCCGCCGGTCGGGCGGCCCGGCCACGGGCGGCACCCGTATGTCTCCCCTGCGTGACTGGCCCCCAGGTGGACGCCCGAGGGAGACCAGATGTGCACATGCTGAATGGCCGGTTCGCCCCTCCGGGCAGCTTCCGAACACCCGCGCGCCGCAAGCCCGGTGGCCGCCGAGCTCAGCCGGGGCGCGGCTTGATCCGGACGCCCCCCGGTCACCCGTCGGACGCGGGCTCTTCGCCCGTGGGCCACCCCGCTCTGCCAGCGTTCCCGACATGCCGAACACGGGCGCGAACGCCTACCCGAGCCGGTACCGGTGGCTCGGACTCCTGGGCTCGCTCGCGCTCGCCGCCGGCGGACTCACCGCCGGTGCGCTGCCCGCCGCCAGCACCGGCCCCGCCCTGCGCGCCTCCGGCGGCGCCGGCACCGCCCTGGTCTTCGCCGGCCTGACCGTCCTGACCGCCGCCTGGCTGCTCCTCGGCCGCCCCGCCGACGGCCGACCACCGCCCCGCCCAAGCTGGTTGGCCGCCACCCTGGCCTGGTGGGCCGCCCCGTTGCTGCTCCTGCCGCCGCTGTTCAGCCGCGACGTCTACAGCTACCTCGCCCAGGGCGCCCTGCTGCAGCACGGGTTCGATGTCTACACCGTCGGACCCGCCGCCCTCGGCGGACCCGCCGCCCAACAGGTCCCGCACGTCTGGCAGGACACCCCCGCACCTTACGGCCCTGGCTTCATGCTGCTCGCCCGCGCCGGCGCCCCGCTCGCCGAACACCCCTACGCCGGAACGCTGTTGCTGCGCCTGACCGCCGTCCTCGCGGTCGCCGCACTGGCCGCCCTGCTGGTCTCCCTGGCCCGCACCCTCGGCACCGACCCGGCCGCCGCGCTGCGCATCGGCGCCCTCAACCCGCTGGTCCTGCTGCACCTGGTGGCCGGCGCCCACAACGACGCCCCGCCGCTCGCCCTGATGCTCGGCGGCCTGCTCGCCGCCACCCGCCGCCGCCCGCTGCTCGCCGCCGTCCTGGTCACCGCCGCCGCCCTGATCAAGGCGCCCGCGCTGCTGGCCCTGCCGGTCGTCTGGTGGCTGGTCGACCACGGCTGGCCGCAGCCACCCGGGTCACCCGAGCTGTCCGGCTCGTCCGGCTTGTTCGGCCGGTCTGACCTGTCCGGCTCGCCCGGGACGCCTCGGCTGCTCGGAGCGCTCGGGCCGCGCCGACTGCGCACCGCCGCCCAGGTGGTGGCCGCGGCCGCCGCCACCACGGCCGCCGTCACCGCCGCCGCCGGCACCGGCTACGGATGGATCGGCGCCCTCACCACCCCGGCCACCACGACCAGTTGGTCGCTCACCAGCACCACCGGCCGGATGCTCGCACACCTCGCCGACAGCACCCCCGAAGTCCCGGTCACCGCCGTCCGCCTGCTCGGACTGGCACTGGCCGGCGCGATCATCCTGCTACTGGCCCGGCGGGTCGCCGACGGCCGGCAGGAACCCGTGGCCGCCCTCGCGCTCGGATTCGGCGCCCTGGTCGCCCTCGGCCCGGCCTTCCGGCCCTGGTACGCCCTGTGGTGCCTCGTCCCGGCGGCCCTCGCCGCCCGGACCGCCCGCACCTGCGGAATCGTCGAACTCGCCTGCGCCGCCCTGGCGTTCACCGTGATGCCGGACGGATTCGGACCCGACCCCGCCGAGCTGGTGCTCGCCGCGGGCGGACTGGCCGCCGGAGCCACCACCGTTCTTCTGACCGAACGTCAGATGACTTTCCAGGAAAGGCAGCCGGCTTGCTGAAGCGGGGAAGCACCACCGCCAGGGCCACAGTCCTCGCGCTCGCGGTGCTCGTCACCACCGTCGTCCTCGCCGTCATCCCCGGCCACCGGGGCTGGTTCGACATCGGCGTCTACTACGGCACCGTGCGGCACTGGAGCGACACCGGACAGCTCTACGACTACGTCCGGCCCGGCACCGTCTACGGGTTCACCTACCCGCCGTTCGCCGCGGTCTGCATGCTGCCGATGCGCCTGTTCGGCTGGCACCCGGCGATCGCGGTCGGCGTCGCCCTCTCCGCCGTCGCCACCGCCCTGCTGCTGCACTGGCTGGTCGACCCGATCGCCCGCCGCCGCGGCTGGTGCCGCTGGTACGCGTTCGGACTCGCCGCCTGCCTGTGCGCGCTCACCAACCCCGTCCGCGACACCTTCAGCTTCGGCCAGGTCAACCTGCTGCTGGTCGCCCTGGTCTTCGCCGACCGCCGCCTCGCGGACAGCCGACTCGCCCACGGCCGCTGGAAGTTCGTCATCGGAACCGGCACCGGACTGGCCGCCGCGATCAAACTCACCCCCGCCCTGTTCATCGTCCACCTGCTGATCACCCGCCAGTGGCGCGCCGCCGCCACCGCCACCGCCACCGCGCTCGGCGCCACCGGCCTCGGCTTCCTGATCGCCCCCGAGGTCTCCCGGCAGTTCTGGACCGTCACCCTCTGGGACACCAACCGGGTCGGCGGCTTCGCCAACATGTCCAACCAGTCCCTGCAGGGCCTGATCGCCCGCCTCGGACCCGAACTCCCCGGCCGCTCCCTGTGGGTGGCCTCCTCCCTGGTGGTCCTGGCGATCTGGGCCCACCGCCTGCGCCGCGCCACCAAGGCCCGCGACACCCTCGCGGCGTACAGCCTCACCGGCATCGCCTGCTGCCTGGTCAGCCCCATCACCTGGGTCCACCACCTGGTCTGGATGCTCCCCGCCCTGGTCGTCCTCGCCGACGCGACCCTGCGCCGCCCCCGCACCCGCCGTCGCCGCGTCCTGCTCACCGCCGGCTGGCTGCTCCAACTCGTCATCAGCAGCGGCATGGTGTGGCTGTGGCGGTCGGACGGTCGCGACCTCGGCACCCTCCTCGGCGGCAGCGCCTACGTGCTGGTCACCGTCGCCCTGCTGGTCGCCATGCCGATCCGGCAGCACCCCGAAGAGACCGACGGGACGGGGGAGTTCGGGGCCTCCGGGGTCTCCGGACGACTCGTGGGGACCGGGGTGTCCGGTGCGACCGGTCAGTACGACGGGCAGGGCGTGCCGGTGGAGGACGTGGGTGCCGCCGCGCGCGGTGCCGTCCGGGTACCGGACCCGGGGAGAGCTCCGGAGCCGGGCCCCGACGCGGGACCGGGCCCCGACGCGGGCCCGGGCTCCGACCCGGAGCGCCGCCGACCCGCCCCCGCGACCGTCGGCTGAGCCCGCCGTCCCGGGCCGAGGTTCAGAGGACGGCGGGCTCAGGGGCAGCGGCTCAGGGGTGGCGGCTCAGGGGGTCAGTGGGTCGGGCTGCCGGTCCGCTGCCGCTCCGCCAGGGCGGCGCCCGCGCGGAACAGCCAGCGGGCCGGTTCGGCCCGGGCCGCAGCGGAGGAACCCGCCAGTGCCGACAGCGTCAGCACCTCCGGCCCGGTGGTGGCGGACTCGCCCGCCACCACCGCCGACCGGACCCCGGCCGTGGTTGCCAGCCGCACCACCTCACCGACCGCCTTGCCCTGCAGGCTGGTGGCGTCGAACCGGCCCTCACCCGTGATCAGCAGGTCCGCCGAGGCCAACGCCCCGGGCAGTCCCAGCAGTTCGGCCACCGCCACCGCCCCGGGCTCGACCACCGCGCCCCACGCCGCGATCAGCCCGTACCCGGTGCCGCCGGCCGCCCCGGCTCCCGGCGTGGCCGGATCGCCGCCGAGCAGCACCGCAAGCCGCGCCAACCTGGCTTCCAGCAGCGGAAGTTCGCGCGCTCCCGCGCCCTTCTGGGGCCCGTAGACCGCAGCCGCGCCGCGCTCCCCGAGCAGCGGGTTGGTCACATCGGTCAGCAGCACCACCCCGCCGGGCGGAGCCGGGGGAAGGGCGGAGAGGTCGACCGAAGCGGCAACGGCCAGGGAAAGATCAAGATCTGACGGTGCGTCGGAGAGAAGTTGCCCCTCCTCGCCCAGCAGCCGGGCGCCCAGCGCGGACAGCAGGCCGAAGCCGCCGTCGGTCGCCGCCGAGCCGCCGAGGCCGACCAGCAGCCGGTCCGGACGGGTAGCCAGCGCGGCGGCGACGGTCTCGCCGGTACCCCGGGTGGTGGCCGTCAGCGGGCACAACTCGCCACCCAGCAAAGGGAGTCCGCTGGCCACCGCCAGCTCCACCAGCGCCGTCCCGTCCGGCAGCAGGGCGAACCGCCCCGGCACCGGACGGCCGTCCGGACCGGTCACGTCCGGCACCTCGACCAGCTCGGCCCCCGGACTCGCCGAGGCGATCGCCGCCAGGGTGCCCTCGCCGCCGTCCGCCATCGGCAGGCAGCGCACCTCGTCCGCCGCCCGCACCGACCGCCACCCGGCGGCCAGCGCCGTCGCCGCGTCCGCCGCGTCGATCGTCCCCTTGAACGAATCCGGCGCCACCACGACCCGCATCCGCCCACCTCCACTCACTCGGTCCCGACTCCCGACCATCATCCGCCCCGCCCCGCCACCGCCCCGCCGCTGGTCCACCCGGCCGCCCCACGCCCACGCCCGCATCCGTCACGGGTCCGGCCCGGCCTGCCCGACGGTCAGGACCGCACGACGTGCGCGCGGTGGCGTTCCTTCAGGGTGGCCAAGGTCTGCTCGCCCGGGGTGTTCCAGACCTGCTCGTTGAACAGCTCCACCTCCACCCAGCCGCGGTACCCCGCCGCCGTGACCCGGTCGGTCAGCCACCCGAAGTCGATGCAGCCGTCACCGACGTGCCCCCGGCCCAGCAGCGCGTCCGCCGGCAGCGGGAGCGTCCAGTCGCAGACCTGGTACGCGGCGATCCGCCCACCCGCCCCCGCGCGGGCGATCTGGGACTCCAACTCCGGGTCCCACCAGACGTGGTAGCTGTCCACCACCACGCCGACCCGGTCCGCCGGGTGCGGCTCGGCGAGATCGAGCGCCTGGCCCAGCGTCGACACCACCGCACGATCGGCACAGAACATCGGGTGCAGCGGCTCGATCGCCAGCCGGACACCGAAGTCACCGGCATGCGGCGCGAGTTCGCCGATCATGTCGGCAACCTGGCGACGCGCGTCGACCAGGTCCCGGCTGCCCGCCGGAAGCCCGCCGACCACCAACACCAGCGTGTCGGTGCCGAGTTCGGCCGCCTCCTCGATCGCCGCCAGGTTGTCCGCGAACGCCGCCCGCCGCGCCGGTTCGTCCCCGGCCGTCAGGAAACCGCCCCGGCACAGGCTGCTCACCACCAGCCCCGCGTCCCGGCACAGCCGGGCCGCCCGCGCCGGACCCACCTCCGCGACCTTGTCCCGCCACAACCCGATCGCCGGAACGCCGGCGTCCACGCACCCGCGCACCGCCTCCTCCAGGCTCCACCCCTTGGTGGTGATCTGGTTCAGCGACAGCCGCTCGCACCCCTCGGCGACCCGGCCGGTTCGCGCACCCGTACCTCCGCTCGCGCCGCCCCGCTCCTCGGTCGTCCCGCTCATGCCCGCACCCCCGCCAGCGCCAGGAACTCCCGCATCCGGCCGGCGGCCAGCTCCGGATCGGCCAACACCCCGGCGGCGTCCGCCAGTCGGAACAACTCCACCAGGTGGCTCACCGAGCGCCCGCTCTGCGCACCCGCCACCATCGTGAAGTGGTCCTGGTGCCCGCACAGCCAGGCCAGGAACACGATGCCCGTCTTGTAGTGGAACGTGGGCGCCGCGAACAGGTGCCGGGCCAGCGGCACCGTCGGCCCGAACAGCGCCTCGTAGCGGTCCGCGTCACCGGCGTCCAACGCCTGCAGGGCCGCCGCCGCGACCGGGGCGATCGGATCGAACACCCCCAGCAGGGCGTCGCTGTGCCCCAGCGCGTCACCCCGGATCAGCTCCGGGTAGTTGAAGTCGTCACCTGTGTACAGCCGCACTCCGTCCGGGAGTTCACGCCGCAGCGCGACCTCCCGGCCCGCGTCCAGCAGCGACACCTTGATGCCGTCGATCCGCCCTGGGTGGCTGCGGATCAGCTCCAGCACCGTCGCCGCGGCCGTGTCGAGGTCCGCCGAACCCCAGTAGCCCGCCAGCGCCGGATCGAACATCTCGCCCAACCAGTGCAGGATCACCGGGCGTTCGGACTGCTCGACCAACCGCCCGTACACCGAGAGGTAGTCCTCCGGGCCGCGCGCCGTCGCGGCCAGCGCCCGGCTCGCCATCAGGATCGGCTGCGCACCGGCCGCCTCCACCACCGTCAACTGCTCCTCGTACGCGGCCGACACCGCCGCCAACGAGACGTCGGCCGACGAGACCCCCGCAGCGGCGAGTTGGTCGGTACCGGCGCCGCAGGCCAGCCGCCCGCCGACGGCCCGCGCCTCCGCCCCGGCCCGGGCGATCAGCTCCCGGGTCGCCGCCCAGTCCAGGCCCATGCCGCGCTGCGCGGTGTCCATCGCGTCGGCGACCCCGAGGCCCAGCGACCACAGGCGGTGGCGGAACGCCATCGTCGCCTCCCAGTCCACGACCGCCGGCGCCCCCGGGGCGTTGCCGCCCAGCGGATCGGCCACCACGTGGGCGGCCGCGAACGCCACCCGGGAGGAGGACGGCCCCGGCGGGACGGGGAACTGCTGCGGGTCGCGCAGCCGGTACCGGCCGATGCCGGGCAGGTCGAGATGCGTCATGGTGTCAGACCTCGGGGGTCGGCCGATCGCACGGATCGCGTTCGGGGGGCGGGAGTTGAGGAGAAGGGGGAGGGGCGCGGGCAGCGTCGGCTCAGAGGGTGAGCTCGGGGACGTCCAGGCGGCGGCCCTCCCGGGCCGAGCGCAGGCCCAGCTCGGCGAGCTGCACGCCCTTGGCACCCTCCAGCAGGTCCCACTGGTACGGCGAACCCGTCACCACGTGCCGCAGGAACAGCTCCCACTGCACCTTGAAGCCGTTGTCGAACTCGCTGTTGTCCGGCACCTGCTGCCACTGCGCGCGGAACGGCTCGGTGGCCGGCAGATCCGGGTTCCAGACCGGCTTCGGGGTCGTCGCGCGGTGCTGGACCCGGCAGTTGCGCAGCCCGGCGACCGCGCTGCCCTCGGTGCCGTCCACCTGGAACTCCACCAGCTCGTCCCGGTCCACCCGCACCGCCCAGGAGGAGTTCACCTGCGCGACGATCCCGCCCTCCAGCTCGAACACGCCGTACGCGGCGTCGTCGGCGGTGGCCCGGTAGGCGGCGCCGCGCTCGTCGACGCGCTCGGGGATGTGGGTGGCGGTGTGCGCGTAGACGGAGCGGACCGGCGCGATGATCCCGTCCAGCACGTAGCGCCAGTGCGGGAACATGTCCAGGATCATGCCGCCGCCGTCCTCGGCCCGGTAGTTCCACGACGGGCGCTGCGCCTCCTGCCAGTCGCCCTCGAACACCCAGTAGCCGAACTCGCCGCGCACGGAGAGGATGCGGCCGAAGAAGCCGCCGTCCACCAGCCGCTTGAGCTTCAGCAGGCCGGGCAGGAACAGCTTGTCCTGGACCGCCCCGTTGCGGACCCCGGCCTCCCGGGCGAGCCGCGCCAGCTCCAGGGCGGCGTCCAGGGATTCGGCGGTCGGCTTCTCGGTGTAGATGTGCTTGCCGGCGGCGATCGCGGCCTTGATCGCGCCCTCGCGCGCCGGGGTGACCTGGGCGTCGAAGTAGATCTCCGCCAGCGGGTGGGACAGGGCCTCGTCGAGCGAGGTGGTCCAGTGCTCCAGGCCGTGCCGGGCCGCCAGCTCCTCCAGCTTGGCGGCGCTGCGGCCGACCAGGATCGGCTCGGGCCACAGCACCTCGCCGTCGCCGAGCGGCAGCCCGCCCTGCTCGCGGATCGCCAGGATCGAGCGCACCAGGTGCTGGCGGTAGCCCATGCGGCCGGTGACGCCGTTCATGACGATGCCGATGACCCTGCGGGACATGTGGGAGGTCCTTTCGTGGACGGTGCCGGGGCGCGGCCGACGGGCCGTTCGCCCCGGCACCTGACAAGTCGGCCTCGGACGGGACGAGGTGGTCGACGCCGGACGAGCAGGCCTGGAAAGCGCTTTCCATGCTGGCCCGAAGAGGCCCGGGCGGGCCGGTCGGAAAGCGGTTTCCGACCGGCCCGCCCGGGCGGTCTGCCGGGGCGGCGGGGGCACTGTGGGGCTTGCTGGAAAGCGCTTTCCGCAGCGGCTGCAAAGAGCCCCTTGGAAAGCGCTTTCCACCGCCGAGGCTAGGCCGCCGGATCGCTGCGGTCAAGGCAGTCCGGCCGGGCGGTAACCTGATCCCTCGATCATCGGGGCTCCGACCGTCGGGGCACGGGGCGAGGGAACGAGGAGCATCGGTGGCTGTCACTCTCGGGGATGTCGCCCGGCACGCCGGCGTCTCGCTGGCCACCGCCTCGCGGGCGCTGAACGGCTCGGCCCGGTCGGTGACGGAGGGGCTGTCGGCGAAGGTCCGGGCCAGCGCGGAGGCGCTGGGGTACCTGCCCAACGCCCCCGCCCAGGCGCTGGCCCGCTCCTCGGGCTCGACGATCGGCGTACTGCTGCACGACGTCGCCGACCCGTACTTCGGCGGGATCGCCCGCGGGGTGGGCGACGCCGCCGCCCGGGAGGGCCTGCTGTCGCTGGTGGTCAGCACGGACGGTGACCCCCGACGGGAGTTGGAGGCGATCCGGACGCTGCACGCGCACCGGGCCCGGGCGATCGTGCTGGCCGGGTCGGCCTACACCGATTTCGCCGCCCGGCGGCAGTTGGACGAGGCGCTGGCGGCCTACCAGGACCAGGGCGGCCGGGTGGTGGCGATCACCGAGCACGGCGTCCAGTACGACACCGTCGACGTCCGCAACGAGGGCGGCGCGACCTCCCTCACCTACGCCCTCCAGCAGTTGGGCCACCGCAGGTTCGCGGTGATCACCGGCCCGGAGCGGATGCAGGTGGCCGTGGACCGGCTCGACGGCGTCCTGGCGGGGCTGCGCGAGACGGGTCTGGAACTGGCCGAGGGGATGCTCCAGCGCAGCGAGTTCACCCGGGAGGGCGGTCAGGCCGCGATGGCGCGCATCCTGGACGTCGCCCGGGAGAGTGGAACTCCCCTGCCCACGGCGGTGATCGCGCTGTCCGACATCTGCGCGGCCGGGGCGCTGGCCGAACTCCGGGCGCGCGGGATCGCCGTCCCGGGTGACATCTCGGTGGCCGGCTTCGACGACATCCCCCTGGCGACGGACCTGGCCCCCGCACTGAGCACCGTCCGACTGCCCCTGATCGCCATGGGGGAGTCCGCGGTCCGCCTGGCCCTCCGCGAACCGGGAGCCCAACGGGACGTCAACCACGCTTTCGCGGAGGTCGTGCTGCGCGACAGTACGGCGGCCCCGAGGACTGACTGACGGTCCGTCAGTAGTTGCTGCTGCCCGTCGACCCGCCCTCGGCGCGCCTCAACCCCCTTCGAGGGCAGCGTTTTCGTCGACTACGGGGTGAGGTCGATCCGGCGGCGCTGTCCGTCAACAACAGGCAGCGCCTTGCCGTGCCGGGCGCCGCGCCCCCGACGGCCCCGCGGTTGCGGGTTTCAGTGAGGGAGTCGGGCCAGGTGGCGGCGGACGCGGGTGAGGCGTTCGGTGGTGCGCTGCGGGGTGTCGATGTCGAGGGTGAGGCGTCGTTCCAGCCGTGCGGCGACCACCGCGGCGAGTGGGGTGTCGGGTGCCTTGCGCCAGCGGCCGGTCGAGCGTCGGGCGAACTGGACCTCGGAGTCGTCGAGTTGGCCCTCGGATGCGCGGACCCGGACCAGGGCGAGGCGTTCACGGCCGCGTACCGCGTGGTGGTTGGCCCGGCGGGAGCGGGCGATGTTCCGGCGGGAGCTCTTGTCGTTCTCGCCGTAGGTGTTGCGGCGGTCCTTCAGGTAGCTGAGCCGCTTCTTCTCCTGCGGGGTCTTCCGTCTCATCCCGCCAGGGTGGCCGACCGGTGCTGCCCCCGCACCCGGTTTTCCGTCCGTGGGCGTACGGCTGCGGCCCGTCTGATCGGCCTTCCCCGGTGGGGAGTTGTGGTGTCGGGTGGACGAGTGATGTGAGAGCCGCCGGTGCGACCGCCGAGGACTTCCTGCGTTCCTTCCACAGTGCCGCGCCCGGCCTGCAGTCGATGATGGCTGCGGCGGAGCGGGTGCCGGACGGTTCGACCGGCCCTCGGGTGCCGGCGAAGATCGACCTGTCGGCGGCGGAACTCGAACTGGTCCGCCGCCGCCCGGCCCTCGCGACTGCGGAGCTGCGGGAGGGACGGGCGCAGCAACTACCTTTCGCGGACGGTGTGTTCGACGCGGAGGGGTGAGGCAGGTTGGCCGGTCAGGCCGTTGCCGTTGCCGTTGCCGGGTCGGTGGTGCGGCGGGTGGCGGCCGGACCGGCGGCGGCCATCAGGGCGTGCCAGGGGGTGGCGTCGAAGATCAGGTCGATGGCGGTGATCCGCCCGTCGTGGAGCCGGAAGTGCTCGGCGGTGTGCTGGATGCCGACGGGGGAGGCGGTGTGGACGTCGTAGACCAGGGTGGCGCGGTCCTCGGCGTAGAACTCGCTGATCAGGTCGACCGAGGTGACGATGCCCAACAGCCCTTCGAGCCCGTCGAGGTGGCCGGTCGGGCTGTCGGAACGGACGAAGGGGCTGCGGAAGGTGAACCCGGGACCGGTCTGGGCGGCGGCAGTTTCGACGTCGCCGCGGAACCGGGCCTCGTGATAGACGCGGACGGGGTGGACGGCCGTCGAGCGGTGGGGTGCGGGACAGTCGGGCGCGGCCTGGTCGGATTCGGAGCGGTTGGCCGTCGAGCGGTCGGGTGCGGGTGCGGTGTCGGGCCGCTCGGTGCCGGTCGTCATGGCAGGTCTCCGTGGAGTGGGGGCGGCGGGGCGGCGGGGTGCTCAGCGTCCGGCGTTCAGGTGCTGTTCGATCAACTGCTGGTTGGCGACCAGGCGCAGGCAGAAGTGGCGGAAGGCGGCGAGTTCCTCGGGGGAGAAGCCGCGGAAGACGGCGGACATGGCGCGTTGGGTGGGCTGTCGGAAGGCGTCGAGCCAGGCTTCGCCCTCGACGGTGAGCAGGACGCGGACCGAGCGCCGGTCGTCCGGGTCCTGGGCACGGCGGACCAGGTGGTCGCGTTCGAGGGTGTCGACCAGGCCGGTGACGTTGCGGGAGCTGACGCC
Source organism: Kitasatospora sp. NPDC088134 (assembly GCF_044741705.1). Taxonomy (NCBI): domain Bacteria; kingdom Bacillati; phylum Actinomycetota; class Actinomycetes; order Kitasatosporales; family Streptomycetaceae; genus Kitasatospora; species Kitasatospora sp. NPDC088134. The sequence goes on along the minus strand of NZ_JBIUTD010000016.1, from coordinate 11,574 downwards.
GGCGGCCCGGGCGAGGTCGCCGATGCTGAGGCCGCGGTCGGGTTCCTCGGCGGTGGCGAGACGGGTGAGGACGTCGAGGGCGCCGGCGCTGAGGCCGCGGCCGCCCGCGCCGTGGGAGCGGAGTCGGTCCAGGGCCTGGGCGGCGGAGCGCACGGCGGCGGCGGCCTCCAACGGGAGGGTGTCGCCGCCCCGGGCGAACGCGTGCAGCGAGGTGCGCAGCGCGGGGTCGTAGAGGTGACCGTCCGGGTCCTCGGCCAGGCCGGAATTATGTACGTCCTTCAACATGAAGCCATACCCTAACTGCTGATGCCCCGTCGGACCAGCCTTGCGCCGCCCCGAACCACGCCGCCCCGGACCGGCCTGCCCCGCTCCACCCCTCCCGCGCGCGGCGCGCCGCCGACTCGCCCGGGTGGCCCAACTGCGCGCCGCAGTCGGCCGAGCGGGCGGCCGGGCAACGGAGGGTGATCGCCAGGGTCCGGGGCGGAAGGGGCCGCTGACGGAGGACGAACCCACCGGACCGGCCGCGTGGGCCCTGACGGTCGCCACCGACGCCTGGATGCGCGGCCACGTCGCCACCGTCAGGTGGTGCACCGGCTTCAGCGCCGCGTCCTTCCTGGTCGTCCTGCTGGCCTGGCGGATCTCGCCCAACGACCGCTGAGGGCAGTGCCCTTGGCCGCGGCTCGCATGCACCGTCCGCTGTGGTCCGGGTCCACCGTCCGCCGCGGTCCGGGTGCACCGTCCGCCGCTCCCGCACGCCCCTCGCCGGGAGCGTCCGGCGCCCCGTACGCTGTCCCCCCGGCCGCCGAGGCGAACGCCGGGACAGAGCGGGGCGCCGACCGGTCCGGGTCGGTGCCGCGCGGGGGAACGCGCCGTGCGGGGCGCGGGAAGGGCACAGCGCATGAACGAGCACACCGGTGTCGTCGAACGGATCGGCACCGCCCCCGGCCCGGGCGGGCCCACCGTCCACCGGGCCCCAACCACCTTGCTGGGGACGGCGGTCGCACCGGGTACGGCACGCGTCCCGGAGCCGGATGTCACCCCGAGGACGGTCGCCGTGCCGGAGCCGGCTGCCACCCCGAGGCCGGTCGCCGACCCCGTCCAGCACCGGCCGTTCCCCGACCGGCAGGCCGTCCTGCGGGCCGCCGCGCTGGTGCCGGTGGCGCTCGGGCACATGGACGCCGCCCACCCCGCCGGGCCGCTGCCGCTCGCCGCCACCACCCCGGCCGAGGTGTGCACCGGCGGCCTCCAATGGGACGGCGCGGCCGGGCAGTTGGTGGTCCATCCGGTGCCGGACACCGTGGTCGCGGCCCGGATCGAGATCCTCACCGTGGCCGAACACCCGCTCGGCACCGCCGTGGTGGGCCCCGACGGCCGGATCGACTGGCCCGCGTGGGCCCGACTCGGCGACACCCCCGTGGTCTGGGACGAGTCCGCGGACCGACCGGCCGCGGGTGGACGCCACCCCTGCTACCTCGCCGTCACCGGCGAGTCCCGGGCCGTGCTGATCCAGGCCGAGGGCGAGCACAGCCTCGACTTCAACGAGGCCCTGCTCCGCGTCACCGGCCCCCTCGCCGCCGCCCTCGACCGCATCCCGTCCGGCCTGGACCGCTCCGAGGCGATCGGCCGCCTGGCCGTCCTGCTGATCGACGCCGGCGCCCGCTACCTGATCCCCGCCGAGCCGTACGACCTCGCCGCCTGGGAGCCCCAACTGCGCCGCGCCTACCTCGCGTTGAACGCGCAGGCCCGGCAGCGGCGGGACGGTTTGCCGGACGGGGGACCGGCTCCGCACCGGCCGCTGCGCTACCGGGCAGCCCTGCTCGCCGACCCGCCCGGGATCGTGCTGACGCCGGTGCTCCCCAGGAACGGCCAGTGGCTGCCCGCGATGGACCCGGCCGCCCTGGACCTGCCCTGCTACGGGCGCGGGACGGAGTAGCCGGGGGAGGGGGACGGCCGTGACGGGCCGGCGGACGGTCCGTCAGGGCAGCGGGCGGGGGCGCTGGGCGAGGACGGCGCCGAGCAGCAGGCCGACGGCGATGGCGACCACGGTGGTGACCATGGACAGCAGGTCGTGGAAGCCGCGCACCGGGTGGCCGCTCGCCAGGCTGGTCAGGCCGCGCATGCCGAGCGAGCCGACGGTGAGGGTGAAGAAGCCGGGCAGGGCGAGCAGCATCCGCGGCGGCGCGCCGGGCCGGCGGGCGAGCGCGGTGGCCAGGGCGCCGAGGAAGGCCGCCGCGACGAAGGTCCCGCCGACCTCGCCGACCAGTTTCGTCGCGCCGGACTGCACCCCGACCGTCAGGTACACCGTCACCAGTAGCGGCAGCAGCAGCCGCCACGGGACGGCGAACGCCAGCACCGTGCCGACCGTGAACACCACCCAGGACAGGAACGTCGCCCAGCGCGGCAGGTCGGCGTGCGCGGCGACGTCGAACAGTGCCGCAGTGTCGCCGCCGGTCGCGTAGACGCCCAGCATCACGCCCAGGTACAGCTGGAGCAGCAGGAACACCGCGTACACCAGGCGGACCGCGCCGGTGGTGACGAACCCGGCGGCGAGTTCGGTGGCGGCGGCGGAGAGCAGGTCACCGGGGACGAAGTAGAACAGCGCGGGCAGCATCAGCAGCACCGCGCCGCCGTGCGCGGGGGTGCGGGCGAACACCTCCAGCACCAGCACCGAGACGGCCGTCGCGGCGACCAGTGGCAGCACCTTCGCCAGTCGGGGCCACCGGCCCGCCGCGAGCGCCAGCACGGCCGTGACCAGGCCCAGCACGGCGGTGCTGCCGATCTCGTACCAGGTGGGCTGCATCAGCGGCGCGAACCCGACCGAGAACAGCACGATGCCCAGGCCCTTCAGCCACCACGGGTACGGGGCGGGCGCGCCGTCGATCGCGGCGAGGGAGCGCTCGGCCTCGGCGAGGGTGTACCGGCCCCGCCCGGCGTCCCGCGCCCAGGGCTTCAGCGCGGCCACCTTGTCGAGCCGCGCGACGTCCGGGAACGCTCTGACCGCGACGGTGCGGGTCTCGCCGCCGAGCACCACGGTGAGGGTCGCGCCGTCCGGCACCAGCACCATCGAGGTGCGGGCGCCGAAGCCCGCCGCGACCCCGGCCACCGAGCGCTCCAGCTCCGAGGCGCCCTCGCCGCTCGCGGCCAGCAGCATCCGGGTCAGCCCGGTCAGCAGCGCCGTCAGCCGATCCGGCGTCACCTCGCCCGCCCCGTCGGCCCCGTCGACCCCGTCCGTCCCGGGCGCTCCACCCGTCCCGGGCGCTCCACCCGTCCCGGGCGCTCCACCCGTCCCGGGCACTCCACCCGCCGCGTCTGCCGCGTCTGCCGCGTTCGCTGCGTTCACCGCGCCCGTCCGGGCCGTCCGCTCGCCGTCCATCCGCGCCTCCCGGGGCGTCGAACCCGACACCCGGTCACCTGGTCGTTCCGTCAACCCGTCCGGCCTCATCGTCGTCCGCTCCGGGCCGATCACCGAGGTGCGACGCCCGAAATGTGGTGATACCACTCGTATGACCTGTGGAAAGGAGCTGGGCGATGGACGACTATCCGCTGCTCAACCTGTTCTGGACGATGCTCTGGCTGTTCCTGTGGATCCTCTGGTTCTTCCTGCTGTTCAAGGTGCTGACCGACATCTTTCGCAGCCACGACATGGGCGGCTGGGGCAAGGCCGGCTGGACGATCTTCGTGATCCTGCTGCCCTACCTCGGCGTCCTGGTCTACCTGATCGTCCGCGGCAAGGAGATGGGTCAGCGCGACCGGGCGCTCGCCGCACAGGCGGAAAGCGATTTCCAGGGCTACATCCGCAAGGCCGCGGGCACCGAGGACCGGAACGCGGGCCCCCGGCACGTGGACGAGCTCTCCCGGCTCGCCGACCTCAGGAGCAGCGGCGCGATCTCCGAGGAGGAGTTCCGGCAGGCCAAGCAGAAGCTGCTCGCCTGACCGGGCGGCCCCCGACCGGCCCCGACGGCCCGGACCCGTGCGGACCCCCCGTACCGGCCCGGGCCGCGGGCATCGGGGGGCGCCACCGACGACCCGCCTGCGGGCGGACGGGAGGAGGACCGCCGGGGTGTTGCCACCGCACCTGACACCCGAGGTGTTCGACCGCGCCATCGTCGCGGTCGCCCTCACCGCCGGCCCCGACCACCGGCTGGTGTACTACAACGACGCCTTCCGCGCCCTGTTCGGCGACCGCCCGCTGGACGTGCCCGCGCACCAGGTGTTCACCGAACCCGGCGCGGACCGCTTCCTCGCCACCCTGGACGCCGTCCTCGCCGACGGCACCGCCCGGCAGGTCACCGCACACCGCACCCTCGGCTGCCGGGACGGCCTCGCCACCCACCGGCACTTCGTCTACTCCTGCTCGCCCGCCACCACCCGGTACGGCCCCGGCATCCTCGCCGCCGCCATCGACACCACCGCCGAACTGCACTCCGCCCTGGAGGCGGAACGCCTCTCCGTGGAGCGCCTGCACGCCCTGCGGCGCTACGAGGCGCTGACGGCCGCCGCCGCCCGGATGGTCTGGGTGATCGGCGCCGACGGCCGCACCAGCGAACTCGTGCCCGGCTGGCAGAACCTCACCGGCCGCCCCTTCCCCGCCACCGTCGACGCCGACTGGCTGGACGCCGTCCACCCCCGGGACCGCGCGGGCGTCGCCGCCCGCTGGGCCGCCGCCCGGGACCTGCCCGCCGTCTTCGAGCACACCTTCCGGGTCCGCACCGCCGACGGCGGCTACCGGCACGTCAGCTCCCGCGCCGTCCCTGTGGTCCGCGAGGGCGAGGGCACCGAATGGATCGGCACCACCGCCGACATTGAGGACCAGTGGCGCAACCGCCTGCGCGAACGCCTGCTCGCCCGGGCCGGCGCCGTCACCGAGGCCGACCGCGCCGAGGACGCCTTCGCCGCCCTCGCCGCCACCCTGGTCCCCGACCTCACCGACGTCTGCGCGGTCTACCTGCTGCCCGGACCCGACGCCGCCACCGGCCCGGTCGTCGCCACCCGGATCGCCGCCGTCGCCCGCCCCGGACTGCCCCCGCTGCCCCCGCTCGCCCCGTTCGGACGGCAGACCTTCACCCTCGGCGAGCACGCCCGGAAAGCGGTTTCCGAACAGCGTCCCGTACTGTTCCGGTTCACCGGCGGACAGGTCCCCGACGGCACCGTCCCCGACATCTCCGCGCAGTGGCTGCACGCCACCCGCGCCACCGCCCTCACCCTGCTGCCGATCGTCGTCGACGGCGCCGTCGTCGCCCTCGCCGCCACCGCCTGCTGCGAGGACGCCCCGCCGCCCGGGCCCGCCGACATCGACCTCCAGCACGAAGTCCTGCAGCGCGCCCAGGCCCCGCTGCGCCAGGCCCTCGCCCTGCAGCGCGCCCGGCACGCCGTCGTCGTCCTGCAGCGGGCCATGCTCACCACCCCGCCCGGGGTCGGCGGCGCCGCGTTCGCCGCCCGCTACCAGCCCGGCAGCCGCAACGCCGAGGTCGGCGGCGACTGGTACGACGCGTTCGCGCTGCCCGACGGCTCACTGGCGATGACCATCGGCGACGTGGCCGGCCACGACCTGGCCGCCGCGACCACCATGGGCCAGCTCCGCGCGATGCTGCGCTCCATCGCCTACACCCGCCGACACGGCCACACCCCCGCCGACACGCTGCGCGAACTCGACACCGCAGCCGAGGGGTTGGGCGTCGGCAGCTTCGCCACCGCCGTGCACGCCCGGCTGGTGCGGCACGGCGCGGACGGCGGCTGGGAACTCCAGTGGGCCAACGCCGGTCACCCGCCGCCCGTCCTGGTCCCGGTCGACGGGCCGCCCCGGTTGCTGGCCGCCGAGGAAGCCGACCTCCCGCTGTGCGTGGACCCGCGCCGCCCCCGGGTGACGCACCGGCACCCCGTCGGCCCCGGCGAGACCCTGCTGCTCTACACCGACGGCCTGGTCGAAGTCCCCGGCGAGAACCTCGGCGACGGCATCGCCCGGCTCTGCGCGGCCGCCGCCGAAGCCCGCCACCGCCCGCTCGCCGACCTCTGCGACCACCTGGTCGGCCGGGTCGCCGACGTCCGCGACGACATCGCCGTCATTGCCTTCCGCCCCGACCCCCCGCCGGCCCGGCCGCGCTGAGCGGCAGCCGGACGGCGGTCTGGTCGGACGGCCATCGGGTCGGGAGCGGTCGGGTCGGGAGCGGTCGGGTCGGGAGCGGTCGGGTCGGACGGCGATCGGGCCGGGGTGGTGCGGAGTCGGTCAGGGGCGGGTCTTCGGGGCGTTCTCGGCGGTCTTCGCCGGGTCGAACTCGGCGACGGGGGACAGGATCTCGTCCATCCGGGCGAGCAGCGCGGGCTCCAGCTTCACCCCGGCGGCCTTGACGTTCTCGGCGACCTGCTCGGGCCGGGAGGCGCCGATGATCGCGGCGGACACGTTCGGGTTCTGCAGCACCCAGGCGACGGCCAGTTGGGCGAGCGAGAGCCCGGCCTCCTCGGCGAGCGGACGCAACAGCTGGACGCGCTCCAGGACTTCGGGGCGCAGCCAGCGGGCGACGAAGTTGGCGCCGCCCTTGTCGTCGGTGGCCCGGGAACCGGCCGGCGGCTCGGCGCCCGGCAGGTACTTGCCGGTGAGCACGCCCTGCGCGATCGGCGACCAGACCACCTGGCCGATGCCCAACTCCTCGCAGGTGGGCACGACTTCACCCTCGATGACGCGCCACAGCGCGCTGTACTGGGGCTGGCTGGAGACGAACGGCACCCGCAGCTCGCGGGCCAGCGCGTGCCCGGCCCGGATCTGCCCGGCCGTCCACTCGGAGACGCCGATGTACAGGGCCTTGCCGGAGCGGACCACGTCGGCGAACGCCTCCATGGTCTCCTCCAGCGGGGTCGAGGGGTCGTAGCGGTGCGCCTGGTAGACGTCGACGTAGTCGGTCTGCAGGCGGCGCAGCGAGCCGTCGATGGACTCCATGATGTGCTTGCGGCCCAGGCCGCGGTCGTTGCGGCCCGGGCCGGTGGGCCAGAACACCTTGGTGAGGATCTCCAGGCCCTCGCGGCGCTCGCCCTTGAGGGCGCGGCCGAGCACCGACTCGGCGCGGGTCTCCGCGTACACGTCGGCGGTGTCGAAGGTGGTGATGCCCGCGTCGAGGGCGGCGCGGATGCACGCGGCCGCGGTGTCCTCCTCGACCTGCGAGCCGTGGGTGAGCCAGTTGCCGTAGGCGATCTCGCTGACGATCAGGCCGCTGCGGCCCAGGTGGCGGAATTCCATGGTCCGTACGGTACGTCAGGCGGGCCCGGTCGGTGGATACCATCGCCGTGCCGCGGGCGCCGGGTGCGGGCCGGTGCCGGGCGGGACGGGTCGCGCGCCTGCTGCGCGGCCCGGTCGTGGACGTTCAGTGGCGGCGCCGCCGGAGGGGCGGGCGGGGTCGCCGGAGCGGAGGATGATGGCCGTGGACCACCCGCAGGAACCGGAGCCCGGGCGGCTCGGCGCAGCGGACGGGCCGGACGGACCGTACGGGCCCTACGGGCCGGGCAGTTCGGACGGGCCGGGCGGGTTCGAGGAGGAGTTCGAGGGGACGGTGGCGGCGCGGCGGGTCGGCGGGGTGCCGCCGGAGCCCGCCCGGTGGAGCCGGCAGCGGCTGCGCAGCAACAACGAGTGGCTGCTGCTGGAGCTGCTGCGTACCGGCGGCCCGTCCTCCCGGGCCCAACTGGCCCGGGACACCGGCCTGTCGAAGCCGACGGTGTCGGCGGCGCTGGGTTCGCTGGCGGCGGCCGGACTGGTCCGGGAGGCAGGCACGTTCGCGCCCGAGCGGGGCCGGACGGCGGTGCTGTACCGGGCGGACGCGGCGGCCGGACACGTGCTGGGCGTGGACGTGGGCCGGGCCCGGCTGCGGGTCGCGGTCGCGGACCTGGCCGGGCGGGTGGTGGCGCGCCGGGACGTGCCGAACCGGGGCCGGACGGGCACGGCGGTCGCCGACGCGCTGGTCGCCACCGCGCGGGAGGCGGTCGCGGACGCCGGGCTGGCGGCCGGGGCGGTGGTCCGGGCGGTGATCGGCAGTCCGGGGGTGTGGGACGCGCGCAGCCGGGTGGTGCGGCACGCCGCGCACCTGCCGGGCTGGGCCCGCCCCGGCCTGTTCGACCGGATCGGGGACGGCCTGGGCGTGCCGGTGGAGGTCGGCAACGACGCGAATCTGGCGGCCCTGGGCGAGTACACCTACGGTGCGGGGCGCGGGAGTTCGGTCTTCGCCTACCTGCTGGTCGGTACCGGTCTGGGGGTCGGCCTGGTGCGCGGCGGCGAGCTGTGGACGGGTGCGCGCGGCGCGGCCGGGGAGATCGGCATGCTGCAACTCCCGTGGAATGTCGGTGGAATGACGGATGGTCAGGGTGTCGGCCTGGAGGACGTGGTGGCGGCCGGGGCGGTGGTGCGGGACGCGCAGCGGCGCGGCCTGGCGGGGGCGCCGACGGCAGCGCGGGTGTTCGCGGCGGCCCGGGCCGGGGAGCCCGCGGCGCTGGCGGCGGTCGCCCACGAGGCGGAGCAACTCGCCTTCGCCGTGGCGGTGGTGGCGGCGGTCGCCGATCCGGAGCTGGTGGTGCTGGGCGGCGGCCTGGGCCGCAGCGCGGACCTGCTGCTGCCGCCGCTGGAGGAGGCGCTGCGCCGCACCTGCGCGCTGCGGCCCCGGCTGGTGGCGAGCGAACTGGGCGAGGGCGCGGTGCTGTTGGGCGCGGTGGCGACGGCGCTGGAGGCGGCCCGGCTGGAGGTGTTCGTCCGCCGGACCGCCGGGCCCTGAGCCGCGCCACCGGTCGGCCGGCCGGCCCCGGCCGGCTGGTCAGTCAGCCGGCCGACCGGTCAGTCGGCGAGCAGGGCCTCGATCCGGGCGGCGTAGCGGGCGGCGGGGGCAGCGTCCTGCTGGAACAGGAACAGCTCGGGCTCGATCAGTTCGAGCTCCATCAGGCACGGGTCGCCCGCCGCGTCGAGGACCAGGTCGACCCGGGCGTACTCGAGCTGCCCGCCGTGCGGTGCGGCCGCCAACGCGGCCTCGGCGGCGGCGAGTTCGGCCCCGGACGGGTCGTGCGGGTGGACGGTGCCGCCGAGGTACTGGTGGATGCGGTAGTCGCCGGGCGCGGCGGACTTGCGGACGGCGTGGCTGAACGAGCCGCCGAGGAAGACCAGCGAGGTCTCGCCGCGGGTCAGCACCGACTCGGCGAGCGGCTGGACCAGGGTGTCGCGCCCCGACCCGACCAGCTCCGCCAGGTGCGCGGCCGCGGCCGGGTCGCCGGCCGTGGTGCGGATCGTGTCGCGGGCGCCGACCGAGACGGCGGGCTTGACCACCAGGGCGGCGTCGGTGCCGAACGCGGCGAGCGCGGCGGCCCGTCGCTCCGGGTCGGCGCCGGCCGGGACGAGGCGGGTGGGCAGCACGGGCACGCCGGCGGCGGCGAGCTCCAGCAGGTAGCCCTTGTGGCTGTTCCAGGCGACCAGGCCGACCGGGTTGCGCAGCTTCGTCCGCCCGCCGATCTCCCGCAGCGCGGCCAGGAACTCCTCGTGGCGCTGCCAGTAGTCCCAGGTGGTGCGGACCAGGGCCAGGCCGTACGCGGACCAGTCGGCGGGCTCGTCCCAGGGCAGGACGTCGGCGGTCAGACCGCGGTCGGCCAGGGCCCGCACCAGGAGGTCGTCCTCCGGCACGTCGAGGGGCATGGTGCGGCCGGTCAGCAGGGCTATGCGGGTGCTCATGCGGGTCACGTTACGTACCCGGAGCAGCCCGCTGTCAACGCATTTGCCGGGCCGCGTGCGGTGCTGTGCCCGGGCCCGGCCGGACCGGGACCGGCGGCCGTCCCGGGCGGGCCTTTGGGCCCTACCGGCGGGCGCGGGCCCGGGCGGAGGCTCGGAGGCAGGAAGACCACCGGGGAAGACCACCAGGACGGGCCGAGGAGTGATCCGCGATGACCGGGACGGCGGCAGGGGCGGGAAGGGCACTGGACGCGGGCGAGCTGCGGGAGCTGGTCGCGGCGGCGGGCGCGGCGCCCTCGCTGCACAACAGCCAGCCCTGGCGGTTCCGTTCGGCCGAGGACGGCCCCGGCGTGCTGGTGTTCGCCGACCGGGAGCGGGCGGTGCCGCTGGCCGACCCGGACGGGCGGGCGCTGCTGGTGTCGGTGGGCGCGGCGCTGTTCAACCTGCGGGCCGCCGCGGCCCGCAACGGCCTCCCCGTCGAGGCGGCGGAGCTGCTGCCGGACGCGTCCGGCCCGGGTGCGCCCGGCGCGGACGCACCCGTCGCGGTGCTGCGCTTCGGTCCGCGCGGACTGCCTTACCCGCCCGCCGAGTTGGCGGACCTGATCGGGCGGCGGCACTCCAGCCGGGAGCCGTTCGGGAACCGGGACGTGCCGGAGGCGGTGGTCGGTGAGCTGATCGGCGCGGCCGCCGCGGAGGGCGCGGCGCTGGAGTTCCTGGAGGAGGCCGGGGCCCGCCGGGTGCTGGCGCTCACCGCCGAGGCGGAGGCGCGGATCGCCGCGGACGCCGCCCGCCGTGCGGAGACCGGGAGTTGGCTGCGCGAGGAGCCCGCCGCCGACGGCATCCCCGACCGGGCGCTCGGCCCGCAGGACCACGAATCCCGGGTCCCCGTCCGGGACTTCGCCGGACACGGCCCCGACCGCCCCGAGCGCTTCGAGGCACTTCCGCAGGTGGCGACCGTCGCCACCGCCGGTGACACCCCCGCCGACTGGCTGCGGGCCGGGCAGGCGATGGAACGGGTCTGGCTGCTGGCGACCGCCCACGGCCTGCGGGTGTCCGTCCTGCACCAGGCCGTCGAACTCCCCGACACCCGGGTCGCGTTGCGCGACCCCCACGCTCCCGATACCCCCGAAACCCTCGGCACCGGCGCCGTCCAGGTGGTGCTGCGGGTCGGCTACGGCCCGCCCGGCACGGCCACCCCGCGCCGGGACGTCGAGGACCTGCTCGGCACCCCGCCCGCCTGAGCGGCTGGCCTGAGCAGACGGCCGCTGTCGGTGTCCCGGGGCATGATCGGTCCGGACACATTTCCGAACGGACGGAGCGGCCCGGTGGCGGTCACCAACGAGCGGATGGCGCAGTACGCCTTCCTGCATGCCATGGTCGGGGACGGGTACTTCCCCGCCCACCTGGTCGAGCGGGGCTGCGGCATCCTGCGCGCCCTCTGCGAGCAGATCGAGGCCGAACGGCCGCGCACCCTGGACGAGTTGTACGTGCTGACGCACGCCGCCACCGAGCGCTTCAACGCCCTCGACGCCGAACTCCAGGACGCCGACAGCGAGATCGAGACCGTGGCCCGCGAACAGATCGGCACGGACTTCCGGGCGATCGCCGCCGCCTACGGCTTCCCCGACGCCGACTCCGAGCAGCTGATCGCCCCGCGCGATTGGTGATCGGCCCGGCCCGCACGGGGAGCACGCGCGAAGGGCGCGGCCGGTGTTCCGGTCGCGCCCTTCGCGGTGGTCGGCGGGGTGTCAGCCGGCCTTGACCTGCTCGGTCAGCTGCGGCAGCACCTCGAACAGGTCGCCGATGACGCCGTAGTCGACGAGTTCGAAGATGGGGGCTTCGGGGTCCTTGTTGACGGCGACGATGGTCTTGCTGGTCTGCATGCCGGC